>JBDSIB010000021.1:0-71837 GCA_039918155.1 Ferruginibacter sp.
TACATGAGAACATGGTGGGCATTGTTACCACATTGGACGGACAGCCGATTGAGAGTGGCCAGATAGCCGGTAAATTTATTGAAGGACATAATAATTTCCAGGACTTTGATACTTTTTTACAGCATGATGGTAACAGAGGTTTGCAACCGTCTATAGTATTGGCTGGTAGTTACAACATAAATCCGTGGGCCATTCAAATTGAAGAAGTGCCGATGACGGATGTGCCGATTGGTTATGTGGGTGTGGTAATTTCTTACATTGGCCAGGATGGTAAAGATCTTACCGGCGAAAGTTTTAAGCATGGTAATATTGTAAGCAAAGGTCAGCGTGGTGTATGGATGGAGCCTTATGGTCCGGGTAAATACCCTTTCAATAAATACATTATGAAAGTAGAACTGGTGCCAACAACAAACCTGGTATTGAACTGGGCAAATACAAGAAGTGAAGCACATCAATTAGATAAAAACCTTTGCACAATCACGGTTCGTTCACAGGATGGTTTTCCTTTCAATTTGGATGTATCACAGATCATTCACATACCTGCCAACGAAGCGCCAAAAGTAATTGCACGTTTTGGTAGCATGAACAACCTGGTGAGCCAGGTGCTGGAACCTACTATCGGTAACTACTTCCGTAACTCTGCGCAGGACAGTGATGTGATCGCTTTCTTAAGCACCCGTAAAGAAAGACAACAGGCTGCAAAAGATAATATGAAAGCAGTGCTGGACGAATACAATGTAAATGCTGTAGATACTTTGATCGGTGATATCGTTCCGCCGGAATCATTAATGAAAACATTGACTGATAGAAAGATTGCACAGGAAGAAGAAAAAACCTACAGCACACAGCGTATGGCGCAGGAAAAACGCCAGGGCATGGAAAAGGAAACTGCGATTGCAGACATGCAAAAAGAAATAGTGAAAGCCCAGCAAAGTGTAGAGATTGCACAACGTACTGCAGATGCCATGGTAAAAAAAGCAGAAGGTGATGCCAACAGTTTGATACTACAGGTAGAAGCAGAAGCAACCGCTACAAAAAAGCGTGCAAACGCAGAAGCGGAAGCTACCAAAGCCAGGGCCGGTGCCCAGGCAGAAGCCACCAAACTGAATGCCAGCGCAGATGCGGAACGCATTAGCAAAACAGGTTTGGCTGAAGCTGAAAAAATAATGGCCGTGGGTAAAAGTACTGCCGAAGCTTATGAACTGCAGGTGAAAGCAATGGGCGGAGATAACTTTACCCGTTATAAGATCACGGAAGAAATTGGCAAAGGCCAGATAAAAGTGATACCTGATATTTTAATTAGCGGCAGCAATGGTACCGATGGCGGCATTAACGGTTTGCTGGGTGTAAAGCTGATGGAAATGATGGATGAAAAGAAAAGTAAAAACTGACCTTTGTGATGAACGAAAAAAGCCCTGGCGAAAGCTGGGGCTTTTTTGTTTTTAATAAATAAATAACTTACTTCACAATTGAAATTTTCTTCATCGCATTCCTTCCATAAAAAACAGGGTAATACATAAGTTCAGCCTTTGCAGGATTTAAAGTGTATGTACCATTATAGCGTGGCTCTAATTCAATTTCGTATTCATGTTCGCCTTTTGGTAATGACTCTATGAACAATATTTCCCTGTCTTTATAAAACTCTTTATATACGCTCCAGTCTTTATTATTCTTATTACTGTAAATACAACCGGCAGGAATAGGAACCTGCAGCATTACATAATCTGCATCTTTAAGAACATTAACCTTAACGATCATTTTTATCTTTTCGACGGAAGAGATTGATGTTACAGTCCTTGAATTTCTTTGAAAAGAAGTTTCAATTATAAATTTATCCTCTACAGGCTGTGGTAATGGATTAAATATTTTCTGATAAGCTGTCAGGTATGTTAAGCCGCCACCTGTTTTATGCACACTGATATTTCTTACAACACTGTTTTTAATTGCAAGCTTATACGGAAACTTATTAATTACAAAGCTTGTATCACCCGTAAATGTAAGTTTTGCCGGTTGGCTAAAGCTACTCTGTTTTTCCAGTATAGATGGCAGAATTGCATTTACTATTGTAGCCGATTCTACTGTATTTGCCCAATATCCATTTTTTCTTTTTTCTAAAAAATATTGAATGACCGGTAGTGTAAACTGACGATAGCTAGAATCATTTTTTATTACATTAAAAGCAATTACTGTTGTTGCAATATCATTACTGTACCAACTGTAATTATTTTGACCCCAATGCATACCGCCTAAAATAGTTTCTGTTTTTTTATCAAATAATTTTTTCAATTCTTGCTGGTAATTTAATTGCTGTTGTTGCTCAATTTTTACATACTGCCATTGCTCATGTTGAGATAGAGAATCAAAAGGCATTTTATCAAGTAACTCTTTGTAATTCATTTCATGCTTTCCTTCACTTAATGTGGAAAGTGTTGCTAATGCCTGGCTACGGTTTAAAAATTGCAATTGATTTTGAAGATATAAAAATGCGTTACGGATATTTGTTTCAATAAGTGGATCACTTCTAAATTGCAATAAAGCATTTGCAACATAATTGGTAATATATAAATTTGCCTTGCCATTTTCCCACCAGGCCCATCCGCCATCAAATAACTGAGCTTTCTGAATTTTACTTATCAATTTATCTAAAATTCTTTGGTCTTTAAATGGTTGTTTTAATTGTGCTTTAATTTTTTTCTCCATTGCCAGTCCTGTCACTTTTGATGCTGTTTGTTCCATGCATGCAAATGGATATTCTTTTAAATGATCCAATTCCTGGAGCAATACATCCAATGTATTATTCTGAGCATAAATATTAAATTCCGTATTTAAAGGTGATGATTTGAAATCAATTGTAGTATCGTTTTGCAATACCCAAAAATTACCAATAGCTTCTTCTATTCCTTTTTTAAACACCGGTATTTTACGCTCTTCCCCATCTTTAAAGTTGGTAGTAGTTTGCAACTTGAATACAACTTTTAGTGTATCAGTATTTTCAGCAATTATTCTTTGCTCATCAATATTTGAAGCATTCGCTGGAAGATCTTTTTGCTGTGCAGAGGCAGAAATATTATTGATCATGAATTCTGTTTTAACAGAGTAATTATCATCTGTATGATTCAAACTTTTTCCGATAAAAATACTGCTATCTCCTTCCAGTAAAAATTGTGGCAGGTTCAATTGTGCAACTATTGGTTTATACGCCTGTGTAAAGATGGAAGCTTTACCCATTCTTCTTTTTTTATCCATACCGATCACAAAAGTTTTCCAACCGGTAATATTATCCGGGTAAGTAACCTCAAAAGATGCATTACCGTTTGCATCGGTAAAGAAATTGGGTTTCCAGAAAGCATAATCTCTAAACTGGCTCCGCAGTGCATTTCCGCCCCCCGATTTTGTAGAGATGATTACAACGCCGTCCATTGCCCTGGCGCCATATAAAGCAATTGCAGAAGAACCATTTAATATTGAAAAACTTGCAATGTTATCCGGGCTCAATTTTGAAATATCTTCTACAACTATTCCATCAATAACATATAAGAGTTTATTATCACCATTCAAACCAGCGTTTCCCCTTATCTGAATGCTTGCATCTAACCCTGGAGATGCAGAATAATTATCAATAGTAAGACCTGCGATTTTACCTGCTAAACCACTTGTAAGTTCATTAGCTGATATATTGGATGTGCTGTAACCTAACGAACTTTTCTTACGGCTTATACCCATTGCCGTTACAATAACTTCTTGTAATGCTGAACTAGAAGCAGTTAATTGTAGCCTCAATGTTTCGGCATTTGCTGAATCCGCCTCTACTCTTACTTCTTTTTTCTCATATCCAACGCCGGAAATTTCCAATATATATTCTCCCGGCCAAATATTTTTCAAGCTAAATTGTCCACTTGAATTTGAGCTTGTTCCGGTTCTGCTTCCTTGTATTCTGATAGCTACCCCTTCAATCGGATTTTGCCCTTTTTTATCTACAACAATTCCGGAGATCATTGCAGAACCAGTTCTTATGGAAGGCAGGTTCTCTATCCGCTTGTCCTCCTTTATGGGTAAATTATCTTCTTCATGATATTCAAGACTTTTCTTTGCTTCAACGTACAATTTGTCTGTAAATAAATTCTTTGTAAACTTTGGCGAATCAATATTGATAAATTCGGTACCATCTGCTTTAATTGTAATGTCTTTATATTGATAAGCATATAAATTATTAGTTGCGAAAAATAAATTATAAACGCCGGGTAAGATCGAAGCAAAATTTCTTGAGTAGTTATCTGTCTCAATTATTATTCGCTTATTAGCAGTATCCAAAGGTTCTAAAATAATATAACGAAGGATGGAGTCTTTCGGAATATTCATATTTAGCTGTAGCCTCCCGTATGACAGCCCTTCAGCTTTACGATAATAATTTGAACCTCCACGATTGGCTAATAAAAATTTATTTTCTTTGACGGGATATGATATATAAGGATGTTCAACAAGAGTATCTCCTAAATTTAGCCCGGCTGAATTTTTAATTGGTAAATAGATATTCTTGATCTTTGCGGGAAACAATGATTTTTTCTCTAACCTGATTATTTGCTTTGAAATTTTATATTGATATCCTGGTTCAAAATTATAACTGATATCAAAATTACCCTGGTTGTAAAAAGTCATTTCAGATCTTCCAAACGGTCCTGCTGTATGCTCATTATTTCCACTTAATTTTACCAATTTTTTGTCCTGCCACAGGTATGAATTATTATTTTGATAATCGTTTTGCATTTGCCAGATCGTTTGTTCAAGCAAATTAATTTCCCTGGTATCCCAGTAATTTTTTACATCTGTAATTGTTGAATGTGCAGGTAGGTTTTCAATGTCGAAACTCATATCATGTTTATACTTTGGCTGAAAGTACAAGCTATCAATGGTAACAAATTTATCTCTCAGCCTTATACCTATCTGTACATTTTCCGGATATGCTTCGTAAGCATTATTCATCTTATCCGTAACGCCATTATAATAAACCAACTCCCGGTTTATATATAATAAATATATCTCCTGCGGCACTCCCTTTTTAACAACATTCACAGAAACCTGAGGAATAAAATTCTGAATCGGCGTTACCGCATCATAATATTTCTGAGAAGGAAATAAGAGCTTGTAATAAACCATAGTATCCAACCCAAACTTTTTAATCCATTCAGTATTTTTTCCAAGCAAATATTTTCTTTGTAAAAAAATATCCTCATCAGTTTCAAATGATTCTCTATCAATAAAATGGCGACTCTTATACTTAACCAGGTATGGAGGTTCTTTAACAGACGCATTTTTAAACTGGTTGTTATAACTTACTGCCGTTAGGTTTACATTCTTTGCAGCATTTCCTTTATAATCAGTAATATGAATTTTAATAGAATCTTTCTGTCCGGGATAAACCTTTTGGGAAGCATCTATTTTTATATTCAATAATTTATATAGCAGCCCTATGGTTTCAGTATAGTAATTCTCTTTTCCGCCCCAAAAATATTGCCAGGACACACGGTACGCCTGCCTTCTATCTTTCATTATTTTTTTCCACGTAACTTCTTCACTTGATTGTTGCCCGGTTGTAATTAATTTTTTTCCATTGAGAATAGTATAATATACCGGTATGCGGTAAGGATTATTTAAAATAAAACCTAAGGTATCTCCGCTGCTTATTCTTGAGAAAGAAAGCCTGTAATTATCATCAATCTCTTCTTTCGCTGTTAGAGTGTCAGATGTATTTTCAAAATAAAAAGTATAATCTTCTGCAACCGGGTCAATTTTTAAACTGGCGGGGTAATGAATCGGAACTTCTTTTTCATAATTCATGTACATGGTACCTGCTACTTCTTTCGATATTCCGTTTTCAAGATAAAATGCCCTGATACTATCTCTATCCTGCTGTATAAATAATTTTTTTGCGGAGTAATTATAACTTATTGCCTGTTGTTCTTCATGCAATTCATTATTAGAATTTTTAAAAATCAGTTTCGCTTTTATTTTCAAATCAGCATTTGGTAAAATATTAGCAGGGATTGCAAACCTTGTATCGCCATTAGTTATCAGCTTTTTTTCTTCTACGTATAAAGTATCAATTACAAATAAACTATCCTGGTATGTTTTATCGATTGTATTTGTAATTAGTTGTAACCTGGCTGTAGCATCCAGTAAATTCAAGCCATTAGCATCTTTCGCATTTGCGAAAAAAAGCATACTGTCTTTGCTAAAGTATGTATCCTTTTGTGATCGGAAATTGTACGAACCTATTTCATCCAGAACATAATCTTCAACTTTTACCCTGTCAGTAATTACATTTTTTTTGGATTTAGTTTTCAAGCTCAGCGTAATGCTGATATCGGAGGGAATTGTATCTGATAAAATAAATTGACCTGTAAATGCACCTGGAGTTAATGGTTTAAGCTCTGCTAGCAATTGCTCAACACTTCTATTCTTATAATAATAGCTAATATATGCGTCAACATTTTCATGGTATTGTTTCCATTTTTTATTTACGATGTAGGCTTTGTATTTTACTGTATCTAAAGGCTTGTACTTGGGCTGGTTAAAAATAATATATCCTCTTGCTCCAATTGGCTTTTCCCTCTTTGCCGTATTTTGAAAAAGATTACCAATTTTTGAAGGCAACCAATTAAGAACTTTATAAATTTTTGTGCTTTTGTAATTATTTCTTTTTTGTTCTGAAACAAGTCGATTATAATCATCCTTAAGATCCAATGTAGAGAACAAAGTGTCTCCAGCTGCATATACAATTACTTCAGCGTCTTCCAGCTTGCGTCCTTTTATCCAGAATGTTTTTGAATCTTTATTAAAAGACTCCTCCTTGTTATTGACATATAGCTTAGCACTTGTAAGGTTATTACCCTGCTTATCTCTTACTTCTAATTGTAGATGTCTCTTATTATTGATCGCAACTAAGCGTAGGTTAGAAATATTTAATAATGCGGCTGAAATATTATTATCTATTACTTTAAGTACAATATAGCTTCCAACAGGAAGCTCATCCTCATCAGCTAAAAGAAAATCAGAGGTTTTTATCGGTTCTCTATTCAAAAAATTATTAATAGGTATAGAATCCCATTTAATATATTGCTCAGCCTCGGATGAGTTTATTGAAAACACAAGGCTTTGCCAGCTTTGCTTTCGGATATCTTTCAAGCTGTTTTGAGCAAAAATGCAGGCTGGCAGAATAAATAATATCAGGGTAAAGATTTTCTTCATTGTCAATTTTAGCTAATAGTCTTCAATATTCATTTATAAATAGATGATTTTTTTCACATAAAGGCTGCACAACTTATCTTTGCGCCTCAAAATATATTGAATACCATGTTCAGAACACACACCTGCGGTCAACTTAGGCTTACCGATAAAAATGAAACTGTTACCCTTGCCGGCTGGGTGCAAACCGTACGCAAATTTGGCAGCATTACTTTTGTGGATCTGAGAGACAGGTATGGCATTACACAATTACTTTTTTCTGAGAGCCTGAATATAGAGCTGGATGCAAATCCACTGGGGCGTGAATTTGTGTTGCAGGTTACCGGTACCGTAAATGAACGCAGTAATAAAAATGCAAACATCCCGACCGGGGAGATAGAAATTCTAATATCAAAATTCAAAATTCTAAATAAGTCAGCAGTACCACCTTTCACCATACAGGATGATACAGATGGTGGCGATGATCTGCGCATGAAATACCGTTTCCTGGATCTCCGGAGAAATGCAGTAAAGAAAAATTTAGAATTACGTTATGCCGTTGGCAGAAGCACAAGAAACTATTTGCATGAAAATAATTTCATGGATATTGAAACACCATTTTTAATAAAATCTACACCGGAAGGTGCAAGAGATTTTGTAGTACCAAGCCGCATGAACGCCGGGCAATTTTATGCATTACCACAAAGCCCGCAAACATTTAAGCAATTATTAATGGTAAGTGGTTACGACCGTTATTACCAGATCGTAAAATGTTTTAGAGATGAAGATCTGCGTGCCGATAGGCAACCTGAGTTTACGCAGATAGATTGTGAAATGTGTTTTGTAGAGCAGGAAGATATTCTTCAAACATTTGAAGGATTGATAAAACGCATTTTTAAAGACGTAAAAAATATTGATTATACAGAGCAGGTAGAACGCATGACCTGGGAAAATGCCATGTGGACTTATGGTAACGATAAGCCGGATATCCGCTTTGATATGAAATTGTGTAATCTTAAATTTCCATCACATACATTCCCGGAACAAAAAGATATATCAGCATTGATTGGTGGTGCTGATTTTAAAGTTTTTGATGAAGCAGAAACGGTTATTGCTATTGCAGCCGCAGGTTGCAGCGAATACACCCGCAAGCAAACAGACGAACTAACGGAATGGGTTAAACGTCCACAAGTTGGGATGAAAGGATTGGTATATATTAAATGTAATGCAGATGGGACATACAAAAGCAGTGTAGATAAATTTTACGATGGGGAGAAATTAAAAGCCATTGCAGAAGCTGCAAATGCAAAAGCCGGTGACCTTATTTTAATAGTTGCAGGTGCAGAAGAACGCACCCGGAAAGCCGCAAGCGACCTGCGTATGTACGTAGGTACTACATTAGGTTTACGTAAAGCGGATGATTTTAAATTATTATGGGTATTGGATTTCCCATTGTTTGAATATGATGAAGAAGGAAATCGTTGGGTGGCCCGTCACCATCCATTTACATCGCCAAAACCTGCCGATATTGCAACCATGATCAATAATAATCCTGTAATTGAAAATGTCGCAGAATATTTAAAACATCCCTATGCAAATATTAAAGCCAATGCGTATGATATGGTTTTAAATGGCAATGAGATCGGCGGTGGATCTATTCGTATTTTTCAAAGAGAGTTACAGGAAAAAATGTTTGCAGCATTGGGAATGGATGCAGAAGAACAGCAACATAAATTTGGATTTCTCTTAGGTGCTTTTGAATATGGTGCGCCTCCGCATGGCGGTATTGCTTTTGGCTTCGACAGGCTTTGTTCTATCCTTGGCGGCAGCGAAAGCATTCGTGATTTCATCGCATTTCCTAAAAATAATAGTGGCCGGGATGTAATGATAGACGCCCCTTCAACCATTGATGAAAAACAATTTGAAGAGTTACAGATAAAACTCAATTTGAAAGATTTATAGATAAAATAATCAGTGTCAGTATTTTAATAAATACTAATGTGAATACCTTTTTTTAAAAAAAATAGAAGTTTTACTACAAAATTTACAATAGGAAAGGATACTTCTTCGTTATTGTGACTGCGTAATGCATATACGTATGTAATTTTTGTATTTAACACACACTGAATCTATCTTATCATGAAAAATCGTTTACTCCTGGGCATTATGCTCATGGTGTCCACTGTGGCATTTTCACAGCCACAATTTCCCTGCACTGGCGACTTCTTATTTACCAGGCAGTTTACGCCATCACCAAATACGTATCTGAGTAAGGTAAACTTTGCCCCCGGCGATATTACCATCACCAACCCGGGAACTCTTACTCCTGCACAAAATACAAATGCATCTGTGCAATATAACGGCTACGTATGGACGCAAATATGGAATGGCAGTACTTTTACTTTACTACGTGTAGCTGCAGATTATAGTTACACTCAATTTGCTGTAGCAGCAATGCCCGCCAATGTAAATTATAATAATGCCGGGGTAGATAAGAATGGTTTAATGTATATTTTAAAAAACGGCAATAACCCCGTAAGTCTTTACACTATTAACCTTAGCTCAGGCACACCAACTTTTGTTTCTACTAAAACAGTAACCGGATTGCCTTCTACTACTGACGCTGTCACCTGGGGAGATATAACTATTGACCCAACAAATAACAGGGTTTATTGTTGGTATCATCCCAGCCCTGCACCCGCTACAAATGTGGTTGGCTTATATGAGCTAACAAATATTTCAACAGCAACTCCTACACTTGTTAAAATTGGTGGCGCACAAGCATACACAATGGGCTCCCTATTTTTTAATGACAGAGGCGAACTTTTTGGTTATGGTAGTTCAACATTAGGTTCTAACCAGGACAGAATCTTTGCGATCAATAAAACGACAGGTGCCATTTCCCAATTTGGTATTCCTGACCTTGCAGTTTCTCAATCTGATGGATGTGAGTGTAGTTTCAGATTAGGCCTGGACAGGCAAGCTTCCGTTCCGGTTTTAAATATTCAGAAATGCGGACTGGACAGCTTTGACTATACTTTTACAGTACGTAACTATACAGTAGCAGCTATTACAAATATTACTTTTAGTGATACCCTGGACAGCAGGATAAGTTATACCACACAAGCTGCAGCTTTGCAAACACAGTTAAGAACTGTATATGGCACAGGCGCTACTGTTGCTATCACAAGTTTTGGTAGTGGTATTAATAACGTTATCAATGTTACCGGAATGAATATTCCAACCGGTACAAATATCTTTAACTTAACTGTACGGGTAGACGCAAATCGTTTTTCAGCTCCCACTACTATATATGAACAGGCTTATTTAAAAGGTGTTTCAGTAATTCTGGGGGGGCCAAATGAACCATCAAATAATCCAAATACTTATTCAACAAAAGACGCCACACCAATTTCTATAAATTTTAATGGCTCAAAATGTTTACCTCCATTGGCAAGTAATTTTATAAATACGCCCATGCCACAGGGTAATGCTGCTACAGCTATTCCTGGCCTGGTTGCTTCTGATCCTGATGGCGCAATTGCTTCATTTAATGTACTCACTATACCAGCGGCAGCAGCCGGTGTATTAAGTGTGCCTTGTCCGCCAAATATCGCTGGAGGTACCTGTACTGGAGGCTTTACTAATTTAACTTCAGCAGTTTTATCAGCAAATCCTTCTGGTATTCCACTTACGCCAGCACAAGCGGGTGCATTGAGGTTTGACCCGGTTTTTAATTACACTGGTAACGCTGCTTTTACTTTTAATGCTATAGATAATTCAGGTACTTTCAGCAATACTGCAACATACACTTTGCCTGTAACAGCACAGCCGCCTGTATCTGTAAATATAATGGAGAACTCTATTCCTAATACCAATGGAGCAACGTCAATACAGGGACTAAATTCGTCTGATGTAGATGGAACGATCAGCAGTTACCATGTATTAACTTTACCCACGGCAGCACAGGGCGTTTTAAGCGTTCCATGCCCACCGAACCTTACTGGTGGCACATGTACAGCAGGTTATGTAACCCTTACTGCTACTGTACTAGGCAATTATCCTTCTGGTATTCCATTAACAGCTACACAAATTGCTGCATTTAAATTTGCTCCAAACGCAGCATATACAGGAAATGCTACGTTTAACTATAATGCAACTGATAACAGTGGCAACATAAGTAACACTGCTAATTATACAATACCTGTTTCGGCAACTGCAACTATTGTGAGGCCGCCACTGGCAGAAAATATATTTGCACAATCTTTAAATAATAGTGTAGGCGCAACCGTTATACCTTCCTTATCTGCAACAGATCTTGATGGTTCGGTAACAAGTTTTACCATTACTTCTGTACCAACAGCAGCGCAGGGAATATTAAGTGTTTCTTGCCCGCCAAATATTACAGGTGGTACCTGCACTGGCGGTTTCACAGACCTTACACCAGCAGTGTTGGCAGCAAACCCGGGCGGAATAGTTCTTAATACAACGCAAGCTACCAGCCTGCGTTTTGATCCGGTAGCAACTTTTACAGGAACTACAACATTTAATTATACGGCAAAAGATAATAGTGGTTTGCTCAGTAACATTGCCTCTTACACTATTCCTGTTGTAAATGTTTCCCCAACTGCAGTTAATATCAATACTTCAGTTCCGCCAAATTCTACAGTAGTTGGTATCAGGCCTTTATCAGGCTCAGATGCAGATGGTACAATTACAAATTTTGTGATTACAACTTTACCTACAGCAGCACAAGGCACATTAAGTGTTTCATGCCCGCCAAATATTACTGGTGCTACCTGTACCGGTGGTTTTACAAATCTTACACCTGCAGTTTTAGCTGCTAATCCGGGTGGAATTTCTCTTACACCAGCGCAGGCAATAAGTATAAGATTTGCTCCTGCAACAGGTTTTTCAGGCGTACTCTCTTATAACTATAATAGCATAGATAATAATGGAAATGTAAGCAACCCCGCAGTTTATACAATAAGTATTAGCAATGTTCCACCGGTGGCAAATGATGTTACAGTAGCTGCAATGCCAAATACAAATGGGGCTACAAGCTTGTCTTCACTAAGTGCTACTGATGCTGATGGAACAATAAGTTCATATACCATTACATCATTACCACCAACAGCAAGCGGAATATTATCACTAAGTGGAACAGCTACCACTGTTGGTCAGGTGCTTACTCCGGCACAGGTTAGTTTGTTAAAATTTGACCCTGCAATAAATTATACAGGACTTGTAACTTTTAACTATACTGCAACCGATAATGCAGGCAGTATAAGTAATAATGCAAATTATAATATTCCGATATCAGGTGTTGGTAATTTACCACCAGTTGCAAATAATATTTATGCAGCTGCTATGCTTAATACCAATGGAGCTACTGCAATACCAAGTCTTTCAGGAACCGATCCTGATGGAACTGTAGCAAACTATACCATCACATCATTGCCATCGGCAAACGAAGGCGTGTTAAGCATGCCTTGCCCGCCTACTCCTGTCGGAGGTACCTGTACCGGCGGTTTTGTAAACCTAACTGCTGCTGTACTTGCCGCTAATCCTAACGGAATTGTGTTAAATGCTGCACAGATAGCAGGATTAAGATTTGATCCCACAGCAGGTTTTGGAGGCACATCAAGCTTTACATATTTTAATACAGATAACAGTGGTGTACAAAGTAATATTGCGAATTACACTATTCCGGTTACCGGCTTTCAGCCCGTTGCTAATCCGGTAATTGCACCTGCAATGCCTTTATCAAATAGTGCCACAGCAATACCAGGCCTTCAGGGTTTTGATGTTGATGGTACCGTAGTTAGTTATACAATTGATATTGTGCCGCCAACTTCTGAAGGTGTATTAAGTATCTCTTGCCCTGCAACACCTATAGGTGCTACCTGTACAGGAGGTTTTGCAGATCTTACTCCTGCAGTACTTGCTGCAAATTTTGGAGGTATTGTTATTACTCCTGCACAAATGGCAACCTTGCGTTTTGATCCATCCGGAACTTATACCGGCAATGTAATTTTTAATTATCATGTTACAGATAATGCAGGATTAACCAGTAATACGGCTACTTACATTATTCCTGTAACAGGTTTAAATCCGGTTTCGACAGATGTTATTGCACCGAAATTGGTAAACTCAAGTGGCCCAACCAGTATACCGGGCCTGAATAGTTCGGATGCAGATGGAACTATCAGCAGTTACCTGATCACAAGTGTACCACCAGCAAATCAGGGAGTTATAAGCGTGCCGTGTCCGCCGATACCAAATGGAGCAACATGTACCGGTGGCTTTGCAAGCTTAACCAGTGCGGTACTTATTGCTAATCCCGGTGGTATTATACTTACGCCAACACAAATCGCCGGTTTACAATTTACTCCAGTAGCAACTTATAATGGTAATGTAATATTTAACTATGCAGCTTTTGATAACAGCAATAACTTAAGCAATACCGCCAATTACATAATACCGGTGGGTACGGCATCAGTATTACCTCTGTCTAAACTGGATTTTACAGGTGTACGTTCGGGTAATAATATCGTACTGAGATGGGTTTCTGAAAATGAGATTAACCTTAACCGCTATGAGGTAGAATACAGTACCAATAATATTCAGTTTACAAAATATGATAACGTAGCGGCTAAGAATCTTTATAATAACAGTTATGGCTCTACACTGTTCAATCTTACACAACCCGTTTATTACCTCAGGCTAAAAGTGATCAATCAAAATGGAGTGTACAATTACAGCAATACAATTGTATTAAAATCAAGGGCGAATGAATTAATAACTGTGTATCCAACACCAGGAAATACTTTTGTAAATATTCAGTTTGCTGATGATTCAAAAGGCAACTATCAATTAACGCTCTTTGATGCTGCAGGAAAAATAATAAGGGAAGTAGTTGCGAAAAATATTGCTCCATCACAAGTTGTGAAATTAGAAAGAGGCAATATTGCAAGTGGAACATATATTCTGCAAATAGCTAACCAGGCGACAAATAAAAGAGAAGTACGAAAAGTAATTTTTGAATAAATTAATGATTTGTTTTGTAAAAATGCCGCCCTCAACCGGGTGGCATTTTTTATTACAGACAAATCGCTAAAATTTTGTTTATCCCTGCCACTGTTCCATAAAATGAAAATTGATTTCAGTTAACTTTGTAAAATGAAAAAAGGGGCTTTTGTATTTTTATTATTACTAATTTCTTTCTCTGCTATTTCTCAAAATTTGTATTTTAAAGATGTTTTAAAATCCAGCAGGGAAACG
Organism: Ferruginibacter sp.; assembly: GCA_039918155.1. Lineage (GTDB taxonomy): Bacteria > Bacteroidota > Bacteroidia > Chitinophagales > Chitinophagaceae > Ferruginibacter. The sequence continues at coordinate 14,506 of JBDSIB010000021.1, forward strand.
CTGTATCGTAATCTTGTACAAATTAGCATCAACAAAAATTTATCGCTTCCCTTAACCGATTCTACCGAAGACAACTGGCAGGATGCTTTTAATGCAATAGAATTATTGAAATATAAATCACCCTGGATCAACAGCCGCATAGAAAAAGGCATTGAAGAAATGAACAGCCGCTCGGTAAGTTTTCAAAGAGCCATGATAGCTTTAGTGTACAGTAATTATCCAGCAATATTTTATCAGCAAACAAGATTTTTGCTTTCGCAGACAACGGATGCAAAGCTATTTGCAATGTGTGCCAATTATATTTTACAAAGCAATAAGGGCGAGCAAGACATTAATTTTTTAGCAGTAAAAACGCAACAACAATTACAGCAAGACCCCGACAATGCTATTCTACAACAATTACAATATCAATTATTGCATTTTAAAAACCCAGATACAGTACCAGATGTAAAAAGTTTTTTGCAAAAGAATTATTTGCCGGGACAGGTTTTATTGATCAGTTTCCAAAGAAAGAACAGGAACTACCCGGGCCTTGTAATTGTTCGGGATGCCAATGGAAATTTTATAAAAGATGACAGTACAAAAATGTTGTTTGCAGTAGCCCAACTGGCACGCAGCATGAGCAATATGCCCGGCTACATCAGCAATGGCAATACGCCTGAAGGTATTTTTAGAATGGATGGCTTCGATGTAAGCCGCAGCAGCTTTATTGGTCCTACTCCAAACATCCAGTTAAGCATGCCATTTAAAACAAAAGAGAGTCGTTTTTTTAATGACAGTTCTTTAACTGATACCTCTTGGAATATAAACCTGTATAAAAAACTGTTACCAAAAGACTGGCAAAATTATTATCCCATTTATCAAACATATTATGCAGGCAAAGCCGGCCGCACAGAAATAATTGCACATGGCACTACCATTAATCCGGAGTATTATCATGCCCAGCCATACTACCCTATTCCGCCTACGCAAGGCTGTCTCTCTACAAAAGAAATATGGGATGAAAAAACCGGGCATCAAACAATAAGCGACCAGCGAACGCTGGTTAATGCAATGGTAAAAGCCGGTGGGTCTCACGGCTACACAATTATTATAAATATTGATGATGAGCAAAGGCCAGTATTACTGGCTGATATTCTACCATTTTTTTAAATTTAATGGCTTCGGCTACTCAGTGTATCCCTTCCCGTTACATGCACCGCAAGCATGCCATGAACTTAGTTTTTTACCGCCATAAACGTTATAAATTTTTCCTGTTCCTTCACAGTCCCAACACCAATGAACGGTCTTAACTTTAGTGGAATGATATTGATCAGATTTTGGATCATTTGGTGCACTGTGTTTTGCCTCTTCCTGTCTTTGGGCAATTTTTGCTGCTTCTCTGTTAGCATCATGAATATTGTCTTTGAGATCATTCCTTACCAATGGTAGCATATAAGTTGCGGCCTGGTATCCTTCCTTTTCCGCTTTAAGGTAATAAGTGATTGCTTTAGAAAAGTCCCTTCTTTGTTCATAATAATAACTGCCTAACCAATAATCTGCTTCTCCTAAACCTGCATCTGCGGCCCTTTGCAGCCAATAAACTGCCAGTTCATAATTAGTGCCTACGCCTTTCCCCCTGAGATAACTATGCCCCAACATGCACATTGCGGGTACAGAGTTATTTATTTCGGCAGCAATTTTTACCAATTTAAATGCAGCGGTATCCTTTCCAACCTGTGTTGCGGCAATAGCTCTTTCATAAGGAATATCTTTTGCTGTATTGTAATCATCCAAAACATCTATTGCCGGTTGAAAGCTATTGTCAGCGGCCATTTTGAAATATTTGATGGCTGCGTCATGCTTCTGCATATCTGTGGACAAGAGGTACATACGGCCTATTTTATAATTAGCTTCAGGGTTGTTCATAGCTGCTGCCAGTTGGTAGTATTTAAATGCTGAGTCTAAATTTGGAGGCACTAAATTATTGTAGCGCCCAAGATCATAGCCTTTTTCATACATATTGGCCAGGTTATTAGCGGCTATATTACTGCCAAGAATTACCCCTTTGCGATAATATAAAATTGCAGAATCGTTTCTATAATCATAAATATTAGCATGTTTAAAAAAGTCACCCAAAATAGTGTAGCCTTCTGCCTGTCCGGTTGCTGCCGCCATATTTGCCCACTTTTCCTGACTGTTGCCATTGCAAAATGATTCATCCTTTTTGTTTTCTTCGTAATATCCATCACTATAAAATTTTGCCAGCCTTATCATGTAAATTAAATCGCCTTTATTAGCTTTTTTTTTCCAACCCTCTATAATACTCCTTACTTTTTTTATGTTCAGGCGTTCGGATCTTTGGGAATAGGAAATAGCACAAAACAAAACTGAAAATATAACGAGAATAGTTGCTTTCATATATTTAAATTTATTTGAAGATAAAAAAAATTACGTTTTATTTTATATACCCGCTGGCAGGTATTTATTTTGATGCCAAGTTGCTAACACCTTCCAGCATGCACTACTTCAGCAGTATAGAGGCAGGTGAAACCTGAGAAGTTGTATTTTTTTTTTTTAGCCCTACGATTATGCAACAGGCATTATAAATGATGCCATAAAAATATACTGCTGGATTTTTTAGCCCCGATAGTAGTGAAAAGCCCGCCGCAGGCGGCTTGTAACGGATAGCGGGTCCACTGTTGAGTAAAGAAAGTTTGCCTGGCTTCAAATGATTATTTTTTGCTTTTATAAAACACCTGTGCAGGCGTACCTTTAACCAATGAACATTGCACCACTTGCAGAGCGGCTGCGGCCAAATACTTTAGATGAACTGACCGGGCAAAAACACCTGACCGGCAAAGGAAGTATTTTGCGTACGGCAATCGAGAACGGAAAAATTCCCTCAATGATCTTATGGGGACCACCGGGCGTGGGCAAAACAACCATTGCTAACATTATAGCACAAACGCTGCAGCAACCTTTTTATCAATTGAGTGCTATTTCATCCGGCGTAAAGGAAATAAGAGAAATAATTGAGGCTGCAAAAATACAAACAGGTGTAATTCTTTTTATCGATGAGATTCATCGTTTTAATAAAGGCCAACAGGATGCATTGCTTGGTGCAGTAGAAAAAGGAACTGTCACATTGATTGGTGCTACCACTGAAAATCCATCTTTTGAAGTGAACAGCGCTTTGCTAAGCCGTTGCCAGGTGTATGTTTTAAAGGCTTTGGATGAAAATGAACTAAAGGAATTATTGCAGGATGCAATTTTAAAAGATGATATTTTAAGCAAAAAAAATATTACGCTTAAAGAAACAAGTGCATTAATAACGATCTCCGGTGGCGATGCCAGGAAATTATTGAACCTGCTGGAATTGGTAACAGATGCGCTCGGAAAAAATGCTGTGATAACTGATGATGAAGTAATGAAAATTGCTCAACAGCGCATTGCTTTGTACGATAAAAAGGGGGAACAGCATTATGATATTATTTCTGCATTTATAAAAAGTATGCGTGGCAGCGATCCTAACGGTGCTGTGTATTGGCTGGCACGAATGATCGAAGGCGGGGAAGATGTAAAATTTATTGCCCGGCGTATGTTGATATTCTCCAGTGAAGATATTGGTAATGCAAACCCTAATGCCTTACTATTGGCCACAAGTACTTTCCAGGCAGTGAACATGATCGGTTATCCGGAAAGCAATTTGATCTTGTCGCAATGCGCTATTTACCTGGCAACTTCTGCAAAAAGTAATTCTGCTACAGTTGCTATTGCCGCTGCATCTGCCGCCGTAAAACAGGATGGTGATCTACCAGTACCATTACATCTTCGTAATGCGCCTACAAAAATGATGAAGCAAATGGACTATGGCAAAAATTATAAATATGCTCACAGTTATGATAATAATTTTGTGCTGCAACAATTCTTACCCGATATTTTGGAAGGTAAAATATTTTACTCGCCGCAAAAAAATGTAAGAGAAGAAGAGACAAGAAAATTTTTAAAAGAAAGATGGGGTAAGAAATATAATTATTAAAAATCATCGCAACATTTATGGCAGATACTAATTGGGAGTGCAAAAAATTTATGGATCTTTCGGTTGAAGAACTCTATTGGATTTTAAAATTACGCAGTGAAGTTTTTGTGGTTGAGCAAAATTGTGTGTACTTAGATACAGATGATAAAGACCAGGCAGCAATGCATTTGTGTGGTTGGCAAAATAATTTACTGGTGGGTTATTTAAGAATATTATCTCCCGGAGTTTCTTACACAGAACCAAGTATTGGCAGAGTTTGTACTAATACTTATTTTAGAAAAACCGGTATTGGTAAAATATTAATGAAAGAAGGTATAGAATATTGTTACAAATTATTCCCAGATCAAAACATAAGGATCAGCGCCCAGGTTTACCTGCTTAATTTTTATAAGAACCTCGGTTTTAAGCAGGTAAGTGAGCATTACCTGGAAGATAATATACCGCATGCCGAGATGCTGCACATAAAATAACCGGTTGTCAAACAATATTTAGGAAAAGGTTCCGTTTTAGTTGATAGCAAGCTTAATGTTTGTTTATCCAATTTCTGTAGAAAGACTAAAACTGATTCCTGATGAAATCAACTTTACCCAACTTAGTTGGTAAACCCTTGTTGTTTCTTTTGTGCACATGCCTGTTCACAAAATCTTACTCACAGCATTTAATGTTTGGTGGAGATAAGGTCAAAATTGAAGCCGGGCTTAATTTTGGTCCTACTTTCTTTTTAGGTGACCTTGGCGGCAACGCCGGTAAAGGAACACACTTTATCAAAGACATTAATTTCCCTCTTACCAAGTTAATGAAAGGCGCTTTTATTTCTATTTATCCTAAAGATTGGATAGGCCTTAGAGTAGCAGCTCAATATACCTATGTAGAAGGAAGAGATAATATTATTGATACAAAAGGTGTAGACGAACTATGGCGCAAACAACGTAACCTCGATTTTAAAAGTAACATGTGGGAAGTATATGGCGCAATTGAAATATACCCTACTATGATGTTTAAAAAGTATGATGATTACGATCCTATGATAAAGCCTTATGGATTTATAGGAGCAGGCCTTTTTCATTTTGATCCACAGGGCTCTATTACCGATGTTAACGGAAATAAAACCTGGTATAAATTACATCCCTTGCATACAGAAGGAGAAGGTTTTCCTCAGTATCCGGATAAAAAGCCTTACAATCTTACTCAATTAAATATCCCGATGGGTGGTGGATTAAAAATAAGATTGAGCGACAAGGTAAGTACTGCCGTAGAATTATTATACAGAAAAACATTTACCGATTATATTGATGATGTAAGCACAACTTACATAGACCCCAATAATTTTTATGCAAACCTGAGCCCTGCAAATGCTGCTATAGCAGCAAAAATTGCTGATAAGACAGTTGGAATTGTAACACCAGGTGTAAACCGTTATCCGCCAGGAACGCAGCGTGGCAATTCAAATAATATGGATGCTTATTTTTCTTTTGTGGTAAAGCTTGGAGTAAAGTTAGGTTATAGCAACAGTGAAGAGCGACGCAGTGCCAGGCAGACAAGATGCCCCCATTTTTATTAAACTGATTTTTCTTTAGTTATGATTGATGAAAAAATAAGTGCATAGTATCTAATAGAAGTTAAACCCCCGGGAAGTTCAACGTATAATTTTATATGCTGGTTATCCCTGAAACCACAAGATGATTTCGTTAACATGCTGTGCCTTATTTAATAAAAACAATTTATAATAAAAGCCCCTTAAATGGGGCTTTTATTATATCGTTAATCTTACATCAAGAATCAGCATCGTCCGGAAAATCATTTGGATCATTAAATAAATGCCATTCATCAGGGTGATCATTGGCCTTATCAAAAGAAGAGACCCAATCAATAAATATTTTTTTAAAAGCTTCTATTTCTTCTCTTAAAACATCTATATACTTTTTTTCAACTCCATAAATTTCTTCGCATGCCCAAAGCTGTGCATTTAGTTCACAGATATTTACCTTTACGATAACTGCATTTTCCATTACGAGGCTATATACTTCATCTATAGCCATTGTAGAGCGGATCTTTGCCGGTATCACCATGGCATTCTGTATTATCAATCCTTTGGTCATTTCATCATCCAGCAGGTCGCAGATAGTATTAGCCAGGTTAAGTATATCCACACTCTTTTTGTATAAAAGTTCACCATAGATTCTTATTGGCTTCCAGGAATTCTCATCTTTTTTAAAATCATCTGCGCTAAAAAAACCACCTGGATTATCTATACTCATTTGTCCTTATTTAAATTCTTCTTTTAAATATTTAGCTGTGAAACTTTCTTTTACATTTACCATGTCTCTTGGTGTACCCTCATATAAAATTTCTCCGCCTCCACTACCCCCTTCAGGGCCAATATCAATAATATGATCTGCTACTTTTATCATATCCAGGTTATGCTCTATCACCAAAACTGTGTTCCCTCTATCTACTAATTTATTCAACACATCCAGCAAATGCTGTATATCCTGAAAATGCAAACCCGTTGTTGGTTCATCTAAAATATAAATTGTTTTACCTGTATCTCTTTTACCTAATTCCGTTGCCAACTTTACTCGCTGTGCTTCTCCACCGCTAAGGGTTACAGCACTTTGGCCCAAAGTAATATAACCGAGACCAACTTCCTGCAGTACTTTTATTTTACGGTAAATAAATGGCACAGCACTAAAAAACTCCACTGCTTCATCTACCGTCATATTCAATACATCGCTGATTGATTTTCCTTTATACCTTATTTCCAAAGTCTCCCGGTTGTATCGTTTCCCATTGCATTTTTCACAATGCACATATACGTCGGGTAAAAAATTCATTTCTATCACCCGCATACCGCCGCCTTCACAAACATCACATCGCCCACTTTTTACATTGAATGAAAAACGACCGGCATTGTATCCTCTTATTTTTGATTCTGGCACAGCCGCAAATAGAGTTCTGATATCTGTAAAAAATCCACAGTAAGTAGCGGGGTTACTACGTGGTGTACGCCCTATCGGGCTTTGATCTATCTCAATTACTTTATCGATATTTTCTAATCCTTTAATACTTTTATAAGCCAATGCCTGGGCTTTTGAATGATAACAATAAGTGCTGAGCAATGGATAAAGCGTTTCATTTATCAAGGTAGATTTTCCACTACCGCTTACTCCTGTAACCAATATTAATTTACCTAAAGGAAATTTCACACTAACATCTTTTAAATTATGTCCGGACACACCTTTTAATTCTATAAATTTTCCATTCCCTTTTCTGATTTCCGCAGGTATAGCAATTTTCTTTTTGCCATTCAGGTAAAATGCAGTTTCAGAATTTGATTTTAATACTTCTGCCGGTGTACCAGCACTTACAATATTACCGCCATGCATACCCGCTTTGGGACCAATATCCACCAGGTAATCTGCAGCAAGCATGATATCTTTATCATGCTCCACAACTAATACACTATTGCCAATATCCCTTAAATTTTGCAATGCAGAAATCAATCTTTGATTATCTCTTTGATGTAGACCAATGCTTGGCTCATCTAAAATATAAGTAATGCCTTGTAATTGTGAACCTATTTGCGTAGCCAGCCTTATACGCTGATACTCCCCACCACTAAGGCTTTTAGAGGGACGATATAAAGTAAGATAAGTTAATCCAACATTTAGTAAAAATTGTAACCGCTCTTTTATTTCTTTTAAAATATCTTTTGCAATAATATTTTGCTTATCACTTAGTTTTTTATCTACGGTTGTAAACCATTCGTATAATTTATCCAGATCCATTTCACTCAGTTCCGCAATATTTTTCTCTGCAACCTTGAACCAAAGGCTTTCTTTTCTAAGCCGTGTACCATTACAAGAGGTACATGTTTTCAGGCTCATGAATTTTTCTGTCCATTCCCTCAAACCTTCTGTACTTTGCGTTGACGAAAACCATCGCTTCAGCATTGGAATAATTCCTTCGTAACTACCTGTATAAAATTCCGGGATCGTTTCTTCTGTTCCTTCAATCTCAAGTGTATCGGTAATGCCTTTATCGCCGTACAAAAGAAGATCGAGTTGCTGCTGCGGCAGATCCTTAACTGGTTTAGCTAAATTGATTTTATTCTTTTTTGCAAATGCTTCTACTTGTTGATATACACTTGCATTTCTTTCTTCACCTAACGGCACAATAGCGCCTTCTTTTACGCTTAATGTTTTATCCGGAAGCAAGGCATCAATGTTTATAGTGTAAATACTTCCAAGGCCCTTACACACAGGGCATGCACCATACGGAGAGTTAAACGAAAATGCATTGGGTGATGGTTCTTCATAACTAATGCCGCTATCTATACACATCAATTGTTTACTGAATTGAACAATTGAATTATCATCATTTATTAAAAGAAATAACAGTTCTTTCCCCATCTGTAAAGTCTTCTGCACACTTTGACTAAGCCGTACTTTCATGTCATCCGTTACCTGCAACCTGTCCACCACTACTTCTATGTCATGTATCTTATAACGATCTACCTGCATTCTTTCTTTCAGATCCAGCACTTCGCCATCCACTCTTACTTTCAAAAAACCTTTCTTGCGGATATCTTCAAACAGTTCCCGGTAATGGCCTTTACGTCCCCTTACCAACGGCGCCAGCAGGCTTATTTTTTTATTTTTATATTTCTTAAAAATGGATTGCACAATTTCTTCTTCGCTAAACTTCACCATTTTTTTCCCAGTGTTGTAACTATACGCATCACTAGCCCTTGCATACAACAAACGCAGAAAATCATAAATTTCTGTGATAGTGCCAACTGTACTGCGTGGGTTTTTATTAGTAGTTTTTTGTTCGATAGAAATCACTGGTGAAAGACCCGTTATTTTATCAACATCCGGTCGCTCCATATCACCCATAAATTGCCTGGCGTATGCGCTAAAGCTTTCCATATAACGGCGCTGCCCCTCGTTATAAATTGTATCAAAAGCAAGGGATGATTTTCCACTACCGCTTACGCCGGTAAATACTACCAGTTTATTTTTCGGGATCGAAATATCAAGGTTTTTGAGATTATGCTCTCTTGCGCCAAAAACTTCTATAAAATCATTGTCTTGTTCTATTACAGCAGGTGCTGCTTTTTTTGTAGCCATTTTATTACTCCTTGTGGTAAAGATACGAACAACATTTTGCTAAATTATTTATCATATCTTAAAGTTTTATTTAAATTAATAGTTAGATAAAGGAACCATTTGTAGTTATTTATTAATCCTTATTATTATGCCAAAAGCTATATTGTATTTCATTTAAAACAACACACAGTTCATTATGTTCAATAATTTATTTGGTAAGAAAAAAGACAAATTTGATTTTTCAGATGTGACTTTTATAAGTCAAAAAGCAAAAACTAATGCTTTATTAAAAATTGCAAAAGCAAATAAAGATTTTCTTTTTATAGCGTGGTTTCCGGACACCTTACATTTTTATAAAGATTGTTTTTCTGCAAATGATATTGATCCTGAAAGAATAATCGATGCTAAACAATTCAGTGGTTTTAAAGTAAAAGAGCGACAGCTAATTTTTCTGGAACATTTTCCACTCCGGAGTAAAGAAGAAGAGCTATTGAAAAATCTGCCTTTGAAAAAAGTAACAGTGTATAATTCACTTGACGAAGCGCTTTTCTCCTCTTTTGGCAGTGAAAGAATTATAGAACTGCTTAAAAAAATGGGAATGCAGGAAGATGAAGAGATCAAACATACCCTTGTAAGCAAGTCTATTGTAAATGCTCAGCAAAAAATTGCCGAGAAAATTATTTTTGAGAATTCAGCATCTTCCCAAAGAGAATGGATCGAAAAAAATATAAAATAAATTACCAAAAGTCTTATCTGTAAGGGGTTTAAAGAGTAGCTTAAATACTTAAAATACATTTCTTAAGATTTTTATTTGGAATTTCGAATTTTCTACTATTACCTTTGCAGCAGTTCTTTACAGCATTACTTATCAAGAAAGGTGGAGGGTTATGGCCCGATGATACCTTGGCAACCTGTTAAAAACTTCGGTTTTATACAAGGTGCCAATTCCAACCCGATACAATCGGGACAGATAAGTCAGATACATAGCACTCAAATACTAAAAATATTAAAAGCTCATCTGATTTATCGGGTGAGCTTTTTTGTTTACCCAAAGTCTCTTCTCTCACTTTTTTGATAAATATGCTGCATTTAAAAAATTAATAACGAAAGTTTTAAAAAGCATTCAATGGCAACAAAAAGTAAAATACCCGTTTTACCTGTATCTAAAAAACTAACCCTTGGCTTATTCGGTTTTGGTGTTGTAGGCAAAGGGTTGTATGATGTATTGCAGTCTACACCAGCATTACAGGCTACTATAAAAAAAATATGTATTAAAAATGAGGGGAAGCAAAGGGCAATTTCTAAAGATCATTTTACAACCAATGCCGCCGATCTTTTAAATGATGAAAGCATTAATGTGATTGTAGAATTGATAGATGATGCAGACGCAGCATTTGCAATTGTAAAAGAAGCTCTACAAAAAGGCAAGGCTGTAGTAAGCGCAAACAAAAAAATGATCGCTGCACACTTTGAAGAATTACTTTATTTACAACATGAGCACAATACCGCATTTCTATACGAAGGTTCTTGCTGTGCAAGTATTCCGATCATTCGCAACCTGGAAGAGTATTACGATAATGATCTGCTTTCTTCTGTAAAAGGAATTATAAACGGTAGTACCAATTACATTCTTACAAAAATCTTTGAAGATGACCTTTCGTTTAAAGATGCATTATTGCAAGCACAGCAGTTAGGTTTTGCAGAAAGCAACCCTGCGCTGGATATAGAAGGACATGATGCTGCCAATAAACTTTCTATTTTGCTGGCGCATGCCTTCGGAAGTATCACTGCACCATCTTCATTTATTTATAATGGCATTACTGGCATTAAAAAAACGGATGCAGATGTAGCCAAACAAAAAAATCTGAAAGTTAAATTAGTAGCTACCGCACAAAAAATAAATGAGAATGAACTCGCCGCTTTTGTGCTGCCTCAGTTTGTAAGTAATAATGATGACCTGTTCAATGTATCAAATGAATTTAACGGCCTGGTTACAGAAAGCAGTTTTGCAGATCAACATTTTTTTAAAGGCAAAGGTGCCGGTGCCTATCCTACTGCTGCGGCAGTATTAAGTGATATTGCTGCTTTACGGTACAGTTATAAATACGAATACAAAAAATATTTGCAGGAAAATAAATTAGCACTCACAAATAATTACTACCTCAAAGTATTTGTAAGCGCCGATGATATTGATAAAATAAATAAAGATGCATTTGAATGGATTGAAGAATGGCATAACGAGCGCAGCAATAGCTGGGTAGTTGGCATTATTCATGCAGAAAAACTTTTGGAAAGTGACTGGTGGAAAGCAGGTGGAGTTTCATTGATACTTTCTCAAAATGCAATAATAGAAAATGTGGAATATAAAAAAATAGGAAAAATAAGCCTGCAACTTGCAGGAATATCATAGTTGTTTTTTGTTTTAATATGTTAAAGGGCAGTAACAAAATACTGCCCTTTTTTGATGTCATTTGTAAACGCCTTGTGTATTATTCTCTACACGAAATTTTTAAATTTTTGATTTGGTGTATTAAATCAATATGGCTTAGTACTTGTTTTAAATAAGTACATCAACAAAATTTTAAACATTAAAAAATAAGTTATGCAAACCAACGAAAAATTGAATGAAGTGTTAAACGACCTGGTAAGAATAAATAATGACAGGATCACTGGCTACGAAAAAGCTGCAGACGAAACAAAAGACATTGAATTGGATTTAAAAGCTATCTTCCATAAAATGGCAGATGAAAGTAGAAGATATGTATCTGAACTTAATAGCGAAATAACAAAATATGGCGGTGAGCCGGCAGAAGGAACTACAGGTGCAGGTAAAATTTATCGTGTATGGATGGATTTAAAAGCAACATTTACAGGCCATGACAGACAAAGCGCCCTGGAGTCTTGCGAATTTGGTGAAGATGCGGCACAAAAAGCCTACAAAGAAGCATTGGCTTCAGATGCAGAAATAAGTGCAGATACAAGGCAAATGATAACTTCACAACAGGCTTCATTAAAATCATCTCATGATGCTATTAAAAAGCTTAGAGATGCAAACGAAGCGGTAAATGCCTCATAAATTTTAATAAAATTTCATGTTATTATAACATTTAAATTTTTCGCTTTTAAAAGCATTTTTTACCTTAGTAAAAAATTAGAAATGAGCAAGACAACTAAAATAGTGATAGGCATCGCAGCAATTGCTGCAGTAGGTGCACTGATAAGTGTTACAAGAAAACATAAAAAAGAAAAGGTCTTAAGAATTGCTTCAGATGAAGGATACGAAACAGCGCAGGATGTATTATTTCCTAAACACAACAGGTCGAGGCATTTAAAATACGGACCAGTGTTTTCTCACTAAACAATTTATTTAAAATAAAATGCGTCTATTTTCAAGGCGCATTTTTTTATGATTAGTACTTTTTTATTTTGCACCGGGTGCACAATTCTTGCGTAAAAACTCAGTGTACAAAGTACTTAGATGAAGACGTGTGCCTTCCCCTTCGCTTATACTATGTGTACGGTTTGGATATTCCATAAACTGGAACTGCTTATTATATTTTACCAATGCGTTCAGCAACACTTCTGCATTATCATATTGTACATTATCATCCCCACTTCCATGTATATAAAGGAGGTTACCTTGTAATCCCTGCGCATGAGATATAGGCGAGCCATTTACAAAGTCTGCCATATTCTCCTGAGGTAATCCCATGTATCTTTCCTGGTAAATATTATCATAAAATAATTGGTTGGCAACAGCAGCAATTGAAATACCGGTTTTAAAAATTTCAGGATAATTAAACATCAGGTTCAATGTAGAGGAACCACCACCACTCCAGCCCCACACTGCTACTCTATCTTTATCTACATAACTTCTTTCCAATATTTTTTTTGCACCCATTGCCATATCACGAATATTGATAGTACCAATTTTACGATAAATTGCCTTGCGCCATGCAGCTCCTTTTAAGGATGGTGTTCCCCTGTTATCGATAGCGGCCTGTATGTAACCATCAGCACTCATATCTCCTTTGTATAAAAAATTATTATGGCCACCATAACCATCCTCAACGGTAGAGGAAGCAGGCTCTCCATATACATAAAATACTATCGGATACTTTTTTGTAGAGTCAAAATTATTTGGCTTACGTATCCATGCATCCAGTACAATATTATCTTCCGTAGTTATTTTACAATATTCTACATTAATAGATGGGTCAGTTTTAATATTATTGGCAATACTTTTTTCTTTATTTATCGGGCGGTTATCCGGCAGCGTTAGCCACTCACTTACCGGCTCCGTATTATAGTTGCTAAAACTATGGCGGGCTATTTTTGCCGTTGGCGAAATCATATAATCATGCATTCCTTTTTGATCGGCATCGCTTACTAGCTCTGGTTCATCTTTGATATTATTAATACGTACACGGTACAAATAAAGTTGCGTAGCATTATTAGGTGAAGCAGTAAAATAAACATAATTATTCGCCTCATCTATTGCCTGTATAGCCCCAATATCATAATTACCTTTTGTAATAAGCGAAGTTGTCTTTCCATCCCTGCTCACTTTATAAATATGGCGCCAGCCATCTTTTTCACTTATCCATAAAAATTCTTTTCCTTTATTTATCCAGTCCCAACCTCCCGGTTCGCCAAAAATATCTGCAGAGTTAAGGTCCACCCACGCCTCATCATTATCTGCCCAAAATGTAGCGCTGCTGCCATTGGTAGTGTTACAATATAACATACGGCTTTCCTGTTGTTTGCGGTCAAGTTGTTGTACGATCAATTCATTATTCCCTGTCCACTCCATCCGGGTAATGTAGTGTTGCTGGGGATCCCCTTCAATATCCATCCAGCGTATAAAGCCACTATTGAGGTTTATCACACCAATCTTTGCAGGCGAAGGCGACTCTCCCACTTTTGGATATTCCACCGGAATTATTCTTGAATAATTCGAATCAGTTGTATTCAACATGTAATAGTCTCTTATTTTGGTAGCATCTATCTGCCAAAAAGCCACCTGCTTGCTGTCGGGCGACCAGCGAAATCCATCTCTGCATCCAAATTCTTCTTCATAAGCCCAGTCAAAAGTTCCGTTTATTAATTTTCGGGTACCGTCAGTCGTTAGTTTCCTTATTTGGCCCGTGGCAATATCTTCCACAAAAAGATTGTGCTCACTTACGTATGCTACATATTTACTATCAGGAGAAAATTTTGCAAACATCAGCGATTGTGAAGGCAGCGTTTTTCCTAATTGTTTTAATTGATTATTTGCAGTGTTCAATACCCAGTAATCGCCACGGGTGTTAAAGCGCCAAACTTTGGCTGTATTCGCAAATAAAAGTACATGCATCTTATCTGCACTGTAGTCATAAGATTGCACACGCAAAGGCTTCTGTCCAGCAGGCGTAAGTTGTTCCGCTTTTATCAAAACAGTTTCACCATCCGTTTTTGGATCTACTTTTACGATACCCCCATCTTTAAATTTCGTATATGCAAGTCCATCTGCCGTCCAGTTAATACCCCGGTTTTGAGCTACTGCTACCTGGCAAAAAATCACCAATACCACGAGCCAGCTTTTATTCTTCCAATTTTTCATCATAAATATTTTTTTAAAATTAAGCAAATACCATCTTATCACCTTACCGTTAGAAAAAAGAACAATAATTTTGCATATAAATTTTGGGTAACCGGCAGTGGAGCTATGGTCATCATCGTTGTGTCACTCACTTGTACGGCATACCATTAATCATCTTTTATATAAGCGTAGATGGAAAAAGAAAAATTAAGATTAGACAAATATTTATGGAGTATCCGCCTGTATAAAACACGCAGCCAGGCGGCAGATGACTGCGACAAAAACAAGATAAAATACAATGGTATTGCCGCAAAAGCCTCCAAAACAGTGAATATAGATGACGAATATGAGATAAGAACCGAAGGAAAAAAATGGCTCATAAAAGTAACGGCTTTATTACATACCCGTGTGCAATATTCCGAAGCTATCAATTACTATATAGATATTACACCTGCCGAAGAAGTAGAGCGTATCAAATTCCAGGCGGCAGTTTTTCATACCGGCAAGCGCATGAGCAAAGTAGGAAGGCCTACAAAGAAAAACAAAAGAGATCTGAATGATTTTATGGGAGATTAAAAATTACATCAAATATTCATTCACCTTTTGCTGAATAATTTTCTTAACCGATTCCCAGGTTTGGCCTTTAAGGCTTACCGGGTCTTCACTTTCATATGCATCAGCAAAATAAGTAAAAGCGTAAGGTATCGAGATTAACAACTGCATATTTGGATATTTCTCAGCATAAGCTTCTATAAAATCATTCACAGTATAGTGACCAAGTAATTCTTCTATATCCCAAAAATCTTTTTTTTGTGCCCGCTTAAGCATAGCAAATATTTTCATTGCCGTAATATCCCTCACATTAAACATTCTTATTCCTTCTTCGAAAACATTCGCCGATCTGTTTAAAATAATGATGTTTTACAAAATCAATCTTTACATTATTGATATAGCCAAATAAACCAATTGGATTATTACTGTTCCTGTATTCAAATGGAATTTTTTCTTCTTCTAATATTTGCAACAGATCGTCATTTGTAAAATCAACTAATGAAAAAAGATCAAGGCCTATTGATTTTCGATGACCGTATTTTAAAGCCAGGCATGTACCTCCTACTAAATAAAATGAATGTAACTTTTCAATACTCATCAATTTTTTTAATATTGAAAGTGTGCTGGGTTCAACTGCGCCTGTTTGTAGCATTTGTAATCTTCTGGTTTATTATTAAATAAGGCCATTGCAAGATAAATAGTAGCTAAGCTCAGCCATTTAGCATTCAGCAAAACCTCTCCTACTTTTTCATCGCCATAAAATCTCCGACACATGCGGATGTCTTCTACATCACCTCTTTCAAAAACCCATTCAATAATAAAAGAAGCCTTATTATTATAATCCATTTTTTCCGGATCTACATCCCAGAAAATCCGGTTACTGAAAAAAGGCTTTGATGGTTTCTGAGTTTGCTGTTCCATAATAATTTAAGTTACAAAATTATATGCTATTTAGTATAATTTGCAGCTTAAATACAACTTAATGCAGATTGATATTATAAGTGTGGTACCGGATCTTTTGTCTTCGCCATTTTCACATTCTATTATGAAGAGAGCAAATGATAAAGGATTGCTTACGGTAAATGTGATAAACCTGCGGGACTATACAACTTATTCAAGGGCACAGGTAGATGATTACCAGTTTGGCGGTGGCGCCGGAATGGTGATGATGATAGAACCTTTGGTAAATGCCATTGAAGCTCTGCAACAAAAAACAACATACGATGAAGTGATTTATCTTACACCTGATGGCGAAACTTTTGATCAGAAAATGGCAAACCGGCTTTCGTTACAAAATAATTTATTAATGATCTGCGGACATTATAAAGGAATAGATCAAAGAGTAAGAGATCATTTTATTACAAAAGAAATTTCTATTGGTGATTATGTATTGAGCGGCGGAGAACTAGCAGCGGCCGTACTTACAGATGCAATCGGCCGTTTATTACCGGGCGTTTTAAACGATGAAACTTCAGCATTATCAGATTCCTTCCAGGATAATTTGTTGGCGCCCCCGGTTTACACCAGACCGGAAATTTTTCGTGACTGGAAAATTCCAGATATATTAAAAAGTGGTAATCATAAACTGATAGATGAATGGCGGCATGACCAGGCTCTGGAAAGAACACAACAACGCAGACCCGATCTATTAGATGATAAATAATTAATAAAAGAAATTATAACATGGCAACATTTACAATAAAGGGAAACATTGTACAGATAGAAAAGAAGGAAATTTTTTACGGAGAAGTAGGAATAAGCGAAGGCAAAATTATTTCAATAAAAAAAACTGGAGAACAATTAAATGGCGAGGTTTTTATTCTGCCTGGCTTTATAGATAGCCATGTACATATAGAAAGCAGCATGTTAGTGCCATCGGAATTTGCAAAACTTGCGGTAGTACATGGCACAACAGGTACCATCAGCGATCCACACGAAATTGCAAACGTATGTGGAATGGCCGGTGTACAATACATGATTGACAATGGTAAAACGGTCCCCTTTAAATTTCATTTTGGAGCACCAAGTTGTGTACCCGCAACGATATTTGAAACTGCTGGCGCTGCATTAAATGCGGAAGAAGTAGAAAAATTATTATCGCTGCCGGAAATAAATTACCTGAGTGAAATGATGAATTTTCCCGGTGTGTTGAATGCCGATGAGGAAGTGATGAAAAAAATTGCGGCAGCAAAAAAATACAACAAGCCTGTAGATGGCCATGCACCGGGACTTAGAGGCGAGACCGCTAAAAAATATATTGATGCCGGCATCAGCACCGATCATGAATGTTTTACAGCAGAAGAAGCGCTGGATAAATTACAATACGGCATGAAAATATTGATACGTGAAGGAAGTGCTGCTAAAAACTTTGAAGCTTTAATCGATCTGATGAATGACCATTCTGCAAACATGATGTTCTGCAGTGATGATAAACACCCTGACAGCCTGGTACTGGGTCATATAAACCAATTATGTGCAAGGGCAGTTGCAAAAGGTATTGATGTTTTTAAAGTATTACAGGCTGCATGTATCAACCCGGTATTGCATTATAAAATGAGCAATGGCATTTTAAAAGAAGGCGAAGCTGCTGATATAATTGTAGTTAAAGACCTCGTAAATTTTGAAGTAACAGAAACTTATATTGATGGCGTATTGGTTGCTAAAGATGGCGTTTCATTAATACTTACAAAACCAGCTTCGGTAATTAATGAATTTAACTGCGACAAAAAAACACCAGAAGATTTTGTAGTGATAGCAAAAAAAGATGTTAATGAAATTCCTGTTATTGAAGCTTTGGAAGGCCAGTTGATCACCAATAAATTGTATTACAAACCAACTATTGAAAATGGGAATATTGTAAGCAACACCAAAGAGGATATTTTAAAAATGGTAGTCGTAAACCGCTACCACAATGCTCCGATTGCAAAAGCATTTATAAAAAACTTTGGTTTAAAAAAAGGCGCCATTGCATCTACTGTAGCACACGACAGTCATAATATTGTTGCAGTAGGCGTAGATGATGAAAGTATTTGCAAGGCAGTCAATTTATTGATAGAAGAACGTGGAGGTGTAAGTGCAGTTGACAAAGAAAAAGAACTGGTGTTACCATTACCAGTTGCAGGGCTGATGAGTAATGAAGATGGCTATAAAGTAGCGGCTGATTATACTGCCATTGATAAATTTGTAAAAGAAGAACTGGGAAGCAAGCTCGCAGCTGCTTTTATGACATTATCATTTATGGCTTTACTGGTAATCCCTCATTTAAAACTGAGCGACAAAGGCTTATTTGATGGAGATACTTTTAGTATAATGGATAATTGAAATATCTATATTAACCATTAATATTTTGCGCCGACAATATGCATTGCCACACTATCGGTTCCTTTAGGAGCAAAATATTTTGATTTGAAATTAGTGGTAGCACCCGGGTTTATACTTTCATAAACTACTTCATGGTCTTCTTCTAAAAGCGCCCCGGTTTTGCTATAAAAAGACAATTTAATATCTACATCTTTATAAGTAGCCACGGTTGCTTTATTAGTAACACTTCCCTTTATAACTGTTTGCCCAAGCAGGTTGCGTTTATTATTGCCGCTTACGGTTAAAAATTTTGCAGGATTTTTCTGCTCCGTTTCACCAAGCGATTCCTTTGCTTTTTCATATTTATCAGTTGCTTTTATTTCATACTCATGGCTGCTATTACAAGATGCGGTAATAAAAATAATTCCGGCTAATAGAAAGAATAAGGGTTTCATATAAAAAATTTAAAAGTAGATGAGGGTGATCGTCATTTTATTTTATATTAGTATTTGGCAGAGCAATATTTATATTTTGAATTTATTTATAAAAGGGTAATCAAAAATAAAGGATACTGAACGATTTTATTATAGATTTGTCAGCAGATTATAATTTTAACTTATTATTGAAAAAAGCGTCGGTATTCTACGCTTTGATGAAAGCTGAATAAAGATTTGATGTACAATTTCCGACGTACAGTCGGAATCCCGATTTACATCGGGAGGATGCGACGCCAGCTAAGCTGAATAAAGGTATACTGCCGGGCTCAAAAAAATATTACAACAGTAAAAAAATAAAATGATACATAATTTAAGCATAGATCATTCTTTGGTAAGTAATTGGGTAGCTGAATTGAGAAATGTGGATGTGCAGCATGATCGTATGCGGTTCAGGCGAAACCTTGAGCGTATTGCAGAAGTAATGGGCTACGAAATAAGTAAGCGACTGGAAACCGAGGACGTGAAAATTACCACGCCGATGGGAACTGCCAATTGTAAAATGCTGAAAGAGCAACCTGTACTGGCTACTATTTTAAGGGCTGGTCTGGCAATGCACAATGGCTTGCTTAGTTATTTTGACCGGGCAGATAATGCTTTTTTAAGTGCTTACCGTAAACACAATGCAGATGGTACTTTTGAAATAAGCCTTGAGTACATGAGCTGCCCCGAAATAGAAGGTCGCATAGTAATTTTAAGTGACCCAATGTTGGCAACTGGTTCTTCTCTTGTAAAAGCGATACAATATTTAAAAAATGTAGGTACTATTAAAGAGCTGCACATTGTATGCGCCATTGCCTGCAGTGTAGGTATAGAATTTGTAAAAAAAGCTGAGCCAGATGCGATCATTTGGTGTGGAGCAATTGATGAAGAGCTTACTGCAAAAGGATATATTATACCTGGCCTTGGCGATGCCGGCGACCTGGCATACGGCTCTAAAATGCAGCAGTAAAAACCAATTTCAATATTTAGCTGTTAAATTCTACCCGTTTAACAATAATCTCAGCCCAAGGGTGCAGCATTTTCCTTCATTTCCTTATCTTTAATGCCTACAAACTGATTTAGATGAGAAAATGCTTTTTTGCAATCTGTACCTTTTTTTGTGTTGGCACTTCGCAGGCACAAGACCCTCACTTTTCCCAATTTTTTTCCTCCCCGCTTACTTTAAATCCTGCTTTTACCGGCAAATTTGATGGATTGTGGAGGCTGGCAGTCAATCATAGAGACCAATGGCCATCCATTCCAAAGGCGTATGTAACATCCAGCGCATCAATAGATTTTCCTATATTAAAATCTAAAATACCTGAAGGAGATGTTTTTGGTGTCGGTATTTCCGGCGTTACAGATGCAAGTGCCAACGATCAGTTAAAATTAAATTACGGATCCTTATCGCTTTCTTACCATAAAGCATTGGATGAGGATGGATATAATACGATTGGCGCAGGTTTCCAGGGTACTTACAGCAGCATGGTGTTGGATATAACAAAATTATTATTTGAAGATAACCTTACACAGAATGGGTTTGACCCGGTGGCGAGACCAACGTCAGAATCTTTTGCAAACGGAACCAATCAAAATTATTTTGATGTAAATGCGGGGATCTTATTTTCGGGATCCAGTAATGGCTCCAATAATTATTATTTAGGCGTTTCAATGTATCATATCAATCGGCCACAGGTAAGTTTTAAAGATAAAAACTGGTTCCTGAATGGACGCTTTACAATTCATGGTGGCGTTACGCTGCCGGTTTCTGATGTTGTTTCTGTCAATGCATCTGCTATTCACCAAATTCAGAATAAAGCCAGTGAAACTACACTTGGCGCTGCATTAGAGCTTAATGCAAATAATGATCAGACAAATCCTACCAATGTTTACATCGGCACATGGCTTCGTTTTAATGATGCGGTAATTCCATACATTGGTATTGAAGTTAATGGACTTCGCATTGGCGCCAGCTACGATGTAAATGTGAGTAGTTTAAAGGCGGCTACGGGTAGCCGTGGTGGTTCAGAATTTTCAATTATTTATATTAAACGCCCAGCTGAGAGAAAAGGAATTCCTTGTCCTAAGTTTTAATTTTTATTTTTGGTAACCGGCATTTGTTCATTCCTCAACATCGTTGTGTCACTCACTTGTGCAGCAAATCTTTGGTCATCTTTTCTCATGCAAAGTCACACAACCTCCATTACAAAACCGTAAAGTTTATGCTGAATAGTTTTTATTTATTCGGCTTTCCGCTGACAAATTGATTTCCTTTAATGTAAAAACGATGAGGAAGTAAACTATCATCTCCGGCGCTATCAATACCTATTCTTTTGCTTATCCCAATATCATTGTTATTAACCCTTAAATTTTTATCCTCATAAATTGTTATCACGTCATCCAGTAATAATAATCCCGAATGCATTTTTGAAATACCTAGTGCCTTTCCCACATTTCCCGGCCCTTTGGTAAGTGTATGATCTAGCGTTCTTTTTCCAGTCCGTAAAAGCATGTCTTCAATTCCATCTATTGGCTCTACAGCTCTTATTAAAATTGCATCTGGTATATCTTTTTTATTGGTTACTACATTCAGCATTTGGTGCATGCCATAGCAAATATAAATGTAGGCGGTCCCCGGGGCTGAGTACATATGTTCATTACGGGCAGTGCGTTTGCCCATGTAGGAGTGCGATGCCTTATCTGTATGTGCTACGTATGCTTCCGTTTCTACAATGCGGCCGCTTGTAATAATATTATCTATTTTAGTAACTATAATTTTGCTCAGTAATTCTTTAGCCACCAGCACTACATCGCTCCTGTTGTAAAATGATAATGGTAATTTTTTCATTTAGTTTATTTATTGTAAAAATATCTTATAAAATAATAACTGCTATTCATTGATTTTATTCTCTTTAAACTAAAAAACCTTTGCAATTGACAACCAGCATTATTATCACTATTGCATTATCCTTTTCTATTTCTATCTTTAAGCAAATTAAAAGCATAGCCATTAATAATGCTCAAGGAAATTATAATATCCATTCAATCCTTTTTTGATGCACATAAATTTATTGTAAAAAATAAATTATGGAAATGGATAATGATACCCGGTATTATTTATACTATTCTTTTTATTGCAGGCATATATCTCTTCTGGGTATCCAGTAACAGCGCCATTGAATTTGTACTTTTAAAAACCGGCGTACGCAGTTTCCTGGATAAAGCACATGATAGCTGGATAAGTTTCTTCTTTATTGTTGGCCAGGTGATCTTAAGATTGGTCATGTTGCTTTTTTATTTTTCACTATTCAAGTTTTTATTTCTAATTATCGGCTCACCGGTATTTGCATACCTGAGTGAAAAAACAGAAAGCATCCTCGAAGGAAAAGATTATCCTTTTAATTTTAAACAACTGATAAAAGATATTTTAAGAGGTATTCGAATTGCATTGCGAAATATTGTATGGCAAACAGTTTACATCATTACCATTCTTATTCTTTCATTTATTCCATTAATAGGGTGGATAGCTCCGCTCGTGGCATTAATGGTTGAATGTTATTATTTTGGTTTTTCCATGCTGGATTACAGCAGTGAAAGAAATAAATTATCAGCTTCACAAAGTATTGAGTTTATCGGGCGCCACAAAGGCCTTGCCATTGGCAACGGACTTATTTTCTATATTATGCACCTGGTACCTTTTATTGGTTGGCTTTTTGCGCCAAGCTATGCAGTTATTGCCGCTACATTAAGCCTGGTTAATGCAAGAAAAAATCATGTAATTATTTAAATTAATGGCAGCAATATATTTAATACCATGTGTACTTGCAGAAGATGCAATAGAAACAATTCCATCATACATAATGGACGCAGTAAAAAAGTGCACTGTTATTTTTGCAGAAAATGAAAGAACAGCAAGGCGCTTTTTAAAAAGTATTGATAAGGCAATTGTAATAGATGATTTTGAATGGTTTGCTATACACAAAGCAGAGGAAATTCAACTCCAGCATTTGATTACAAAAATGAAAGAGCAAAAAAATATTGCGATCATAAGCGAAGCCGGTTGCCCCGGCATTGCTGATCCGGGCCAAATATTAATTAAAGCCGCCCAGGAAATGCATTATGAAGTAAAACCATTGGTAGGGCCAAGTTCTATTTTACTGGCACTAATGGCCAGTGGTATGAACGGCCAACAATTTGAATTTACAGGTTATCTTCCTATTGATAACCTGGACAGAATTAAAAAGATAAAAGAGCTGGAAATTTCTTCTCAAAAAAATAACAGCACAAAGATTTTTATTGAAACACCATACCGCAATAATCAATTATTTGAATCCATTGTAAAAAGCTGTGATGCAAAAACAAAACTTTGTGTTGGCGTAAATATTACTGCTGCAAATGAAAGTATTCAGACATTTACCATAGCTCAATGGAAAAATAAAAAGCCGGAGCTTCATAAGCAACCGGCTATTTTCTTAATATATGCAGGCACTCTTTAATGCCCTGTAGAAGGCTTCATGCTTCTGATCTCATCTACAACAAATTCACTATAGCCACGCCACGGTAATGGATGTTTGTATTCTTTGTAATGAAGATCAAAATAACTGCCGCTATTATTCATTAATACATTTGCAATACTATCATTGGCAACAGAAAATTCAAATTCATACGATTGTACACCACCTGTTGTCTGAGACCGAAACCCCGATTGTATCAGTTTACCTTCATATGTTTTAAATACATTTCCTTTCTTAACCAGGTAATTTAATTCCCCGGATTTTACTCCTTCTCCAAAAACATAAAAATACCGCCACCATATAAAAAAGGAAAGAAACACAATTAAAAGAAATATAAACCAGCGAGAGAATTTTTTAAAGCCGCTTGTTTTCTTTGGTCCATCTGGTGTTTTAAAATCTTCCATATATTTTTTAATTTAAAATAACAGCACAAAATAATACTTAAATACTACAATCCATACTCACTTACCAACCAAATTAGAGCAGCCATATTAACAGCACCCAATTTTAATTCTCTTTCACTTACATTTTCAAACACATCTGTAGCTGCATGATGAATATCAAAGTAGCGCTGACTATCAGGACTAAGGCCTGCAAGCGCAGCGCCGGTTGTACGCAAAGGGCCTACATCTGAGCCGCTGCCGCCTGTCTCCATAAAATATACTCCGTAATTGTAAAAAAGAGGAAGCCATTGCTTTATTCTCTGTTCTTTTTCTTCCGTCATTTCCACGCTGAAGCCACGTGGTGAAAACCCGCCTTCATCACTTTCCAATGCAAAAATATGAAGCTCCTTTTTTTGCAAGGCATTCTGCAGATAAGCCTCGCCTCCACGGCCACCATTCTCTTCGTTCATAAACATTACTGCTCTTATGGTGCGCCTTGGTTTTATACCATTTGCTTTTAAGGCTCTTATTATCTCAATACTTTGCGTTACACCAGATCCATCATCATTTGCGCCTTCCGCCAGGTCCCAACTATCCAGGTGTCCGCCAACAGAAATAATTTCATTTGGGAATTCAGTTCCACGCATTTCTCCAATTACATTGAATGATTGCGCATCTGCAAGCATTTTGCAACTTGTTTTAAAATAAGCCGTAGTTACTTTTTTTAATTTTAATTGCCCGCTTAACCAGTTGGCATCTTTTGTACTGATGCAAACAGCGGGTATTTTCGGGAATGAATCACTGTACACTGTGGATCCGGTATGCGGATAATCATTTACATTGCTTGCAAGCGAACGAACCATAACTCCAACTGCACCATATTTTGCAGCCTGTGCTGGTCCTGACCTGCGGCCTGCACCGTTTTCACCATATGCCTGAAAGGTATTTACGTATGTTGGGTTCATTTCAATATTAAAAAAAACAATCTTTCCTTTAATAAATTTTGAACCAAGTTGCTGCAACTCAGCCATACTTTTTACTTCTATTACCGCAGCTGTAACACCTGCTGCCGGCGTTGCGATGGTATTACCAATGGCAGTTAAATGAAGGTTGAACTTTGGGTTACCTGCAAGTTTAATGTATCCGGTCTCTTTTGCACCACGTACCCAATGCGGCACCATGCATGGTTGCATATAAACTGTGTCTGCGCCGGCCTCTTTCAACATTCTTGCGGTAGCCAATACAGCTTTTTGTGCATTGGCAGAGCCGCTTAAACGTGGCCCGATTTTTTTACACAGGTAGCGTAGGTTTTCATATACTGTTCCATTCGTAAGAATATCGTCAGCAATTTTCTTGATTATAATGGAATCATGGTTCTGTGCAAAGGAGGAAAAGCTAAAAATTATAATTGCAACAAATAAAAAATAAACCTTTTTCATGTATAAAACGTTTGTGTTAACAAACTTAAACATTTAGGATATACAGCAACAATAAAATTTAGCGATTGTATATTTTGGTAAATTGCACAACACATTTATAAAATAAAAAAAATATTATAGATCTTTAGACGGCAAATTTTTGTTGATTGAAAAACTGATGTACAAGTTCCGACGTAAAGTCGGAATCCCGATTTTGCATCGGGAAAGATGCGACGCCTACCGATAGCTATCGGTAGAAGCTGAAAGATGGTATGCTGATTGGCTCAAAAAATTAATAATTCTATTAAAAAATATTTATGAATATAGCAATTGTGTGTTACCCAACATTTGGTGGCAGTGGGGTATTGGCTACGGAACTTGGAAAAGCATTATCAGATAAAGGACATAACATACATTTTATTACTTATCAGCAACCGGTAAGGCTTGGTAGTTTTCATGCCAATATATTTTATCATGAAGTAAGAGTACCTACCTATCCTTTATTTGATTTCCCTCCATACGAAACGGCGCTTGCAAGTACAATGGTAGATGTTGTGAATAATCATAATATTGATTTGCTTCATGTGCACTATGCTATACCACATGCATCTGCTGCATATATGGCAAAGCAGATCCTTGCAAAGCAAAATAAAAAAATTCCGGTTATTACAACTTTGCATGGCACTGATATTACACTTGTTGGCAGGGATAAAACTTACAGCCCCGTGGTTACTTTTTCAATGGAAGAAAGTGATGCCCTTACTGCAGTATCTGAAAATCTTAAAGAAGAAACCTATAAGAATTTTAAAATAGATAAACCGATTGAAGTAATCTACAATTTTGTAGATGTAGCGAGATTTAATAAAAAACCGGTTGATGCTTTTAAAAAATTGATCGCACCTAATGGAGAACGCATATTGGTGCATGCATCTAACTTTAGAAAAGTAAAAAGAGTAGATGACGTATTGAAAACATTTTTACTCATTCATGAAAAAGTGCCCAGTAAATTGTTGCTAATAGGAGATGGACCGGAAAGACCGTATTTAGAATCGCTTACACGTGATTGTGCACCTTGTGCAGAAGTTAAATTTTTAGGCAGGCAGGATCAGATGGAAGATCTATTATCAATTGCTGATCTGTTTATTTTACCGAGTGAGTATGAAAGCTTTGGCTTAGCTGCTTTAGAAGCAATGGCTGCTGAAGTGCCTGTTATTTCTACCAATGTGGGAGGTCTGCCCGAAATAAATATAAATGGTTTCTCGGGCTACATGAGCAATATAGGCGATGTAGAAGACATGGCGAAAAACGCAATCTCTATTTTAAAAGATGATGAAACGCTCGCTAAGTTTAAAAAGAATGCATTAGCCCAGGCGAAAAAATTTGACATTTCAAATATTGTCCCGAAGTATGAAGCATTGTATAACAGAGTGATTGGTTAACGGCGGCGCAGCCAGCTTTCGGGATCAAATTCTCCCTTTTCATTACTCATGTAAAAATCTATTGATCCGATACCATCTAAATTTGCAGCTACTTTTCCTATTACTTGTCCTGTTTTTACATCGTTGCCCTTTTGTACGGCAACATTACTTAAATTATAATAGGAACTAAAATACCTCCCATGTTGAATGGTAATCACATATGCATCCTCAACCTGTGAAATAGATATAACTGTGCCATCAAAAATCGATTTTACGGAGCTGCCTATATCTGCGGAAATTGTAGTAGATGTAACGACAAGCTCGCTACCACTCGGCAGTTTATTATGACCATAATGCATTAAAACATATCCTTTATCAATTGGCCATGGCAGACTACCCCGGTTTCTTTCGAAACTGGAGTTTAAAGCAATACTAGCTTCTGTATTTAATAAAACACTCTCTTCTCTTTTTACTGGTGCGGCTGCTTTTTTTACAGTAGAAACAGATTTTGTATTAGTAGTTGTAGGAGCCGTTGATGTAGGTGTATTGTTTACAGGCGTATTTTTAGCAATAGCTTCTTTTCTTTCACGTTCTTCCTTTGCCGCCTTCGCAATTGCTTCCCTCTTTGCTGCTTCTTGTGCTTTTTTAATTGAAGCAGTAATTGTATTACTAACTTTCGCCATCTGCTTTTTCTTGGCTGCAATTTGATTACCAAAAGTTTTTCCTTGTTTTTTTAATTCTGAAACTATTCGGTCTTTTTCTTTTTGTTGGTCTTCAAGCGCCTGCATCTCTTTACTCTGCGTTTGCAGAGTAGAATTTTTTTCTTTTTTTGCACCGCCAAGATCCTGAATTCTCTGGTGCCTCAATTCCTGTGTACGTACGATATTTTCACCCTGCATTTCCCTGAAGCTCCTGTAGCTTTTTAAATAAGATATGCGTTTGATTGCATCGTTAAAACTATCAGCAGAAAAAATAAAATTTAAAAATTCATAATTACTTCTGTTTTTATAAGCATACACCATACTCTTGGCATATTCCTGTTTTAAAGTGTCTAGGAGCTTATCGTATTTACTAACATCACGATTTATAGAATAAATATTATTGTTTAAAATTCTCAGGTCCTTATTTATATTATCTATTACCCGGTCCTGCAGATTCACTTTGTTATTTATAAGCGTAAGCTGCAGAAGATTCTCTTTTGTTTGGGTTTTATTTTTATTCAGGAGTTGTTCAGTTTGTTCAATTTCTCTTTTCAGATCCTGCCGCTGCTTCTCAAGCTCCTCACGGGTTTGCGCAAAAAGGCTCGTAGTAAAAACACAAAATATCGCCAGGAAAAAGATAGATTTCAGCATCAAAATAATTTAAAAGTTTATACAAAGATAAAACCTTAGCTACTTGTGAGCCGGATTTTATAAAAGGATGATCGATAAAAATAACGATTATTTCTTTTTATAATTTTTCGGAACAGAAAAGGAAACAGATAATTCTTTGTTAAACTCAAATTGTTTAAAATTCATCCGGAGATCGAGTTTGTTTTTTTCTGAAGCTATTATTTGCCGGTAGGTTGAAAAAGGCTTATTATTAATCTCAGTATATTCATCGTAAGTAACATCTGCTGTTCTATTGCGGCTCATGTTTACATCATCCAGTTTGCTATGTAGTAATACCTTATTGTCCGCTGATAAAGTAAGCAGATTTTTAAATTCTGTTCCAACTGAAGATGCCAAAATAAAATTTCCAAGATTTTTAAATGTCACATTTGTTGAATCAAAAAATATAGGATTGCCAATCAACAGATCCTGTATGGTCTTAAAATCAAAAGGTATCTCAGTAACATCCTGTAAATAATCAATAGAACGATACTGAACCTCTTTCTTCTGCTTATTTAAAACGATAACACTGTCTTTGGTGATAAGTACTCTAAATACTTCAAAGTTTAAAAAAGTTGCAGATATAGATATCCATATAGCGCTGTCTTTAACTATTCTTACTACCGCAGTTACATCCGGTTGCTTGCCCTGGGCATCTTCTATGTCTACTTTTATTTTTGCAGAAAAAGTTTTAAAATCTATATAATTATTATCAAGACTTTTTTTAATGTTATCTGAAAATGAAATTGAATCTTCCGATGAATGATTCTTTACAGTAACAGTTGTATCTCTCGGAGCAATTGCCCGGTTTATTTTTTTTGTGGTGTGGCATGCAGCTGCTCCCACTGATATCATTGCTAATAAGAAGAACTTAAATATATTCATTACTGATTTTAAAATGATTAATTATTTACACCTGTATGCCCAAAGCCACCGTCCGCTCTTACCGTATCATTCAATTGCTGTACCAGTTTTAATTCAGCCTGTTCTACTTTAGCTACTATCAATTGTGCTACACGGTCGCCATTATTAATTGTTTGAGGTTCATTGCTAAGATTGATAAGAAGTATTTTTAATTCACCCCTATAGTCACTATCAATTGTTCCTGGAGTATTTAAACAAGTGATACCATTTTTAAATGCAAGGCCGCTACGAGGTCGTACCTGCACTTCAAATCCCATCGGTATTTCCATGTAAATGCCGGTAGGTATTAATTGTCTTTCTAATGAGGAGAGTATTACCGGCTCTGTTAAAGATGCCCTTATATCCATACCTGCAGAGCCTTGTGTTGCATAAGCCGGTAATTCATTTTCAGATTTATTTATAACCTTTATCGATACAGATTCCATTAAATTTTTATTTTTTATTTAATAATACAGTTGCATAAGCTACCAGTCCTTCTTCCCTTCCTGCAAAGCCCATCTTCTCTGTAGTAGTAGCTTTTATTGAAATATCATCGATAGAAATATTTAATATACTTGCAATTGCTGCTTGCATATTTGCCACATAAGGCATTATTTTAGGCTTTTCCAGGCAAAGAGTAGAGTCAATATTTACAATGTTATAACCTTTTTCAGAAATAAGATCGTAGGTTTTTTGAAGAAGAATCTTACTATCAATATCCTTATAAGTCTTTTCTGTATCGGGAAAATGTTTACCAATATCACCTAAGCATAAGGCACCAAGCAATGCATCACAAATAGCATGTAACAAAACATCTGCATCACTATGACCAATTGCTCCTTTATAATGAGGTATTTTGACGCCACCAATCCATAGATCTCTCCCTTCTGTTAACTGATGAAAATCGATTCCTGTTCCTATCCTGTAACTCATTCTAAATCTTTATTAAATGTAAATATCCAAAATTCTTTGATGTAAAAAAAGCGTTCCTTTTTACGGGAACGCTTTTTTAAAGAATATTAATCAACTTTATTTTACGTCAAAAATAAGGCTGAAACGTAATGTATTTGAAAGAGGATTACGGTTAACACCAGTTCCTGATGGAACCAGGTATGCAAAGTTTAAACCAAAAGTATTGTACTTTAAACCTGCACCTACAGTGAAATACTGACGATTCCCTTTATCAGGGTTCTCGTAGAAATAACCTGTACGGAAAGCAAATTGCTCTTTGTACCAATACTCAACGCCAATAGAACCTGTAATTTCTTTAATTTCTTCGCTACCACCGTTTGGAGCATCACTGAAAGAATTGATCCAGCTTTTTACAACACCTTGAGAGCGATAATTTGCAAGAGCACCTGCACTTGTATCGCCAGGAGTTGGAACCAAAAGTTTATTAACATCAAATGCAAAAGTCAATTTGTTATCTGCATCAAATGATTTTGTATAAGCTATACCAGCACCAAGGTTAGCTGGGATATAATCTTTTTGAGTTGCATTATCGGTGTAAGATATTTTACCACCAAGGTTACTTAAAGTAATACCCCAGCTAAGGCCACCGCCATCTTCTTTTATACCATTATGGAAATAATGTAAATCACCAGCAACAGTAGTTCCTTTTTTATAAGTAACACCACCAATTGCTCCACTTGCAAGATCTGAACTGATATAGCGAACAGCTACACCAAGAGCGTCTTTAGAGCTTAATTTTCTTGAATATCCAAGGTCAGCAGCATACTCACGTGGACGTTTGCTTCCGATATTATTACCATTAGCATCAGTAAACTGAATATCACCAAGACTGAAGTATCTTAATCCTAAAGAAAGGGCTGAATTATCATCCAATTTATAGTAACCTGCAGCAGAAGCCAGGTATACATCTTTCAAATTAAGATCACTCAACCATGGGGTATATGTAACACCAATGCTGGATGTTTTAGTAGAAAATGGAGTTTTAGCAATATTCCAGTATGCAGAATATGCATCAGGGGCTGTAGCAATACCTGCATCTCCCATGCCTGCACTGCGGGCATCAGGTGAAATTCTTAAAAACGGAACAGCAGTGGTTACGGTATTAATTTGAACATTACCAGTGGTTTGGGCAGTTGAAGCAGCCGCAGTTCCCAGTAACATCACTAAGGCAGTAAGTTTCAATGTTGCTTTTTTCATGCGTTTTGTTTGTCTTGGTTAGGTAGACTTTACCTCTATAAGCGTTTATTTAATGGTTTTATTATGTATTCGTTTATTCCATCCGTAAAAATAGTTGATTTCTTTAAATCAACAATAAATTATAATTTCTTGTTAAAAAATTACAAAACAGACATCAAATATATATCATTTAAGTCTGAGCCTCCAAAAATAATATCTTAATTTTAAAATATTATTAAAAATAAGTAAGATTTTGTATCCAAAACGTGTTTTAGTAAAAAAAATTATATAGTCATTTCATTTTTTTTTAAAAAATGTGAAGGATAATAAATAAGACCATTGAATAGCTCGATGCTAAATAAGAAAGAATAAAAATTGCTCACATTTATTTAACCCTGCCAATCTTTACCAACTCATTTTCATATAAAGCACTATATTCGCAACTGTATAACCTCCTATACAATATTAAAGAAAACCTTTCGTTAAATAACTTGCAAAACGAATGCACATGCAAAAAATAATTTCAGGTAAAAATCTGATACTGATAGCGGTCGCTGCTATCTCACTAAGCGCTTGTAAAAATGGTAGCTTATTTGGTAAGAAAAAAGGAAAGTCTGATGTAACAGGCTGGAATTATGACGACAAGAACATGGGTAATTTCCATGTTGCAAAAGTCAAATATCCCAAAGCTGGCCCTGGGCTTGTTTTTGTTCAGGGTGGCTCATTTTTAATGGGTGCCAAGGATGAAGATGTTATGGGTGATTGGAATAATATTCCAAAACGTATTACCGTACCTTCTTTCTTTATTGATGAAACAGAAGTTGCCAATGTTCACTATCGTGAATACTTGTATTGGCTGGAAAATACTTTTGGCGGCGATACCGCGATTGTATATAAAGCACTTCCTGATACATTAGTATGGAGAGAAGAACTTGCGTATAATGAGCCATATGTGGAATACTATTTCCGCTATCCATCTTACAACTATTACCCCGTAGTAGGCGTTAACTGGCAGCAGGCGCATGATTTTTGTACCTGGAGGACTGACAGGGTAAATGAACTGAACCTAATTAAAAAGGGATATCTTAAAAAAGATGCTGCCAAAAGAGAAATGAAAGGTGCTGGCGCAGAAGGATCTTTTAATACAGAAGCTTACCTGATGAATCCCGATCTTATACAGGGTAGAAGCAAACCTAAAAAAACTGATCTTAAAGATGTAAATGGTAAGCCACGTGCAACTGTAAGGATGGAAGATGGTATATTAAATATGGGTTATCGCCTTCCTACTGAAGCAGAATGGGAATATGCGGCTTACGGCCTGCTGGACCAAAATCCATCTCCAAGAAAAAAGGAAAGTAAGAGTGGTGAAGAATTAATATCTAACCAACAGATATATTCATGGAGTAAAAATCCTAATGGCCTTAGAGATAACCGCAGAGGAAGCTGGCAAGGTAAATTCCTGGCAAACTTTAAACGTGGTGGTGGTGATAATATGGGTATTGCAGGTGGCTTGAATGACCGTGCTGCTATCCCTGGTCCGGTAAAATCTTTTTACCCTAATGCATTTGGTTTATATAATATGAGTGGTAATGTGAGTGAGTGGGTTGCCGATGTGTACAGGGCATTAACTCCAGAAGATGGACAGGATTTTAACTATTTCCGTGGTAATAAATTTCAAAAATATTATAAGAATAGTGCCGGTGAATATGAAAGAGACAGCATGGGGCATTTAAAGAAAACAGATATTTCTGATGAAGAAGTTAAAAACCGTAGTAACTACCAACATAATAATGTAATAGATTATCTTGATGGGGACTCTGCAAGTGGCGTTTACTATGGCTATGGCATAAGTTCATTGATCAATGATAAGTCAAGAGTTATTAAAGGTGGTAGCTGGAATGATAGAGCATACTGGTTATCTCCAGGAACACGCAGGTTTATGCAGGAAGACCAAGGTGCAAGCACTGTTGGTTTCCGTTGTGCGCAAACTTATCTGGGACCCCCAGAAGGACCTGGCTTTAAAGATGGAAACATCTTCGGAAAAAGAAAACAAAACTCCCGCAAAAAGAAATAAAAAAAAGCCCCTGAAAATGGGGCTTTTTTAATGCCTTCTATTTAATACATATTCTTATTTTTGAAAAATGCATGTAGACGAACTTTATTTACTTTTTTTAGAAAATCCTAATGTAGAAACTGATACCCGAAAATTGAAGAAGGGTGATATTTTTTTGGCATTAAAAGGGCCTAACTATAACGGCAACCATTACATTAAACAAGCTTTGGAAGCAGGCGCTTCTTATTGTATTACAGATGAAGTTTCTGATTTTAAAGACGAGAGGATTATACTGGTAGAAGATTGCCTTTCCATGTTACAAATGCTGGCAAAAAAACACCGGCAGCAATTCAATATACCATTTATTGCCATTACCGGTAGCAATGGAAAAACAACCACCAAAGAACTTATAAAGGAGGTAATTTCCAGAAGTTATATAAGCTATACAACTATTGGAAATCTAAATAATCACATCGGCGTGCCCCTAACAATTTTAAGTATAAAAAAAGATGCTGAAATTGCCATTATTGAAATGGGTGCTAATCATCAAAAAGAAATTGAAGGTTACTGCGAATATGCGATGCCGACTCATGGCATTATAACTAATATTGGAAAAGCACACCTGGAAGGCTTTGGCGGAGTAGAAGGCATAAAAAAAGGAAAAGGGGAACTATTTATTTACCTGAAAGAACATAGCGGAATTGCTTTCATCGATAATGATTACGATTCCTTAATTGAATTAAGCAATGGCATTTCAAGTGTAGTAACTTATGGAACATCCGATGCTGAATACACTGGCATCGTTCAGAATAATGAAGGACAACTAAAGGTGAAAATTACAAAGGGTGCCAACCTGCCCTTGATAAAAACACAGCTGATAGGCGACTATAATTTGCCAAACGTATTAGCTGCAGTGTGTGTCGGAAAATATTTCAATGTGCCTGATGAAAAAATAAAAGACGCTTTAGAAAATTATACGCCATCTAACAGCCGTTCCCAATTAATAAGAAAAGATGGCAATGAAATTATTCTCGATGCATACAACGCTAACCCAACCAGTATGAAGGCTGCTATTGAAAATTTTGCCAAAATGAAAGGCAACAAAAAAATATTAATACTGGGCAGTATGATGGAATTAGGAGCAGAAAGCGATAAAGAGCATGCAGGCATTATTGAGCTTATAAAAAAATACGCCTGGGAAGATGTAGCACTGACAGGCTCAGGATTTAAAAATATTCCGCAGGATTTTTTACACTTCAATAATTCTACAGAAGCTGCTGCCTGGTTCAGGCAAAAAGATTTTAAAAATACACTTGTACTTATAAAAGGATCCCGGAGCATGCAGATGGAAAAAGTATTGGAATGATTTTTTTAATAAGAAATTAATACCGCTTACATTTGCAGCCCGCAATAATTCCGGAGAGTTGTCCGAGTGGTTGAAGGAGCACGCCTGGAAAGTGTGTATACGGGAAACTGTATCAAGAGTTCGAATCTCTTACTCTCCGCTGATAAAAGACTGTAGCATTGTTACAGTTTTTTTATGCCCATATACCACGGTATAATAATTGCCGTTGATAATAAATGGAAAAGAAGATGGGATTTGGCGGCGGCTGCCATTGGTGTACAGAAGCAGTATTTGCATCTCTTACAGGAATTAAAAAAGTAGAACAGGGATTTATAAGATCTACTGCGCCTTTTGATAATTTCTCTGAAGCTGTAATAGTGACCTTTGAAGAAGAAATAATTTCTTTGCAAGACCTTATTGACATTCATCTTCATACTCATTCCTCCTCATCTCATCATTCTATGAGGCTTAAATACAGATCAGCTATATATTACTTTACTGTTTCAGACGAAAAAAAAGCAAAGGATATTTTAAAAATACTTCAGCAGCAATTTCCAGAACCGTTGATAACAACTGTTATCCCATTTGATAAATTTAAGTCATCATTACCTGAGCATTTAAATTATTATTCCACGGATCCGAAAAAGCCGTTTTGCAAATTATATATTCATCCAAAGCTTGCACTATTAAAAGAGAAATACAGCAGGTTAATTGCACAGTAATAAAAAATACTAACTCAGTTTTTAAAGATTAATCCTGCGTTTGCAGTTGTAATTTCTTCCACTTCTGCAAAAGCTATTTGCTTAATTGCTGCTATTTTTTCTGCGATAAAAGCCAGGTAGCTGCTTTCATTTCTTTTCCCTCTAAAAGGTATGGGAGCCAGGTATGGGGCATCGGTTTCTAAAACGATATGTTTCATTTCGATATGGGGTAATACTTTATCCAGACCTCCATTTTTATAAGTCACCACTCCCCCGATTCCTAGGTAAAACCCGGTTTGTATTATCTGCTGTGCTTCCCCAAGCGTTCCTCCAAAGCAATGAAAAATTCCTTTTAAACCTTTGCCGGCGTGGTTTTTTACAACGTCAATGGTTTCTTGCATTGCATTTCTAGTATGCAATACAAGCGGTAGATCGTACTGAAGTGCCCATTCAATATGCTTTTCTAAAGAGTCATATTGTTCTTTTACAAAGGTCTTATCCCAATAAAAATCCAGCCCGGACTCTCCTATTGCTGAAAATTTCCTCTTCACCAGCCATTCTTCAGCTATCTCTAACTCCTCTTTATAATCTTCTTTTACCGAACATGGGTGAAGGCCCATCATTGAATAGCAATTTTTAAAATCAGTCTCCACAGCTATCATTGCGTCATGCGTTGTACTATCTATCGCAGGCATATAAAATGCATCAACCCCTTGTTTTACTGCATTTTCTATTACGTCTCCAAGATCTTTTACGAAGTCCTTACTATAAAGATGGCAATGACTATCTATCATTATGGTTTGTTTACTATTAAAAATTGTGGTCGGATTTTTCATCCATTTGATAACCGTTGGTTAAGGCACCAAAAAATAATAAAATAATTTTGCATAATTAATTTGTCCTCCGTACCTTGGCGACAGTTTTCATAGGGTACGGATTAAAAACGGGCCAGGGTTTCTACCCAGGCCCATCTTTTTTAATATCTTTTACAAAGTAATTTTCTTAAAAAAATAACCTTTAGCCGTAAAATACTTCAATACTTCCGGCAGCGAAAATAAAACAGCCTCCTTTGCCTTTTCACTATCATGAAATACTATAATAGAACCTTCTTTAGTATTTAATAAAACATTTTCAAGGCATTGTTTTGGTTTTAGCGTTGTATCGAAATCGCCACTCAAAACACTCCACATTATAATATTTAATTGAAATTTATTTTTTTGTAATTGTCTTTCTTGAAATTTTGTTATACGGCCGTATGGTGGGCGAAAAAGATTACTATCAATATATTTTTTTGCAAGCGCAATATTGTCAAGATATGTAGCATCACTGGTTTTCCATCCATTTAAATGATTGTGGGTATGGTTGCCAACTGCATGCCCTTCTTCAATAATTCTTTTATAAACATCTGGGTAAGCCACTACATTTTTTCCGATACAAAAAAATGTAGCAGATGCATTGTAAGTTTTTAATTTATCTAAAATAATATCAGTTATTTCCGGATGTGGGCCATCATCAAAAGTGAGATAGATATTTTTTTCTTTGGCATCAATATTCCATATTCTTCCTTTGTATATTTTCTGCAACCAGCCGGGTGTTTTTACAAAATAGAACATGTAGCAAAAATAAATTATAAGTTTTGGAGTCCACACTAAATATTAAAATAAAAAATGGTTGCCCCATTAAAGCGGCAACCATTTTTCCTAAAACCCACAACTTATCAATAAGGTAAAATAAATGTTTTAACTATACCATTGGCGCCTGTCCAAACTACTTTGTAGTAGAATACACCGGCAGGGCATGTGGTTGGATTTCCTGTTGAGTCGAGCCCGAAAGTAACAACTATCGTTGCTACAAGTCTTTGGTGTGTAACTTGACCACTTACCAATCTGAAATTACAATCCTGGCGAATTACTTTTGGCTGCGTAATAGATGTCACAAATGCATTTCCAAAACGATTTGTTCCCCACTCTGAAATACCTGTAATAGTTCCGTCTGTGTGTGTGCCACTTATTGTTATTACGATTCCATTGTCATAAGTAAATACTCTTTTCTTCGCTATCATCCAGCTTCTTTGCGTTGAATTATCAAACGTAATAGTAATACCGCTGCTTTCTACAGTGTGCGTAATGGTTCCAAGAGAAGCAAGATTTTTCAATAAACCACCGCTGACGTTAGTAATAACTTCGGATCCATTTATAGTTATGCTTTTCCCATCTGCTATTCTAGTAATTTTAAGATTCTGAACACTAATTGTAAGCGCTGCGCCCGCATCTTTAAAACGCTGACCTACTGGTATTGAAACTACTACCACACCAGTCCTTGTTCTTGTACCAGAACAGTTAGTACCATTATAAGTTATTACAATTCTTTTGTTACCATTTAATGTATCTAAAGTAAAGCTGGCATCACATATATTGCCAATATTTACACCATCGGTGCCCAAAACACCACTTGTAACAGCGCCGCCTGGCGCAGTAATACTAGAGAGGGAGGAACCATTTGCTTCCAATGCCGTATTAACATCATTTAAAACAGCATCATTTTCGTTTGAAACCTGTGCCTGATCATCTGCATGTATTGCAAGATCAGTGTTTGGGTCTGTAGTCGGATTTGAGTCTGTTTTTTTACAACTCACAAACATTACAGAGAGTGATAGAATTGCCATGGCGGCAAGTTTGATTGGCTTTTGCATAAAGTTAATTTTTAAAATTTGTTAATTTTTTTATAGGACTCTTAATGTTGAGTGAAAGTTTAAATCATATTTTTTTATTTATCGCTGATAACAACTTATTAATTTTCGGGCTCCATTTTTTAGTCCATTTTCTAGATAGAAAAGATGTTTCGTAGTTATGACTCAGCTGAAAACGTTCTATGAATAACTATACATTATTAAAACGTTTATGCTTACTGAATAGTATAAGCGCAGGTTTTACAACCGACGTCATTAGCCTTAGTTTTAAAAAATGTGCGCTTATCTTTGCCTGATGGATAAGAAAGTAAGAGTTCGTTTTGCCCCAAGCCCTACAGGAGGGTTACATTTAGGCGGTGTACGCACCGTTTTGTACAATTATTTATTTGCTAAACAGCATAAGGGTGATTTTATAGTACGAATAGAAGATACCGATCAAACCCGCTTTGTAGAAGGAGCCGAACAATACATATTTGACTGCCTTAAATGGTGTGGCTTGCAACCAGATGAAAGCACAATAAACGGCGGCGACTTTGGCCCCTATCGGCAAAGTGAAAGAAAGCCTTTATACCATCAATATGCTGAGCAATTGATAAATGATGGATTTGCTTATTATGCTTTTGATACTCCGGAAGAGCTTGAAAAAATGAGGGCTGATTTTAAAACACCTGAAAATCCTTCTCCGCAATACGATGGATCGGTAAGGATGAAAATGAAAAACTCCATTACATTATCACCAGACGAAGTGAAAAAATTATTGGCCGATGATACCCGTTATGTTATCCGTATAAAAATGCCGGCTAATGAAACTATTTCTTTTACAGATATGATCCATGGCGAAGTAAGCTTTGAGTCTAACGTAGTAGATGATAAGGTTTTATTAAAAGCCGATGGTATGCCAACGTATCATTTGGCAGTAGTAGTAGATGATTATTTAATGAAGATCAGTCACGCATTTCGTGGAGAAGAATGGCTGAGTAGCGCACCGGTACATATTCTTTTATGGAAATATTTATTTGGGTTGGATAATATGCCGCAATGGGCGCATCTTCCTTTAATAATGGGCCCCAATGGAAAACTCAGCAAAAGAGATGGCGCAAAATATGGCTTCCCCGTTTTTGCTATGAACTGGAAAGATCCTAAAACAAATGAGTTAACTGAAGGTTTTAAAGAAAAAGGATTTTTACCTGAGGCGTTTATAAACCTGCTTGCAGTATTAGGTTGGAATGATGGCACAGAACAGGAAATTTTTTCTTTAGAAGAAATGATAGAAAAATTTTCTATTGATAAAGTACATAAAGCCGGAGCAAAATTCGATTTTGAAAAAGCAAAATGGTTCAACCATGAATGGATAAAAAAATTACCGGTAACCCATTACAAACAAACCGTAAAAGAAATATTAGAATCTAAAGAGCTTGATATTGGAAGCGATGAATATTTTGAAAAAGTTTTAACCCAGGTAAAAGAACGTTGCACTTTGCTCACAGATTTTTATGAGCAGAGTAGCTTCTTTTTTACAAAACCCGCCAGCCTTGATATTGATTCAGTAAAACCTAAATGGAATGATGCAAAAAATCTATTTTTTACAGAACTCATTAGGAATTACCAGCTTTTTATTGGATGGAACGCCGCTTCATTAGAAAATAATTTTAAAGAAATAGCAGCAGCCAACCAATTAAAACCTGGAGAATTAATGGCGCCCTTCAGGATAATGTTGGTAGGCGGCAAATTTGGCCCTGGCGTATTTCACATAGCTGAATTAATAGGAAAACAGGAAACCATTGAGCGGATAGAAAAAGCCCTGGTTGCTTTTTCAGCTAATTAAACTATCCACAAGGGCTTTAGTCTTACCGTAAATTAATTCTTATGAAAGCATTGCTGGGCATTATTCTTATATGCAGTATTTACTCCTGTAAAAAAAATAATGATCCTGTTACCAATCCTCCCAATAATACGGACAGTTTTTCTGTAACAGTAAATAATGGTTATGGATCCGGAAAATATAAAGTGGGCGATACAGTACACATATGGAGCAAAGAAATTACACCTTCACAAATCTTTGATGCCTGGACTGGTGATATCAGCCTCTTAAATAATAATGATTGGCATGCATGGTTTGTAATGCCTTCGGGAAATACAACACTTACTGCCAACATCAAAAACACCGCAGCTTTTACATTAAAAAATGAAATGATAAGGGGAAGAGACCGAATGAAACCCGT
This sequence comes from Ferruginibacter sp., assembly GCA_039918155.1. Lineage (GTDB taxonomy): Bacteria > Bacteroidota > Bacteroidia > Chitinophagales > Chitinophagaceae > Ferruginibacter. Next base: position 54,711 of record JBDSIB010000021.1, read on the forward strand.
TTATTATTTTTTACCTGCTGCCAGTAAGGGCACTGTTTTTTTATTACATGGTACAGGTGGTAGTGCTCTACAATTTGTTAGCGGATTTGAAGAGGGCGAAGTAATAAAAGAATTAATAAATAATGGTTTTGGAATTATCGTAACAGAAGCAGAAGAAGCTACCACTGGGATAGATACTAACGGAGATGGCAAATTAAGATGGACGCAATTACCCGTAGATACAATTGCAAATATTGACTATGCGAACATCAGAATTATCACTGATACTTTTTATAACCGTGGATTTATAGATAAAAATAAACCCAGGTATTCCTTAGGTATGAGTAATGGAGGAGCTTTTTCCGCTGCACTGAGTTATGTTTATAAATACAAAGCAGGCATAAGTTATTGTGCGCCGGCGGGTTCATTTATTTCCAGTGCTTCCAATGTACCATTTCAGTTTTGTATGCAAAGGTTTGACAATAACCCGCAAGTTGGCCCACAGGGTAACGCAGATGCTTTAACTAATTCGCAAACATTATCTTCCAGAAGTATTTGCAGTACATATTTTATTAATGAACATTCTCCTTTATATCCTCAACGTTTTGCAAGAAACACATCTATAAGCATTGCAACTTCTGCTGCTATTTTTAATGAAATAAAAAACAATGGCTTTCTTAATAGTAAAAACTATTTTATTGGCTATTCTGATGATCTAAAAAATACCTTACTGTCTCACCCTTCTTCTTTTCCAACAATAATTTCATTAAATATTTTACAACAGTCTTTTATTTTAGCAGAAATTGATTGCTGTGTAACCGACCATCACATGTTTAGTGATTTTACCAAGCTTTCTTTAAAATTTCTGAATACACAATGCCAGTAACTCGCTATTAAATTATTAAACTACCAATCAGTACATTTGTGTAATTTAATTTTATGAGCAACAGGCCTATAAGAGTATTGGTAGCAAAAGTAGGGCTCGATGGTCACGACCGTGGAGCAAAGGTTATTTCTACCGCATTACGTGATGCAGGTATGGAAGTAATTTATACAGGTCTGCGCCAAACTCCCGAAATGGTTGTAAATGCTGCGTTACAAGAGGATGTAGATGTAATTGGCATTAGTATTCTAAGCGGTGCACACATGACCGTATTTCCAAAGATCATGAATCTGCTGAAAGAGAAAAATATGAATGATGTACTTCTCACCGGCGGTGGCATAATACCTGAAGAAGATATAACTACATTGAATGAAATGGGTGCAGGGAAATTGTTTGCACCAGGAACTACCATGCTGGAAATTGCAGATTATATAAAAGAATGGGTAAAAATAAACAGAAGTTTTTAAACTGCAAAGCGACTACTACGCTTAGATAAAAGCTAAATAGTAGTACAACTGATGAACGGATTGCGACGCAAGGATGATGCTATGAAAAACAAATGCTGGTATAAAAAAGATTAAATATCCGGCAGCATTAACCTTTTCCTTTTTGAATATATCCGCAACGCAATTACAAAAAACACACAAATTGCAAGATCGAAATTATTGGAAAGACTTGTATGCTTCACCAATAAATAAACAAAGCCACCACCGGCACAGGCAGTTGCGTACAGTTCTCCCTTTTTAAAAAGATTGGGTACAGCGTTGCAAAAAATATCAGCGATCAGTCCACCAAAAGTGGCAGTAATAACGCCCATTATCAGAGCATATGTTTCATTAATATTATTGCGCAAAGCAACTTCGATACCAGCCGCTGTAAATAAACCAAGACCTGCTGCATCGGTAAAAAATATGGTTCGCTGAAAACGCTTTACATTCTCTTTCAAAAAAAATGTCAACAAAGTTCCTGCAACTACAAGTATCAATGCAACGTTATCATTTAACCAGTTAACGGGCCGTATACCAATAAGTAAGTCACGCAAAGTACCGCCGCCATAGGCGGAAACAAAGGCAACTACCAGGCCGCCGAAAATATCTATTTTATAAGTACGTGCTTTTAATGCGCCGGTCAAAGCAAAAATAAAAATACCGGTATAGCTTATGATGCTCAGCAAAGTCATGATATAAAGATAGAGAATGTATTATCTTCGAAGCCTTAAAAATTAATGAAATGAGTTATCAGACTTTACTTGTTACTATAGAAAATAATATCTGCACCATTACTATCAATCGTCCTGAGAAACTAAATGCACTTAATAAAGATGTGTTTACAGAATTGGATAAAGTGCTGGATGAAGTGTATGAAAATACAGCAATAAAATCAGCGATCATTACTGGTGCAGGCGCTAAAGCTTTTGTAGCTGGTGCTGATATTTCGGAATTCTCTTCGCTTGATAAAGCACAAGCGATGGCATTATCAAAAAGAGGCCAGGATGTGTTTTTTAAAATTGAAAACAGTAAGAAACCAATAGTGGCTGCTGTAAACGGATTTGCATTAGGTGGTGGCTGTGAACTTGCAATGGCATGCCACTTCAGGCTTTGTAGTGCTAATGCAAAATTTGGCCAGCCAGAAGTAAATCTTGGTTTGATACCGGGCTATGGTGGCACACAGCGCTTGACTCAACTTATAGGAAAAGGCAAAAGCATGGAGCTGCAAATGACGGCTCAATTAATGAATGCTGAAGATGCATTGCAACTTGGGTTGGTGAATTATGTAACGGATGCAGAAAATTTATTACCGAAGACAAAAGAAATTTTGGAAATAATTAATTCAAAAGCTCCGATAGCTATTTCAAAAGTTATTGAGTGCGTAAACACTGCGGCAACAGGAGATAAAAATGGATTTGATAAAGAAGTGGCTGCATTTGGTGATTGCTTTGATACCGATGACATGAAAGAAGGTATAACTGCATTTTTAGAAAAAAGAAAAGCAAATTTTACAGGTAAATAATTATTTAGATGTAGCGGATTACTTTAACGAAACGACCTTTATAATAATCATTCAACGTTGTTATAGTCACTCCATATTTCTTGCCAGAAGTTGAATGAATAAATTTAAGTGTATCAATATTTTCTGTTACTATACCCATGTGTCCAACAACTCTTTGGGTACTGTCAGTTCCGGTAAAAAGAATCAAATCTCCCCTCTTAGCATCAGGCAAATTAATTTGGGTACCCACATTTGTAAAATCGACAGATGAACGTGGTACTGCGATTTTAAAATGTGTAAATACATAGGTTATAAAGCCAGAGCAATCAAACCCTTCTGCAGGATCAGTAGAAGCATATTTATAAGGCACGCCTAATAATATTTCAGCAAAATTTACTATGCTGTCATTTTTATCCTTGTCATACCCTTCTGTCTTAATATTTTTTTCCGGAATAACTATAGAATCAGCATCCTTCTTTGAAATTGTATCATTGGAAACAGGGACCGTATTTAAAAGAGAGTCATTAATAGTTTGCTGTACAGTATTTTTTTCATCATTATTTTTTTCGATGCAGCCACAAAATAATACAAATAAAAAAACACATATTATTTTATTAAAATGCTGGCTCTGTCCTGACATATACTTATTATTCATTTTCTTTTAGGCTTATCTTTGCAGTTCAGTTTTAAATTTAAACATAATTATGGAATACCGTATTGAAAAGGATACAATGGGCGAAGTAAAAGTGCCAGCCAATGCATACTACGGTGCACAAACCCAGCGCAGTATTGATAATTTTAAAATTGCGGAGGATATTAATAAAATGCCCAAAGAAATTATAAAGGCATTTGCGTATTTAAAAAAAGCCGCCGCATTAACTAACATGAATGCTGGTGTATTACCAAAAGAAAAAGCCGAGCTGATAGGCAAAGTATCTGATGAAATATTAGCAGGAAAGCTGGATGAATATTTTCCCTTAGTAGTATGGCAAACAGGAAGCGGAACCCAAAGCAATATGAATGTAAATGAAGTGATCGCTTATCGTGGGCATGTGCTGAATGGTGGCAAACTGGATGATAAAGAAAAATTTTTACACCCAAATGATGACGTAAATAAATCACAAAGCAGTAATGATACTTTCCCAACTGCAATGCACATTGCGGCGTATAAAATACTAATTGAAACAACTATTCCCGGCATTCAAAAATTGCATGATACGCTTGCTGCAAAAAGCAAAGCCTTTATGCATGTTGTAAAAATAGGTCGTACCCATTTTATGGATGCAACACCTTTAACGGTTGGGCAGGAGTTTAGCGGCTATACTTCACAGTTAGCTCATGGCATTAAGGCGATAAAAAATTCACTGTCTCATTTAAGTGAACTTGCATTGGGTGGCACTGCTGTTGGTACCGGCATTAATACTCCTGAGAATTATTCAGAAAATGTAGCTAAGCATATTGCCGATTTAACAGGCTTGCCTTTTATAACTGCACACAATAAATTTGAAGCGCTTGCTGCGCATGATGCCATAGTAGAAGCGCATGGTGCATTAAAAACGGTGGCAGTAAGCCTGATGAAGATTGCAAATGATATCCGCATGTTATCATCCGGACCAAGAAGTGGCATTGGGGAAATTCATATTCCGGATAATGAGCCGGGCTCTTCTATTATGCCTGGCAAAGTAAATCCTACTCAGTGCGAAGCGCTTACGATGATAGCTGCGCAGGTAATGGGCAATGACGTAAGCATTAGTATTGGCGGTAGTATGGGACATTTTGAGCTCAACGTATTTAAGCCCGTAATGATCTATAATTTTTTACACAGTGCACGTCTCATTGGTGATGGTTGTGTTTCTTTTAATGACAAATGTGCAATAGGACTTGAACCAATAGAAGAGAATATTAAAAAGCATGTTGATAATTCATTAATGCTTGTTACTGCACTTAACACCAAAATTGGTTACTATAAAGCTGCAGAAATTGCACAGAAAGCACACAAAGAAGGTACAACTTTAAAAGAGATGGCGGTAAAATTAGGATACATTACCCCCGAGCAGTTTGATGAATGGGTAGTTCCGGCTGAGATGGTAGGAAAAATATAATTTTAATTGATAATGATTTTCTGAGTGACAAGGTGAATATTTTCTCCGCTGAACATCCTGACATTATAGATTCCAGTTGCCAATCCCTGTACATTTATTTCAAAATTATCTCTTGTACTTTTTCCACTCAACATTAACCTGCCGGTCATATCAAAAAGCTGGTAAGTTATGGGCTTGGGAACATTACGCTTACTTTCTACAAACATCATTTTAGTAACAGGATTAGGATACATTTTTATCAATACCTTCTGCTCTGTTACCGTTGTCATCGGATTGCTCCGGATATTTAATAATGTACCAACATATTTATAAACCAAAATGCTTCCCCTGTTATTGAGTACATTTTGATTTCCGTTAGTCGGGCCTGATGTTTGACCTACGCTATCTGTAATTAAATAAAATGTAACGCCATCTTTACCAATTGCAATATCTCTGAAGCGGTTCTCTTCCCGAAAATATCTTGCAGTATCAGTACCATTAGCAAGATTTACAAAACTATTTCCATCGGCACTCAACTTTAACCGAAAGATGGTTCCTTCTTTTAAAGTTGACATTAATATTGAGTTTTGCCACCCCGGTATTTTATTATCAAAACCATAAAAAGCAATACTGGATGGTGCAACAGTAGGATTGCTTAACCATGAACAAGGCAATGCTGCACTTGGCGTAAAAAAGGTTCGCATAGGCGCCTGAAAATCCGGAAGTGTTGTATCCATCTCATTCATTACCCTTGCAGATACGGGTGGAGTAGAACATTCAGGCTCTACACCGGGGGATGATAATGCAGCACAGTTAGAAGCAGAAGACCAGTTACGATATTGATAAGCAATATTGTCCTGGTAACCTGCTATATAAGGCCAGCCGTAATTTTTTCCCGGTAATAATTGATTTAGTTCATCATCTTCTGCAGAGCCATTTTCTGCACTATAAAATTTTGCAGCTGTGTAATCATGTTGATTACCATCTTTCGCAAATACCAGGCTGTTAGGATTACGATGGCCAAAAGTATAAATATGGCTTTTTATTCCTTTTATAACCGGGTTGTCCCATGGTATACTACCGTCCATGTTTATACGCAAAACTTTTCCTTCGTAAGCACTATAGTTTTGTGCAGATAATTCGGCTGCTGTGGGAACATCCTGTGCCCGGTTTGGATTACATTTCAAATTAAATTGATTGGCCCCCTGATCGCCTACTGCGTAATATATTTTTCTGTCAGGGCCTATAATCAATCTTCCAGAACTATGATCTGTACTGGCTGATATCCCTTCAATAATAATAGTCTCATTCCCGGCACGGGAAGTTATAGTTGTATTTTTTACGGGGTACCTTGCTATACGTACTTTTCTTACGCCTGCACCTGCATTATATGTATATGCTATAAAAAATGAATCCACTGTTGGATAATCAGGATGTAATACTATACCCATCATTCCGTCCTGTTTAATGCTTGTAACAGGCGAGCCGCTAAAAGTAAATTTTACGCTTGATTGTATATCCAGCACCACTCTTTGTTTACCGCTAACCGGATCTACTTTTATTACAATCCCTCTCCTCTCACTTATCCAGAGTGAATCATCAGCTCCGTAAACTAGCCCAAAAGGTTGTTGCAAATAATATCGGTCAGATGGATTAGAGGGAAACTGGTTCAGTACTTTTTTTGTACTAAAAGGTTCGCCTTGCGAAAAAGCAGCAATTGAAATTAGAAAGAAAACAAGAAATGAAGTAACTAGTTTTTTTTTCATAAGTTTTTTATAAATACATCAAAAACACTTAGTAAATATACCCTCTGTAAAAGGGTAAAATCACAATCATTTTAACGATATACCTATTTGTAACGTAATACAAATCATTAAAGTATGGCTTATAAAATTAAATCTTTTGTTCCCGTAAAATATAATAAAATAAAAGACGTTAATAACATGTAAATCCAATTCAATTCATGTAAAATATTTCTTCATTGTAAACCTATCTGAATGAAAAAAAATTTACATGCCTTTTTTATTGCAATAATCCTTCTCCTGTCAATAATAGATTGCGGAGTTGTTTTTGCCCAAGGCACTAACAGGGTCGATATTGGTAAAAGCTTTGCCAATATGAGTAAGCTAAGTACAGGCGGAACCTATAATCCCGGAGACACCGTAGAAGTTCGTGTAACCATTGCCGTTATAAAGCAGGTTACATATACCGCCATCGATGCTGTACAGGTATTTGATGTAGTGCCCACTAATACAACTTATATCCCCGGCAGCATGAGAGTAGCAACTAACCAGGGAATTACATACAAAGGTCCATTCACAGATGCAATAGATTTTGATGCAGGTTACATATCTGGCAACAATATTACAATTAACCTTGGCAATGGTGCCAATGCGGTAAAAGGCGGCAGAATACGATCCGACACAAGCCGGCCAAGTTTTTTTAATTCTCATTGTATAATGATGGCATGCTACAGGGTAAAAATAAATACCAGTGCTAATTATGGCGATACCCTCACTTTTGGGGGTTCTGCGATCTATAAAATGGTAACCCCTGCAACAGGTTTTGTAAACGTAATATTTCCCCAATACAAGATCTTGCTATTTAAAAACAATGGCTTTTGCAGTAACGGTTCTGCAGTAAGTGCTGCATCAGATTCGCTGGGTACATTTGCCAGCGGCATTGTACAAAACAGGGTTACACCATTAGCATTTTCAACAACCTATGTAAAAAATAATGTTGGCACCAATTCGCCGCAGGATTATTATTATGCTATTGTAAATAATAGTAGTGCCGATGGTATTACAAATGTAAATTCCCCGATGCCGGAATCACCTGCTACGCATCGGGTATTTGGCTTTTGGGATATTTGTGGCGATCATACAGGTGCTACTAATCCGGCACAAGGAAATCCACCGGCCGCTCCGGGCACACGTGGTGGAAATTTTGTATTGATCAATGCAAGTTATAATACAGATGTTGCTTACCAGGAAACTTTATCAAATCTTTGTCCCAATACTTATTACGAATTCAGCGCATGGTTTAGAAACCTTTGCCCACGCTGCAGTTGCGATAGCATGGGCAGGGGAAGTGCCACGAAATTTTTCATTCCATACCCTGGCAATGATTCATCTGGCGTAAGGCCGAATCTTACTTTTGAAATAGACGGATTGGCATACTTTACTTCCGGTGATATAAAATATGACAGGGCTGAACCCTGGAAACAATATGGTTTCACATTTCTTACAAAGCCAGGACAAACTACAGCCAATTTTACCATTCGAAATAATTCACCCGGTGGTGGTGGAAATGACTGGGCAATCGATGATATCAAAGTTGCACACTGCGGACCATCACTCAATATGAATTATAACCCGGTGGTACTTGGTTGCGCCGTTGCGCCTTTTACGGTTGAACTATCTGATACAGTACGCAGCATTTACAACAACTATACATATTTTAAATGGCAAAAGAGCAATGTTGGTGGAACAATATGGGCGGATATGACCGGACCGGGAACTTCCGGAAGCGGTAGTCCTGTGCTTGTTGGTGGCCAATACCAATATGTAACAAATCTTCCTCCTTTTTTGGCAACACCTGCAGATAGCGGTACATATTATCGAGTAATAGTTGGTACTACTCCTGCAAATCTCACTGGTAATTGTGCTTATAATGATGGAAGTGCAACGATGGTCAAAGTAATTGATTGTGGTATTATACTTAATAGCAATTTCGTGCGCTTTAAAGGATCAATAACAGATAGTAAAGCCACTTTAAACTGGACAGCAACCGGGGAACATGATCTGCTGTATTATGAAATTGAAAAAAGCGCAGACGGGGTTTCCTTTGCTAAAACCGGTATAGTAAATGCTCAGAATTTATCAGAAGCATCTTACTCTTTTACAGATCCTGAAACGATTAACGGTGCTGTATATTACAGGCTGAAAATGGTAAATAAAAACAAACTCTATAAATATAGTAGCATAGTTTTATTGAATGCTGCTTTATCTTTTGAAATAAAGAATATCCAAAACCCTTTTTTCAGTGAAGTAAACATGGATATTATTGTACCATCTGATGGAATATTAACTACCAACATATTTAATGAGAAAGGGCAGTTGATAAAAAATAATTATCAGAGTGTAAAAAAAGGATACAGCCGCATAACGATAAACAACCTGAGTATTTTAAGTAAAGGAATTTATTTTATTTCTACAACTTTCAATAATGAAAATCTAAAGAGAAAACTTATCAAGAATTAAATCATTCATTACGAAACCTGCGATGCATCATCAACCAAGGCTGTAGTTTCTACGGTTTGGTCGGTGGAATTATTATGACGATGTTTAAAGAATTTTTTCTGGAAAACAAGGATTGTAATTACACCCGTGCTGATGGCTGCATCTGCAATATTAAATATCGGTCTAAAAAATTCGAAATCTTCACCTCCCCAAAATGGAAACCAGGATGGAAAATGACCATGCAAAACGGGGAAGTATAACATGTCTACTACATTGCCATGTAAAAATGAAGAATACCCAGGTTTAGATAAAGTAGCAAGGCCGTTATAACCCATGTATTCACTGATTTGGGGGTCAAACACCATCCCTTTGTCAAAGATGATCCCGTAAAAACAAGAATCCAGCAAATTGCCCAACGCTCCGGCATAAATTAATGCCGCACAGATAATAAACCCTGCATGATATTTTTGGCGTATTATGCTGCCTAGATACCATGTACCAAAGATTACTGCACCCATTCTGAAAATGGTAAGTGCCATCTTTCCCCAGTTGCCACCAAACTTCCAGCCATAGGCCATACCTGGATTTTCTACAAAATAAAGCTGGAACCAATTGCCTGCAACATGGTGTGTTGTATTAAGTGGAAAAGAAGTTTTTACATAAAACTTCAAAACCTGGTCGGCAATAACCACAAGGGCTATTATAATTACAAGATGTATCTTTTTCATAACAGGCAGCAAAGATACATTTTTACTGGTGTGAACAAAATTGGGTTATATGTTGGCCTTAAGGATAACAATTCTTTATCTTTTCTTAATATCAAAACTATTGTGAGATATTATCTGAACTTTAAGAATATTTCAAAATACTCAATTTTCCGTCTATGGATTTAGAATACTATTTAAACAGGTTTAAAAAGGCTGCAAAAAAACTGGATAAGAAATTACTTAAAGAAAAAAACCTGGAAGTAGCTACAGGTATTGTAATGGATTCGGCTTGCTTAAAATTATACAAAAAAGAATGGGCCAATGATAAAAACAATCCTATACAATGCCCTACAAGAATATTTTTTTCTATCTGGGTACATGACAAAACAATAAAAGAGGAAAAATTATTTTATAATATTCACGCCTTAAAACTGAGGCATTTAGAAGGGTATGCAATTACCAGTAGAGATTTTGCTGAGAGCTTCAGAGAAACTTTTAAAACCTACGAACATAATTGGAAAGATGTAAGTGTAAAATTCGGTCCACTTACTTTAATGGAAGGCTGGGAGAAACTGGATCTCATTAACCTGGAGAATACAATTGTAAAGCTTGCCTCAAATTTTTTAGAAATTGAATTCTTAGTGGAGGACACCCTCCAAAAATTTAAAAAAAATAAATAAAATATAAAACTTCGGGCAGTGAATATTAATTGTATTAAAAAATACATATCCTTACTATTCTTCAAAATAAACCCTTTTCACCCTTTGTGAAATATTAGTGAGTATTTCATAGGCAATTGTATCAGCCCAGCCGGCCAAAATACCAACGGATAACTTTTCTCCAAATACAATTACTTCATCTTCTTCTTTGGCATCAATACCTGTAATATCGATCATCGTCATATCCATTGATACATTTCCAATTACCGACGCAAGTTTTTCATTCAGCATCATCTTTCCGCAACCGTTTCCAAGCGCACGGCTATAGCCATCTGCATAGCCCAGGCGTACTGTTGCAATGACGGAATCTCTATCTGCAATTCCTTTTCGGCTATAGCCGATAGTATCGCCCTTTTTCACATATTTTATCTGGGAAATGGTAGTTTTTAAAGTAGTTACATTTTTAAGTTGCTGTTGCATGGCCATATCAGAAGCAACTCCATACAAGCCAATGCCAAGGCGCATCATATCAAACTGAAGTGCAGGATGACGGTAGATAGCACCACTATTACCAAGATGTTTTATAAATGTATAGCCAATTGCATTTTCAATTTGATCTGACATTTTAATAAATCGTTCAGCCTGCATTTTTGTAAAATCGTCGTGCACTTTTTCGTCGCTTGCTACCAGGTGGGAGAACACAGATTGAATTTTATATTCATTGATTCCGCCAATTTCATTACAAAGCTTTTCTATCTCTCCTTCTTCAAATCCAAGGCGATGCATGCCTGTATCTAATTTAAGATGAACTTTAAACCCTGCAATTTCATTTTGCTTACAATGATCTTCAAAAGCATTTAATATCCTGAAGGAATAAAGTACCGGCTCCAGGTTATGCTTTACAATACTTGCAAATCCGGCTTCCTCAGTATTCATAACCATAATGGGTACACGAATACCAGCTTTGCGAAGCTCTACGCCTTCATCTGCATATGCCACACCGAGGTAATCAATACCGGCATGTTGCAACAGATTTGAAATTTCGAAACTGCCGCTTCCATAGCTGAAGGCTTTTACCATTGCCATTAATTTTACCCCGGGCATTAATTGCTGCCTGTATATTTTTAAATTATGGCGAATTGCATTCAGGTCCACTTCCAGAAAAGTCTGATGCATTTTCTGCTCAAGCACTTTGCTGATCTTCTCAAAAGCAAATACACGGGCACCTTTTAAAAGAATTGTCTCATCCTTAAAATGCAATGCAGGAAGCTTTTCCAAAAAATCTTCTGTCGATAAAAAGAAATGGTTTTCGGGAAATTGCTCAAATAACTTTTTATTTTTAAAAAGGCTTTCGCCAATGCCAATGAACCTATGTAGATTTTTGTTGACTAATATTCCGGCAATTTTTTTGTAAAGCTGTTCATCCTTTAACCCGGTTTGTAAAACATCACTTAAGATCAACGTACGTTTTTCATGTTGCTGCTGTTGCTGTAAAAAATCAAGTGCAATCGCAAGCGAATCTATATCGGCATTGTAACTATCATTTATAACCGAACAGTTATTAATGCCTTGTTTTAATTCAAGCCGCATTTCTACCGGCTTGAGATATTGCATTTTCTGTGCAATATCATAAACAGAAAATTTAAAATGTAATAATAAACAGCAGCAGGTTATTGAATTATTTATAGAAGCATCATCCGCAAACGGAATATTAAAGTCAAAATATTCAGCGCCATATCGACAATGAATATTTGTTTTTGCTACCTGCTTTTCTATTTTCTCTACCTGCAGAATATTTTCTTCCCCTTTACCCCAGGTAAATAATTCCAGTGCAGGATTTATATCTTTTTTAAATGATTTTACACAACTATCCAATTGCAAATCATCTGTACAATAAATTAATATTTTACTATGGGCGAATAATTTTAATTTCTCTTCTGTTTTCTGCTGGATACCGGAAAAGCCTTCTGCATGCGCTTCGCCGATAAAAGTGATAATTCCAATAGTTGGCTTAATTGTTTTTTCAAGTTGTTCCATCTCTCCCGGCAGCGAAATTCCTGCTTCAAAAATCCCTAACGAATCTGTTTGTTTCATTTGCCAAACACTCAATGGAACACCAACTTGTGAGTTATAACTTTTCGGACTGCGTACAATAGAATATTCATTATTCAGCAATTGGTACACCCATTCTTTTATAATTGTTTTTCCATTACTGCCAGTAATTCCGATCACAGGATAATTAAAACTGTTTCTGTGATCTTCTGCAATTTTTTGTAGTGCTGAAATGCAATTATCAACCTGCAAAATATTTGCATCCGGATAATTTTTTAACCTTTTTAGATCAAATGTTTTATCAACAATAAAAGATCGCACTCCCTGCTGATATAAATTATTTATATAATTGTTAGCAGATTTTTGCTGATTGTTTATCGTAAAGAAAAGCGTTTGTTCAGGGAATAATAATTTCCTGCTATCAGTTAATAAATAATCAATGGCAGGGTTACTGTATTGCTGAAGTGGAGTAACATTTAGCAACAATGCAATATCAGAAAAAAGGGGTTTCTCCATTTATTGAAAGATTAAACGCTGCTATTTTTATTATTCTTATAAACAGAAAACAACATAGAGCCGCCTATGCAAAATACAATCACCAGCAGCGAAATCCAAATAGGTATGTGAACCCAATGTTCTATCAGCATTTTTACCCCAATAAATAAAAGGACGATTGCAATGCCCTGTTGCAAATAACTAAACCGGGCGGCGGCTCCTTGCAAAAGAAAAAACAGGCTACGCAATCCAAGTACAGCAAAAATATTAGAAGAGTAAATCAGCAATTTATCTTTTGGATCCGGCACTATTGCAAAAACAGCTGGTATGGAATCTATAGCAAAAACAATATCAATCAGCCCGAGCATTATCACCACCATCATCAGCGTAGACAAATAAGTTTTACCATTAATTTTCAAAAAGAATTTGCCATTAGGATCCTGGTTACTAGTTCTCAAAAACTTTTTCATAACTCTGAATGCCCAACTATGTTCAGGATCAAAATCAGTCTCTTCATCAGAAGCAAACATTTTGATACCGGTAAAAATAAGAAAGGCGCCAAACACATACATTATCCAATCAAAGCGGGCAACTAACTCACTACCGATCGCAATAAAAATTATTCTGAAAAAGATAGCCATTAAGATACCCAGCAATAATACCCTTGAGTAATTTTCTTTAGGTACTTTAAAAAAAGTGAAGATGATGATGAATACAAATATATTATCTATGGAAAGCGACCACTCTAAAAGATAGGCAGAGATATATCGGACGGCGTCACCCTGCCCTCTTTCAATCCATACAAAACCACAAAAGGCCAATGACAGTATCACCCAGAAAAGCGTCTGCACCAATGCCATTTTTAAAGTAATTACTTTGTCTTTCTTGCTCAAAAGCCCCAGATCGAATATGAGCGCCAGTATCACTACTCCTGAGAAAACAAGATATATCAATTCGGTTTTGTTCATACTTTATTTTAAGACGCATATTTTCTTTTTCTCCGCCATTGAAAAATAACTGCGAATACAATAACAAGCAATATTGGTGCTACAATGTTTATTAACTGCCAGGTAGTTTTTTCTTCTTTTACTTTCACACTGTTCAATAACCGCAAAACATAATCTTTAGATTTTGCATCACTAAGCCCATTCTCATTTACTAAATAATCCATACAGTTTTGCAAAAACTGTTTATTTGCAAATGGAAATTCTTTTTGTGTGCCATATGTGAAAGGGTTCATACCCATCGGTATTGGCTGATTCCCTTTTACTACTGCATTTAATATCATATCGCCATCACCAACTATAATAACTTTATTAGAAGAAATACATTGTGGCAAAAAAGCTGCATTATATTTCTGCAAAGTATCAGTCATGTTCTGTGATAGCCGGTTTGCAAAAAGAGAATTAAATTTTCCTTCCAGCAATACTGCTACCGGAATATTGGCTGTTTTAAATTTTGCATCTTCCGGCGCATTTACATTTTCTTTGCCGCTGATCAGTGCCGGCGTTCCTATTATTCTTGCATTCTGAGAGGAGCTTAGCAGAATTGTTTTCTTTATCCCTTCAGCTTCTACAGTATCAATGGAGTTTACAAATTTACCAGAAACAAAGCCCAGATTTTTATTAATAGGATTGTTTGATTTTGATTCAAATACCGGAAAATAATTCCAAGGAAGTAATTCAAATTGACCGTTGCCATTTACATCAAATGGTAAATAATCACATTGCAGATCCATCACCAGATCCGAATTAATTCTTACTCCATATTTAAAAAGAATGTCGCTCAGTTTCAGATCTCTATCATAAGCAATTACTTCATTTTTTATCTGCAGGCTGTCCATTTCTGCGTTCAGCTTATCTACAAACATTAATAATTTACCGCCATTCATTACATATTGATCAAGCTTAAATTTAGCTTCGTCTGTAAAGCCCTCTGTTGGTTTTACCACTATCAATGCTTTGAACTCTTCCGGTATAAGAGGTTGTGTATTGGGGTTAAATGTAAAGAGTTGGTAATCGGGTCGGAGTACGTTTTCAAAAAGGTCGTATACTCTGTATTCACCCGGTGCCGGCTCTCCATTACCAACTGCATAACCTATTACCGGTTTTTGTTTTTGGGTAATTTTTGCAATGGCATTTGCAAAATTATATTCAAGCAATGCTTCTGCACTATTCAGTTCCTGAAAATTAATGAGCGGTGTTTTACCCTGGTAAATAGTAACCGGAACGATCTGATCTTTATAATGCACTAATGCAAAAGGATAAACGAATTGCTGCTGCTGCCCTTCTTTAACCTGTGATGTGAGATTAATTGGAATTAATCCGCCGGCTGCAAGCGTATCTCCCCATTTTTCAGTTGTTCCATCCACCAGTTCATCTGGCGAAATAAAATTATAAATAAGTTTAGCCCCAGCTATTTCCTTAAACTCTTTTAAAATATCCGCAGTACTGGCAGAAAGTTTTTTAAAGCCGCTGGGGAAATCTCCTTTCAGAAAAACATCAACCGTTACCGGCTCATCAATTTTTTTAAGCAGTTTTTTTGTTGGCTCACTAAGTGTAAATCTTTTTTCATTGGTAAGATCCGCTCTTGTATGATACATAGATGCAAACCAGTTAATAAGAAAAAAAAATGCCAACGTAAGCACTATCCACAGTTTACTTTTCCATATTTTTTGAAGTAAGGTCATTTATTTTTTATGGAGATTTTTAACTGTGATTAATAGGGAAAGAAAAATAATACTGGCAAAGTAAATTACATCCCGGCTGTCCAGCACACCCCGGCTGATGCTTTGGTAATGAAAATCTATCCCAAGCATTTCTATATAATAATCAGCATTGCCCTGAAATACCGGTAAATGGCTGATAGCATTAAAACCAAAATATAAAATAAGGCATACAAAAGCGCTTATTAAAAAAGCAACTACGGCATTACTTGTAAAACTACTGCAGCACAAACTGATAGCTGCAAAAGTAGCCGCCAGCAGAAACAAGCCAATATAGCTTCCGGTTATTGCCCCTGTATCAATATTACCGGAGGCGCTTAATGTTTTTATGGTAACGATATAAATAAAGGTGGGAACGATAACAAATAACAATACCAGCAGGATTGCCCAGTATTTCCCCAACACTATCTGTACAGATGTCAGGGGTTTTGTTTTTAATATCTCAAAAGTCCCGGCTTTAAATTCATCTGATAGTGAACGCATGGTGATTGCAGGTACCAAAAAGAGCAAAACCCAAGGAGCCAGCTCAAAAAATTTATCTAAAGTGGCATAGCCATAATCGAAAATGCTGCTTGCTGGCAGTATAAAGAGAAAGATGCCGTTAATTAAAAGAAACAAAATAATAGCAATATATCCGGTAAGGTTGCTGAAAAACTGGTTCAATTCTTTTTTACAAATGCTCCACATATTATATAAAGTTGTTGCAATTTACTATTAAACAAGCTAATACAGCATTGACAATTCATTATCATAAAAAATATTTAAAATTAATGCAGCCTTTCCGCAAAAGCAGTTGTCTTCTTTATAATTAACTGCTATTTACTATAAAATAATGCCTTAAAGGTGAATTCGTTTACCAAAACCAACTACTGAGTCCCCCGTATAATTACGGGGGATATTTTTTTCCTACATTTTTTATGGATTATAATATGACTTGCATCTTATAAAAAATAATTTTATATGAAAAAACAAGTATTATTATGCTTTGCATGTATGTGCATGTATAGCATTTCTGCAAATGCACAAGTAAGGAAATCAACTGTATCCCCTCCTCCTCCGCCACCAGCACTAAAACAGGATGATTTTAAATTTACTCCTCCCAGAATTGTAATGGACGGTATCGACTTTAAAATATCAGAAAATAATGGCGACCCAATAGTAAAGGTTTATAAAAATAAAAAAAAGGTGGATGAATTGACGATGACGAACTGGAACGCTAAAAAAAAATATTATGAAAAAAAGTACGGCCAACTTCCTCCTCCACCGCCGCCAGCACCGCCAGTACCACCAGTACCACCAGTACCACCAGTACCACC
>JBDSIB010000022.1:0-2532 GCA_039918155.1 Ferruginibacter sp.
GATGGAACCGTAGTGCAGGATTTTAAATTGGAGAGCCTGCGTGACCAATTAAGTTATGTACCGCAGGATGTTTTTTTATTCAGTGATTCCATAAAAAATAATATCAGGTTTGGAAACGCAAATGCATCTTTAGCAGAAGTAGAAGAAGCTGCAAAAGCCGCCAATATTTATACAGAGATAAATGCTTTTGAAGAAAAATTTGAAACAATGGTAGGGGAAAGAGGGGTGACATTGAGTGGTGGTCAGAAGCAACGTATCTCCATTGCAAGGGCACTAATTAAAAAACCTGAAATTGTAATTTTTGATGATTGCCTGAGTGCTGTAGATGCACGTACAGAAAAGACGATCATTACAAACCTTTACGAATATCTTCAGGAGCGTACCGCCATTATTATTACACATCGTATTTTTTCACTTTTTAATTTTGATAAAATAGTGGTGATGGATGATGGTAAGATAGTGGAACAGGGTACTCATAGTGAATTGATAACTTTGAACAGATTATATGCTGAGATGTATCAAAAGCAGCAGCAGAGCGATGCCGGGCATGTATGATTTTTGCCTGGAATAAAAAAATGAGCATTCTGCTGATATATTTTGTCATATCAAAAACAACTTTATCTTTGTCACACTCAAAAGGAGTATAATTTTTTATCATTTAATTAAAATAAAAGTGGCGTACGAAAACAACGACAAAAAAATGGAAAGCGTTTATAGCAAACGCATAAAAGCTGGAAAACGCAGAACTTACTTTTTTGATGTAAGGGAAACCCGTGGCAATGATTACTACCTGACTATTACTGAAAGCAGGAAGCGCTTTGATTCTGATGGGTATGACCGTCATAAGATCTTTTTGTATAAAGAAGATTTTAATAAGTTTTTAAAAGGGATGACAGAAGCAATAGATTATGTAAAGACTGATCTGATGCCTGATTTTGATTTTGATGCATTCAATCATGATACTCCTTATGAAGGTGAAGATGGACAGCACAACAATGGTAGAACTGGTGCTCCTGAATCAACTGAAAACAGCGCAAACAGCGAAACTCCGGCAACTGAGTCTACCGAATATATAGCACCGGCTTCTCCTTTAGAGCAAATAGTAACTCCGTCAGCGGCCGCAACTGAGGCAGCGAGCGAAATAAAAGCAGATGATACACCCGCTGATAACGGAAGTACAGAAGAAGTAGATAAGTGGTAATAAAATAACAAAACTAACTGCAAATGAAAGTCCCCTCAGAAGAGGAGATTTTTTTATTGTCAACACAAAGATTTTTATCCTTTTCAATTACCCGTCTTTTTTAAAACTATTGCTTCGCTATTAGTAAAAACGAACTCCTCTTTCTTTAAAGCATTAGGGATTGTAATTTTCTCTACCGGAGTTTTCAAAACAGGAATTCCAGCTGTTGTAGGAACCTCCGTAACCAGGCAGTGCATATTATCCATCGGTAGTGCATAAACACTGCCGGTAGTTGTTTTGTTTAAAAAGACAGGTTGCTTTGCAATAACATCTCCCTGAATAGAAATTATTTTTAATGTATAAATCTCCGCCGGCATTTTTTTTGGAAATTGTGCATAGCAAAATACACAGGCTAAAACCATCATTGCAGAAAAGCTTATCTTCTTCATGGTAATAATTTAAAACAATTTACACCTTATTTCCGCATCTCCTTATAGGCATTTATCAATCCATTGGTACTGCCATCATGTGAAGTGATCTCGTCTTCATTTTCAAGCTCTGGTAGTACTTTACCAGCCAACTGTTTTCCAAGTTCCACACCCCATTGGTCAAAGCTGTAGATATTCCAGATAACACCTTGTACAAAGATCTTGTGTTCATACAAAGCCGTCAACTGACCCAAAGTATATGGGGTTATTTTTTTAATTAAAAAAGAATTTGTTGGCCTGTTGCCTTCAAAAACCCGGTAAGGGTTTTCATGTTCCTTTCCATTCATTAAGGCTTCGGTCTGTGCAAAAAAGTTGCTTACCAGTTTCACATGATGATCACCAACCGGGTTATGCGTTTGTGCAGGTGCAATAAAATCACAAGGGATGATCGGCGTGCCCTGGTGTATCAATTGGTAAAAAGCATGTTGGCCGTTAGTGCCGGGTTCGCCCCAAATAACCGGACCTGTATCGTAAGTAACATGTTGGCCGAGCCTGTCCACATGCTTACCGTTACTCTCCATATTTCCCTGTTGAAAGTAGGCTGCAAAGCGGTGCATATATTGATCATACGCCAGGATAGCTTCGGTTTCTGTACCAAAAAAGTTGCGGTACCATATACCTACCAGCGCCATTTGTACGGGTATGTTTTTTTCTAAAGGCGTTTCTTTAAAATGCACATCAGCACTGTAAGCACCTTTCAATAATTGGTCAAAATTATCATAACCAATAGTGGCTGCAATGGATAAACCGATGGCACTCCAAAGGCTGTATCGGCCACCAACCCAATCCCAGAACACAAACATATTAGCCGGGTCAATACCGAACTTTTCTACATCTTCTTTATTGGTACTTAGTGCAACAAAA
>JBDSIB010000023.1:0-9559 GCA_039918155.1 Ferruginibacter sp.
AGCTTTTGCTGTTTTTTTTTTAAGCGTTTAATGATGAAAATTTTTCCAACTAAACTATGAGAAGAATAATCTTTCTATTGTCCAGTATGACGCAATAAGTGCAATCAAAATAGATAAAGGAATTACAATGCGTTTGCGGTAATAAGGTTTGTTTCCAAACCATTTTCCAAATAGAAAATAGGCAGTTAAAATTACGGTGACCTGTCCAAGCTCTACGCCCACATTAAACATTACAAGTGAAGTAAGGTAAGAGTCTTGTGGCAAACCTAATTGCCGCAATGCATTTGCAAAGCCCATACCATGTACTAAGCCGAATAAAAACACCACTGCTATACGGGATTTTTTAAGCTTAGGCGAAAAAACATTTTCAAGGGCAACATATACAATTGAAATGGCAATGATAGGTTCTACAATTTTAGGTGTAGGAGTTATTACATTGTACATTGCCAACCCTAACGTTACCGAATGGGCGATTGTAAATGCTGTTGCCTGAAATAGAACCGGTTTTAATTTCGGACTTAGTAAAAACAAGCTCAGCATAAATAAAATATGATCGAAACCTAATGGAAGAATATGTGTATATCCGAGTTGCATATATAAAATTGCAGCGTCGCCTTTAGACATTTTTTCCAATTCGCCCACAACATCATGTGCCCACAAAGGTTGGCTTACTAAAAAAAGTAAGATAAGAATACCAACTATTTTTAAAATAGGGCTTCTTTTATTTTCTACGAGATTCTCCATAATATTTTTTTAATCAACGGTAGTAAATGTACTACCGTTGATATTAAATAAATTTAAAACTAAATAAATAAACCTGACATTACTGTTGAAAAGAACCAATGTACAAGTGTGCGACCTGCCTAACAGCGCCTGTCATGCATAATTATTGTATGCAGCCGGGCTCAAAAAAAATTAAAACTTTACACTAAAACTAAGCTTTGCTGCAAATGGTGTTCCTGGGGTAAAACATACTTCATCTACAGGAGCAACTTCATTCTTCAAACGGGTTTCAGTGGCAAATTGTGTTTCTTTCCAGCGTGTGTTAAATACATTGTTTATCACAAGACCTAATTCATATTTTGACCAGGTGTAGTTAACAACAGCATCCGTAATAAAATATCCTTTTGCTGTAAGACTGTAATCCTCATTTGCTGCTCTGTCGCCAACATAGCGGTAACGGAAACTTCCATTAAAACCTTTTTTTGCTGCATAAGTAATACCTGCACTGCTCGTCCAAACCGGTGCTAAAGGAATATAATTTTCACCTTTGGCTTCTCCAACAGCACGTCCGTGGGCATAGTTTACATCCACATCAAAGTACAAAGATTTTACAGGTTCGTAACGACCGGAGAAATCAAAACCTTTACGTCTTGTCTGACCGCTAAATTCTACAAAGCCTCCATCACCACTGTATACAAATTCCTGTGCAAGATCTATATACCATATCGCTGCATTAATAATAATATTTTTTGCAGGTTTAAATACAGTACCGAAGTCGCTGCTGTAAGCAGCTGGTAAACTTTTGTACCCATTTTTTACAACCACCTCTCTTGTATCATTGGAGTGAAAACCTTTACCTGTTGTTAAATAAAATTCAAGTGCATTATTCACATAATAATATAAATTTAATTTAGGACTAAAAGTGTTTGCATTTGCTTTGTAAATACCAATGCCCGGAAGGGTAGAGTCATTCGCCAGTTTATTATTGTATTTATGATAGAACTGATCGTAACGCAAACCTGCATTCAAACTAAAATGTTCATTAAACTTTACTGTTTCACTTATATAAGGCGAAATAGAAAGTTCAGTGATGTCACCCAATTTTAATCTTTGAAGAAGTGTATAACGGTCAACTGTATGCGATAGTTCAGATTTTTTTGTAATGTCTGATCTTACCTGCAAACCTGCTTCAGAAGTTAATCTTGTATTTCCAAGATATGAAGTATGACTGTAACTACCATTGTAGCCCATTAAAGTCCTGTTCTCCCTTTGCCGTATCTCATCGCCGTTAACAGTATCTACAAGATAAAATGTGAAATTAGTATGCAGATCAAAATGCGAATTAGAATAGTACAATTGATTCTTTAAAATATCTCCATTTGAAAAGGAGGTCAGCACCTGGGCATTTCCGTTAGTCCGGTAAGTAATACCTCCTTCAAGAGGATCAATCGCACCATAAAATCCAATCTGGCCTGATTTAACAGCCCTGTCGGGAATCTGGCCGGAAGCATCCCACTTACTCCAGAAAGTTGTTGCAGATAAAGTAAGAAAACTTTTTTTGGAAATCCTACCTTTATATTTTGTAAATAAATTAAAACGCTTGAAATGTTGAGGATTATCAAAGTAAGCATCAGAATACCTGTATTCGGATGCTACATACCAGGATTGCTGTTTTTCTTTTGCCTTTGCACTAAGAAGATTAAACATGCCTAATGCTCTAAAGGTTTTAAATTGACCGGCTTCTACTTTAACAAGGTTATCTGTTAAAGCATTCCTGGTATTAAAATCTACAAAACCCGTTGTTGCAAAATCTCCTTTATTGGCAGCATACGGTCCTTTCTTAAAATCTACTGATTCTATTGTTTCAGGAATAATAAAATGACTATCTGCAAAGCCCTGGCCATGCGCATGCGATACCATGTTGATTGGTAAGCCATCTACATCTTCTCTAAAATCTGTTCCATGATCTGCGTCAAAGCCACGCAAAAATATCTGTTCGGCTTTTCCACCGCCCTGGTGCTGGCCAATTACAATTCCGGGAATAATACGCAATACTTCCTGAGAATTATTTACACCTCTCATTGCAATATCCGTTTTGCTGATCACTTTATATTGATCTCCCGCATGGGATGAAACTACCACGGCATTTATTTCAACGGCCTGTGAATAGAGCTTTACAACATCTCCTGAATCGGATAATGTACTCAAAGGAATATTCAAACTCCCATATCCTATAGAAGAAACAGAAATATTTTCTGTACCCTTCTTTATTTGTTTAATATTAAAATTTCCTAACTGGTCAGTTACTCCCGAAGTTTTTGCCGGCAACAGAACTATTGATACACCTTCCAGTCCTTGTTGTGTAACTGCATCTATCACTTTACCTTTTATATATACCTGTGCGTTCACAGTAGATACAAGTAATGATAGAGTGATAGAAAAATAGAAAATAATTTTTCTATAATTATATCTCATAAATTAATTTTTCCAGCCTACGCTGATTAACAAAAATGATTGTAAATATTCATCTGAATTTAAGATATAACCATAGGTTGATATCTGCACAGAATGCAAAGACAATACTCTTTTCTAAAAATTGCCTGTAAATAATAATGATGAATACAAAGAGGAGTTAAGACTTTGGCGGAGGATAATCATTCTGAAGATGACCGGAAAATATTATAGACGATGTTCTAAGGTATTTTATTTCTATAGACCTGGAAGGTGCATCAATCGTTGCAACACTGCTTATTAAATGTACATTCTGGTGCTGCTCTTTTTTCTCTGAGAAGGGGGTTTGATCTTTATCGTTATTTGTTTTAGTGGCGGCCTCCATCACTTCAGTGTGAACGTGAAATTTACCATCTAAGTAATGGACAGTAGCCATATGTTGTGAGTACCAAAATACGTGTGCCACCACATCGGATATATAGGGCATTACAGGCTTTAGCATTAAAGCCGAATAAGTAAAGAGAAGTATATATAAAATACCTTTTTTCATTACGATGCCGGTAGTTAAAAGTTAAAAGAATTAGTTATTATTATAAATACTAAAAGTAAAAACCAGGGTTTAAATAAAAAGGCGAAGAATAGATCTTCGCCTTTTTGAAATTTATTTTGTTATTACCAAGGTGTAGCTTCGTAAGGGAATGTTGTTAAGAACGCTTTATCATTAGCATTCACGTGGTCACTTGTTAAACCAGCATTAGCTGTTCCCATTGGTCCACCAAATATCAATGTTAATTCTACATCAATAACGTCATCGCTCAGGTTTCTGCCAGTCAATACATTTGTACCATCAAAGAATGTGGTAGGGGTTGTATTTGATAATGTAACAGTTAAAACATCTGTTGCAAGCACGCCACTGAAAGTTGTTGCATCTAATCCAAGAAGATTAGTTGTGTAACCTGGGTTAAGCGCTAATAATTTTGCTTTGAATTTAGCTGAAAATCCAGCACTCATTGCAGGGATAGCTGTTGTATTAAAAGCATCTTTATCTGCAGTATTGTTAAATACAGTATTTATAGCAGGTCGGCCAAAACCATCTGCCTGTTGGTAGTATACTGTAGCACCTGGTTCGTTGCCACCTTTGTCCTTGCAGGCAGAAAATGTTACCACACCGCCTATTAGAAGAGCACAAAATAATTTTATATTTTTCATTTTTAATAAGTTTAAGAGTTAATTAAATTTTAGTTTTTGTAGTTAGCCATACATTTATTTTACCTGCGGCAACGGTTCCAAATAATGCTTTCGGAACTTCCACTACAAAAGCTAAAACGTTTGTACCTGCAAATGCATCTGAACCTGGATTGTTAAAAGCAGGTGTACCTGCAAGAACTGCATGATATGCATTTAAGTCAAAGAAGAAAGGATCATCTCTTGGACCAGCAAATACTTTAATGCCATTTGTTCCTGTAGCCATAGTTGCAGCAGAACCGTAAGGAGTAACTGCAACGCTTGCTGTTACACTACCTTCAGCTTTACTTTTAAGACCAGTTATGGTTGGTTTTACCGGACCATAAACATTCATCTTAGAACTTCCATCATACAAACCTTGTATTACGAAATCTTCAACGCCATCACCATTGGTGTCAATGTTAAATTGAATCAATGTATTAGCATCAAATTTTGCTGCTGCTGTAGAACCTGGGGCAAGTAAGCCCTGAGTGTTAGCTACAAATACAAGGTTGTTGGCATCTGCGCCTCTGAATACATACATATCAGTAATGTCGGTAGACTTACTGGTAACTGCCGGAGCATCTATATGATCCGCTGCATAGATAATGCCTCCTGTAAAAAGGGCTGCGACAAATGCGCCTGCCAGTAATAATTTTTTACTTTTCATTGTTTGAAATTTTTAATTAATAATGTGAATTGGATGCTTCGGTTAAAAAAGCTTGTTAAATCAGATACGGCATTAGTATCTCCTTGGTTTTTTAACTAAATTTTTTTATTCCTTCATCTCTTATATACCAACTCGTAATTATTAAAAACTAAAAATTATTTTAAAAATACCTCTCATATAATATAACATTATTTATTTCCCCATTGTAGATTTCATTGCTTAAAATCTCCCATGTTGGGAATTTTAAAGGTCCTGTTTAAAGTTTTCGTATATTATCAATTGAAAAGTTCCTCATTTTCCATAATGCCAACTTTATAATAGCTGAAGTTTTTTTTACTATTTCTATTAACAGTTTTCGATATTGGTGGATAACTATAGAAAATAAAAATTCAAAAACTTTAAATTTAACGACAGTATAGTTTCCTAATTTTACTCAAGCACATTCGAAAATCTTATTAATTAATAAATATATCAATGGCATATTGGCTTGTTAAATCAGAACCTTTTAAATATAGTTGGGATCAATTGCAAAAAGATAAAGTAACCACTTGGGATGGTGTACGTAATTATGCAGCCCGTAATAATTTAAGAGCTATGAAAAAAGGGGATGAAGTTTTATTTTATCACAGCAACGAAGGAGTAGAGGTGGTGGGAATAGCAAAAGTCTCAAAAGAATCATACCAGGATCCTACTACAGATAATGAAGCGTGGCTGGTTGTAGATCTAAAGCCATTCAAAAAATTAAAAAATCCGGTAACACTCGTGCAGGTAAAAGCAGACAAACGACTGGCTGATATGGACCTTGTGAGATTGGGCAGACTTTCTGTCCAAACTGTAAAACTGGAGGAATGGAAAATTATAATGGAAATGGCGGGAGAATAGTTATTATCTGTTTCCATTTTTAAAAAAAATGTGCAAAATACTTTCAGCGATAGTCATTCAACATTCTTGTTTGTGTTTCCTTTAACATCTTTATAGGTTACAAAATTTATGGAAATAGTATAAAGAGTTATCTAACTAATCTCTAAAATATTATTTATGTACACAAAACTAATTGGTGCTTTATTAATAAGCGCTGTGTTTTTCTCATGCAATAAAAGCGAACAAAAAAGAACTCTCGAAGACTTAACTTTATCAGCTCCTCCACAAACTCAAAGTAAAGAGCCAACAGATAAACAGATCCCTGTTGCTTTACAGGATACTACCTTAACCCCGGTAACTACAACTGTTACCGCTAACACTCCTGGTACAAATAATGACTGGACAAAAAAGATCATCAAAGAAGCGACTGTAAAAATTGAAGTTAAAAACTTTAAAAATTATAATTCCTTTCTAAATAATAAAGTAAAACAATATGCCGGCTATATAGCTGCAGAAGAAAATAATTTTGAGAATGATCAATCCCAGGCTATAATATCAATTAAAGTTCCGGTGCAGTTATTTGATGGATTGATGAATGATATAACAACCACCGATGATAAATTGGTAGAAAAAACAATTCATTCAGAAGATGTGACCGGTCAAATAGCAGATACCAAAGCCAGGCTGCAAGCAAAAAAAGAAATGCGTTTAAAATATCTTGATTTTTTAAAGCAGTCAAAAAATATGACTGAAGTATTGCAGGTACAGGATGAAATAAATAATATACAGGAAGAAATAGAAGCAGCCAGCGGTAGATATGAATCATTAAATTCACAAACCGCTTACAGTACAATCAACCTTACCTTCTTTCAGCCTGTAAACGGCTATGTGCCTACAGATAAAGCTCCATCTTTCTTTACAAGAATTGCATTGGCTTTTAAGACCGGCGCTTCCTGGCTTTCAGATCTGGCCGTTGCTTTAATTTCTATATGGCCTTTTTTGTTGGGGCTTGCTGCAGCAACGTTTATTTACAAAAAAACAAGGCGGGTGAAAGTTGTATAATAAAATGTATAACTTGAAACATGGATAAAAAACACATTGTTATTCTTACCGGTGCCGGTATAAGTGCTGAAAGCGGGCTTAAAACATTCAGAGATGGTGATGGCTTGTGGATGGGATATAATATTGAAGATGTTGCCACACCCCGTGCATTTGCAAAAGACCCGGCATTGGTTTTAGATTTTTATAATATGCGCCGCACGGAAGTCGCCAAAGCTTTGCCTAACAAAGCACATAAAGGCCTGGCGGCTCTGGAGAAAAATTTCAAAGTAACTATCATCACACAAAATATTGATGATTTGCATGAAAGAGGTGGTTCAACAAATGTGTTGCACCTGCATGGCGAAATATTTAAAATGTACAGCGTCGGCAATCCTTCGCAGATTTTAGAAATAAGAGACGATATAAATGTGGGTGATAAAGGAAACGATGGTACTCAATTGCGGCCACATATTGTTTGGTTTGAAGAACCGGTGCCCATGATAGAAACCGCAGCTGAAATTATGTCAACGGCTGATGTATTTGTTTTGATAGGAACATCTTTGCAGGTTTACCCTGCAGCAGGTTTGATTCATTACGCAGCTTTGGATATTCCTAAATATATTATTGATAAAAAGATCCCGACAATAAGTGATCTGCCAAACATGCATTTAATGGAAAAAAGTGCAACAGAAGGAGTGGAGGAGTTGCTGAAAATATTGGTATGATTTAAAACCCTGCGTCACTCTGTGAAAAACTCCTTTAACTGTGGTTGATTTATTTCACGCAAAGGGGCAAAGAAAGGCAAAGTCGCAAAGGGGTTTACCACGCAGAAAGACAGGAGGTATGCACAGAGGAATAGGAGTGGGATTTAATTCTGTGGTGAACTCTTTAAACTCTGTGAAAAACTCCTTTAACTCTGTGGTTAAATTCACAATAAATATTTCTCTAAAAAACTTTTAGAATTCAATACTTCTGCCTCAGAAAAATAAAAGTCATTTATATCTTCTGTAATAATAGTGTTGCATTTATGCTGCATGGCAGAATAATATTCTATGCCATCTTCAAAATCATTTACCTTTTTATTTTGAAGTGCCTGCATTACTTCTGCTTTGCCTACTTCTGCTATAGATAGTTTGTTGCACAGCATTTCTATTTTTTGTTTGGCAGCAGCAGTGCCACTTTTTTTCTCAGCAAAATAAAAAGCTATAGCCAGACATACCGGTGAGGTATACACTCTGTATTTGGAATTATCTGCCAGGCTAACGATACGGGAAGAATAAGTAAAAAGCGGATACTCTTTATTAAGAACGGATACAAGAATATTAGCATCTAAAAATATTCTCATTTTTTAGATTTGAAATATTCGTTCTTTAGATCTTTGTTTTTTCTTGCCTTGGTTTGGTATTCTACTTCGCCTTCAGATACCATACTTACCCAATCTGAAATGGGAAGATCTTCTAAAGATTTGTAGGAGCCGCTGGTAACTTTACTTAATAGAAACTCTGTAAGCCGGGAGAGGCTTACGTTGTTTTTATCTGCATATTCTTTTGCGCTTTCTATTACAGATTTATTAAAGCTTAAAGTGATCTTGGCGTCCATTTTAATGTATTTACGACAAAGATAAAAAATCTATACGTAAAACAAAAATATTTTACTAATTTTTAAATTTTATTCACTTTCTGTAAATGCCACACCATACGTTTCCAGCTCTTTAAGCACTGGTATGTATATTTCTTTTTTAGTAGGAATATGAAGCCCGGTAATTTTTAATTGGCCTTCTAACATCAGTTTTGCAGCAATACCCAAGGGTAAACCTACCGTTTTAGCCATGGCCGTCCTTAGGCTGTCTTCCCCTTTTACAACGAGACTACTGGAGATAGTCTTGGTCTCCCCATTTAGCAAATATTCAAACTCATGCAACATCACTATCATGTCTTTATCTGCAGGTTGCATAGCCAGTTTTGTTTCCAGTAAATATTGTAAAATATCAGCTGAAGTTTTTGCATTTGCCGGTACAGGTATATCATCAAACAATCCTAAGAATTGCAACATTTCTTTATTCTCCTCATTTACAAAAGCTGCAATAGCGGCAGACCATTTTGCAAAAGTTACACCGGTTGCATTTACAACATCAACATCGTTTGTTAGTCCGCCATGCACAATTGCATCCCAGCCTTTAAAGAAAACCGGGTAGCGTAAAGTAGTCCGTAAAAAAGTGGCTGCATCTGGTAATTTATAAACCGGGATATAACTTAAAGAATCACGGTTAGGGTAAAACGCTAACGCATCAAGTCCATCAATAGAAACCTTATTGGCACAATCAAATAAATGATTGTAACTGACTTCTTTGATTTCATTATTTAATTTATACACAGCACCAGAACTGCCTGCCATTACAATATTTCGTGGGTTCCAGCTTATTTTATACCGCCATGGGTTATTGTCACTTTCTGGTGCAACTAAGCCGCCACAATGGCTTTTAAAAGAAGTAATAATACCGCCTTCACTTTTTATACCATCAATTATTTTCATGGCGCTCATGTGATCAATGCCCGGATCTAAACCCATTTCACAAAGAAAAAATAATTT
>JBDSIB010000024.1:0-56274 GCA_039918155.1 Ferruginibacter sp.
GAAATGACGGATGCAGTTATAGAAAATGCCCTAACGCAAATGCCTAAAGAAGTTCATAATATTTCTGGACCGGAAATAGCAGCAAAACTCAAATCGAGAAGAGATGAACTCGTAAAATATGCCACTACTTATTATAATTTTTTAGCAAAAGAAGTAGAAATAACAGGCACTGAAAAGAACGAACTCTTTGAAGTAAAGAGGTTATCCGCTGATGAGACTGAAGTAAATATTTATAAAATATCTAAAAAGGGAGATACAAAAAAGACACCCTACTATCATCGCATTTTTAAAACAACTGAGACGCATGAAATAAGACTTTACGGTATAGCCGGTAGTGACGAATATGACGTTTCAGGCAAAGTAAAAAGAGGAATAAAAGTAAGATTGATTGGTGGTACCGATAAAGATGAATATTCTGATAAATCCAGTGTGGGTGGCGTTTCTCACAAAACGCGGATTTATGACAATCCGGGAAACACTATAAATGCATCCAAAGAAACAGTTGTCAATCTTTCTTCAGACTCAGCAATTAATCAATATAATTACAAGTATTTCAATTACGATAAAAAGGGATTTACACCACTTGCATTTTATAACAATGATGATCGTTTTTATGTTGGGCTTGCCTATAGCACTACAAAATACAAATGGAGAAAATACCCGCTTGCCAATACACAATATCTTGATGTAAAGTATTCTTTATCTCAAAAAGCATTCAGTAGTACTTACGCCTCAACCTATACTGACTTACTTGGTAAATGGAACTTACATAATTATTTGAATTATGACCAGGTGAGATGGACAAACTTTTATGGCCTGGGCAATGAAAGTGTTTTACAAAGCAAGGACAGAAATTATTACCGCATGCGGGATAAGGAATTTAATACATCTGTAGGAGTAGACAGAGTATTTAAAAACAAGCATAAAATTTATGCAACTGTATTTTACCAGAATTATAAAATATTAAATGATACTGCCAGGTTTATTGCAAAGCAGTTTGCTCCCAACCCTTCCAGCCTATACAATACAAATGATTTTGCCGGAGTAAAAGCAGGATACGTATATCAGTCACTAAATGATTCCACTCTTCCTGTAAAAGGTATAAGCCTGGGCTTAAATGGTACTTACACAAATGATCTCAGGAGAACCACCAGCAACGTAGCAAAGTACAATGCAGAAATAACCTGGTATGCGCCCCTCTCCAAAAAGTTCGGATTAGTAATAAGAGGCGGGGGAAGTACATTAACCGGCTCCCCTTATTTTTTTCAATATAATACTCTTGGAGGCACCGATAACTTACGTGGATACCAGCGTGAGCGATTCTATGGTAGCAGCACCGCTTATACGCAAAATGAGTTAAGGTGGATCACTGATTTCCATTCCTATATTTTTAATGGGAAGATTGGGCTGTTTGCACTTTACGATGCCGGCAGGGTTTGGCTCAAAGGAGAAAACAGCAATACCTGGCACAGCGGTTATGGTGCTGGTATTATACTTTCGGTATTTAATAAGCTAAGTGTTTCTGCAGCATATGCCATCTCACCGGAAGACAATAATATTCATTTAAAGTTTTTAAAAAATCTATAAGAAATCTCTCTCAAAAATAGCTTTTCCGAAACCTGATCGTGCCGATTTCCTGTTTTACTATTAGATATTTATTATCTTCACAACATAATATTTTACATTTTTAATTTCCGCACCTTTCCAAACTCAACGCCGCACTTATACGGAACTGATATTTTTCAACAATCTCAGCAAACATGACCAAAGATTATCCAGGAGAGCAATGGAAAACAGTCAAGTTCAATTTTGATTTTACCAACAAATTCCGGATGGAAGTATCAAATTTTGGCCGCCTCCGAACTTTTAATAAGATCTATGATGGCAACCTGCTAAAAGGTTCCATGATAAATGGCTATAGGATCATAAGACTTAAACTATTCACTCCAAGGGATGAGAAGACGCAGGCAAAATTTGATTACCTGCAGAAACAGATCCTTAAACTTTCCAGGAAACTAAGATCTCAGATACAGGATGAAGAAAGCAGGAAGATAATAGCAGATACTACGCTAACACTTACTACTTTAAAAAAAGACATAAGCAAGAAATTCACAGAAGACCTGAGAAAAAGGACAATAAATTATCATTCTCTTTTTCACAGGCTGGTAGCTGATTATTTTTTGAAAGCAGCTACTTCAAAACAAACTATTGTAGCTCATCTGGATTATAATAAACTAAACAACAGGGTAGGTAATTTAAAAAGAATGACGCCGGAAGAAAATTATGAGCACCAGAAAGGGAGTCCTTATGTGATAAAAGAAAAGAAGGAACGACGCTCCAGACATAATGAAAATTCAAGAACAATAAAACTTACTGTTACAAAAGTAATGCTGCTTAAAAAGCTGCTGAATGAAGGTAAGCCAATGAAACAACTTGTAAAAAAATTTAAAGTAACAGATACCCAGATTTTAAGAATTAAGAGAGGAGAAAACTGGGGCGACATTCCTGCTGCAAAATAAAGTAGTATCAGGTTGCAGGCACATGGATGGCAACCAATGTTCCTTTACCCGGCTTACTGTCAAATTCTATGGTGCCTTTTAAATAAGTTATACGGGATGTAATATTTTTCAATCCTATTCCTTCAAAATTTTGCTTTTTTGTGGCATCAAAGCCTTTCCCATTATCTTCAATAGATGCCGCTATGCCGTCGTCATCTTTTATCATTGATATATCCAGCCGGTTAGCGCCAGAATGTTTTAAAACATTATTTACACACTCCTGAACTACCCTATACAACACAGTTTCTGTATTGCTGTCAATTTTTTCATTTAGGCCTTCAGTGTACAGTGATACTTTAATAATACGGCTGTCAATTTTATCAATAAATTCTTTTAATGCACTGGCAAGACCACTTTTTAATAATGCATTCGGCATCATCTGGTGACTAACGCTTCTTATCTCCTTACAGCCTTCATCAATGAGGCCTATTACTCTCTCAAAAGACGCCCGCTGCTGTTCATCTTTAAAAGGAATTTCATCTTCAAAGGCAGACAAGTTCATTTTTGCAACACTCATCATCTGGCCAACCCCATCGTGGAGATCAGAAGCTATTCTTTTTCGCTCATTTTCCTCTGCTTCAATTACTGCTTTAGTGGCATCGTCCTGCTGTTTCATTAAAGCACTCTGAAGGCGTTTTTCATGCTTTAATTTATTGCGGCGGTAATAAGAAATACTTAATAATAAAATTAAAATAGCCAATGCAGAAGAACCATATATCCAATACTGCTTTTTTGTAAGCTCAAATTTTTGTTTTTCGATCAGTTCCTGTTTCTTTGCTGTTTGATATTTTGTTTCCAGCGTACTTATCTGGTTGCTGATACCGCTGTTGAAAACACTATCATTTAGATCTTTATATTTTTTATAATAAGAAAGTGCAGATTTCGTATCGCCCTTTGCCTCGTAATACTGGCTTAGCCCATTATAAGATTCTATAACGGGATCTTTAAAATCTATTTCTCTTCCTGCTTGTATTGCTTTTTGGTAATTATCAAAAGCTGCATCATATTTTTTGGTTAGTAAAAAAATATTAGCACCATTAAGGTAAGAAGTTGCCATTCCTTTTTTATCGTTTAGGCCTGTTCGTATTACTAAAGACAGGTCATTGAAATAGATGGCAGAATCGTATTTTTTTAATTCAAAAAAAGCATTTGAAATATTACCGTATGCACTTCCAATACCCCGGTTATCGTGACGGAGCTCTTTTATATCTTTACTCAAAAAATAATAACGCAAAGCCTCCCCATAATTTTTCGAATTAAAATATGCCATACCGAGGTTGTTGTAATTATAACTGATCAGGGAGGAATCACTTACTTGACGTGCTAATACGAGGCTTTTATTGAAATATTCAACAGCTTTATCAAACTGGCGCAGACCTTCATTAAAAACATTTCCTATCCATATGTAATCGCCGCTTAATCCTTTAACGTCATTTGCCTTTTCATATAACGGAGCTGCCGAAACATAATACTGTAAAGCCTCTGCGTATTCATTCTTGTCGTAATAAATATTTCCTATCGACCGCAGACAGTCTCCCTGGCCGGAATAATCGCCGGATAATTTTCTGATCTGAAGAGATTGATTCATTAATTTTTCAGCCTCATCATTTTCACCATTAAGATTTAAAAAATTCCCCTTGTTTACAAGTGCGAGGCTTTCCCCTTTTTTGAAGCCGATGCTCTTGCCAATACTGGCTGCTTCATTTACAGCCAACATTGCTTTTGAACTATCAGCGTCTTTATACTCATGAAAAAGATCGATAAGCAACATTACTTTAGCAGTATCAGATTTTTCCAAAGCGATCTGCTTTTGCAGAGCAGTAATTTTTTCTATGTTCTGACTCATACAAACGAATGAGTAGATACAAGAGAAAATAAGCAAGCAGGCTTTCTTCATTAATTTTGATTGATTAATTTTTGAAAATAAAATAAAAAAACCAAACAACACATTTTCTTACTCTATTAATAGTGATAATACGTCATAAAAATAAGTTTTAGAAATTATTTTTTCCCATTGCCTCTCAATAGCTAATTATTAGCCAGGTATGAAGAATTTCAATTTATTGCCGCCTTTCCTTAAAAAGTTTCAAAATAAAAACAAGCTCTACCAAACCTTTATATCATGTTAGTAAGTTTTACTTTAATGTATACACTTTTAAAATATATTTATCAAATGGAAATTCATTACAAGACGCTGGAAACAATTTATACAATCACAAAAGATGACGCACAGCCTGAAACTTATAAGTGCAGGCCAAGAGAAATTATTTTGCGGCAGTACCAGGATTGGAATGTTATTCAACAGCATTTATCATTGCTTGAAGAAGAAGGTTTTGTAATAACTAGCCAGGAAGATACACTTGTAATTTCAATCACAAAACCCGGCATAGAAAAAATAAAAAACCAGCATATTACTGTCGCAGAATAAGAGAATTTAATTATATAAAAAATCCATACAAAAATGTATGGATTTTTTATTCGTACCTAAACACACGATTAATCTTTTTTAATTTCTGTCGTTCCTTTTTTAAGATTTACTTTTCTTTTAACCGTATGCCCGTTTTTGGTATGCTTTACCTTATAACCTTTATAATGTTTATGCCTGCTAAAAGTATTGTGTACTTTTTGCGTAGCAGTCGTCGTTTTTTTCACTTTTATTTCCTCCTGCTGTGCGGTAGCTGTTAAGCAAAGGCTAATAGAAATGATGAGTAAAGAAATAAGCTTTTTCATATTATAAATGTTTTTAGACCTTGTATTAAGCAAATTATATGCCTATTAACAAGCTGGTGCCGGAATGAACTTTTCTAATACAAAACTGATTCTTTCTATTGTTGTCCTAATACGTGGTGTTCGTTGTAAAAGGTAGTGGAGTTCTTACAGTAGATGAATTTTTCCGCAGTTAACAAGGCTGGCGAAGAACCTGGCCACACCAAGAGGTTTTTTCAGTAAATATTATAAGTAGTTTAAAAGGTTTCTTTCCTTTTAATAAACTCCTGCTGCATACTCAATGGAAGTATGGACATATCTGTCTTTACATTTTTTATATCCTGTTCTGTAATCACATCGTTTATATCCGACAGATGCTTGTGTATTTTATCCTGAGTAACGTCATCAAAATAAACTTTTGGGATATCGCCGGAGTTAACATACTGTGAGTTCATTGCAGCTTGCTTCATAATTTATATTTTAAACAACAAAAGATGAGTTATTTATATAATCACAACTTCTAAAACATTTTAAAAAATCATCTCCCACTTTCCATTGCCATCCTTAACATAATCAAGTCCATTGCTCATTTTATGTAATTCCTTCCCCGTTCTTTTATCAATATCCACAGATTTTTCGTACACCCTGATACCGTTATTCTGTCTTGTAAGGTAAACGATGAGCGCATTTACAGTTGGCTGCACATCATGCAACCATTCTTCATCATTTTCTTTTACAAATGCCTGACTCATGATTTACATCTATGTAAAAATCGTGCCTGACTAAAAAACGAAAGTGGTGTGTGGTTAAGCTGGGGATAAGTTTCGCAACAGCAGTTTTAAAGACTCTGAAACTGCCGTTTATTCATTTTATCAGCAATAAATGTATAAAAAATTCCAGAGTATGCTAAACAAACCCGGGTAATTTTTGGAAGTGTGAATAAAAAAATTAATCCTGTAGATAAGCTCCCGTTATTTCCCCATTTTCAACGGTAACCACGATATTTTCGTGCATGGTAGTAGCTACGGAAAGACCTTTATAATTTACTTCAATGGGGAATTTTTTATGCATGCGTTCTACCAAAGCCAGCGTCTGAATATTTTTTGGGAATTGAGACAATAATGGCTTTAATGCATACAGCATGGTACCGCCGCTGTTTGCCACATCATCTATCAGCAAAATTACCTTACCGCTAAAATCCAGCGCTTCACTCAGCTTTATTTCTGCCGGCTTCTTTTTATCTATTTCAAGAGATAAAACTTTTATATCTCCTTTAAATACTTCTTTCAGATATTCCTCAATTTTCTTAGCTATAAATATACCATTCTCCTTTATTCCTATCAGAATCAGCTCATCCACGCCAAAGTTTTTTTCAGCTACTTCTAATGCCATCCGGCGTAGTTTTTTATCAGCAGTTTGTTTATCTAAAATCATAAAAGCAATATATTTATTAGCACAAAAATATCCAATATAAAATAGTAAATATTAATTATTCTATCTTAGCCCTTATAAATTAAAGATATGCAGTATTTACCCCAGGTTATTTTTGTTTTGCTGGCAGGATTTGCGGTTGTATTGTTCACAAAAAATATTCTGCAGATAAAGAAAAATATTCTGTTGGGAAAAGACGAGGATCTTTCTGATAATAAACCGCTCCGTTGGAAAAACCTGTTACTGCTGGCTTTGGGGCAAAAGAAAATGTTCCGCAACCCCACAGTTGCTATACTTCATCTTTTTGTTTATGCCGGCTTTATCATCATCAATATAGAAATTCTTGAAATTATCCTCGATGGCTTATTGGGTACACACCGTCTTTTTCTACCTTATACCGGTGGGTTATATACTTTCCTTATCAACTTTTTCGAAATACTGGCTGCGGCGGTTCTAATAAGCTGCGTTATATTTTTAGTAAGAAGAAATGTTTTAAAAATAAAGCGGTTTATCAGCAAAGATCTGGAAGGCTGGCCACATAGTGATGCCAATTACATTCTCATAACTGAGATAGTTTTAATGACGCTTTTTCTTACCATGAATGCTGCAGATAGAGCAATACAGTTGCAGCAACCGCTGAATGAACATTATCACCAAACAGGTAATTTTATTATTTCTTGTGGCCTTTCTTCTTTGTTTGCAAATGTTTCTGTTGGTACCATTATCGTCATAGAAAGAAGCTGCTGGTGGCTGCACATTATCGGCATATTTGCATTTTTAAATTACCTGCCTTACAGCAAACATCTGCACATCATTTTGGCTTTTCCAAATGCATATTATGCCCGCCTTTTACCAAAAGGCGAAATGAAAAACATGGAAAATGTGCAGAACGAAGTAAAGTACATGATGCAGCCGGAACTTGCGCCGACAGGCGATGCAGCACCTATGCGCTTTGGTGCAAAAGATGTAATGGATCTTAGCTGGAAAAGTTTATTGGATGCATATGCCTGCACCGAGTGTGGTCGATGCTCTGCCGCCTGCCCTGCCACGCAAACGGGCAAATTACTCAGCCCACGTAAAATAATGATGGACACACGTGACCGCCTAACCGAAGTTGGAAAAAATATAAAAGCAAACCAGGCATTTAAAGACGATGGTAAAACTTTGGTGAATGATTACATTACCACCGAAGAGTTGCGTGCATGTACTACCTGCAACGCATGTGTGCAGGAGTGCCCGGTAAGCATCAGTCCGTTGGAAATTATATTGGAACTGCGCCGCAGCCTGGTGATGGAAGATAGCAATGCGCCGCAAGAGTGGAACGCTATGTTCAGTAATATTGAAAACAATTTTGCTCCATGGAAATTAAGTCCTGATGATCGGGATAAATGGGCGACAGAAATGGAAAGTTAGAAGCCAGACAAATTTTCTTTACTCAGCATCGGTCCTGCTATCCGTTACTACACCGGTACAAAGCCAAAGCACATAAGCCTCACCGGGGTATCCACTTCTATCAGGGCTAAAATTTCGGCTGCAGATCATATAGCAGCATTTATAACGGAAAGTATTTTCTTTAGCTATTACTCTCTTCCGTTTTAATGCTATGCAGCTTTTCCACCGCATCTTTATGACGTAAGATTTTATACAATTGTATTAATGCAGTTAAAGTAAATATGCCACCAATAAACCAATGCAGGTACAGTTGAGCATTTGCAATTTTGCTGTAGAGAAAATTACCACCAAAAATAAAAACACAATTACCGGCAAAGGCTCCGAGGCCAATACCAACAATGTAACTGTTGTACTGACTGTTTACCGGCAGCAGAATTTTTTTGGTAAACAATACCGTACTCCATCCAAACCAGAATACAACTACCACCGGATTAACTGCACAGCCAATCACGCCCAGTAAAAAGCGGTTCATATCATTATTCAGAATAGGATTCTTTGCATTTTCCCCCCCATGCATGGCAGCAATAAAACTACCTACTGCCAATGCCACTACAATGCCGAATGTAACCCACTCCATCATCTTCATCAGCTTTTCCTGCTTGCGTATCCAATCAATACCAATAAGGGATATACGTACATAGATCATTTCTACCATAGTAGAACCAATGGAAAAGTAGATTGCCTGGCGTATACTTTCCTGTATGCCGATCTGCATGGCAGCTACATTTAAAGTACCTAACGGAAGAGATCCTAAAAAACTGATTAACCAACCCCAGCAGAATATGCGGATTATTTTAGACATGCATCAAAGATAAATACATCAACAATAATTTATATCATGGATTTATTATCAAACGCTGCGCCTGAAATACTTACAATTAAAATAAACACTTCCATTGTAAATGCTGCTATGGAAATATATAGCTGAAATAATAGCCCCGAATGAAGTGTATACCCCGGTGAGGCTATGCATTGGCTTTGTGCCGGAGTAGCAACGGAATGCGGGACCACTGTTGAATAAGGAGAGTTTGCCGGGCTTCTAATATTTTATAAAAAATTACTTTGCAAATGCGCTGAGAGAAACTTTTACATTGTCGTTGAGTACGGCGCTATTGCCGCCTACGCCAAAATCACGACGATTAATTTCAAAATCACCGGCGAAAAGATAACCGCCATTTTCTGCAGTTGCAGTAAATAAAAAATGAACAGGTTTTGTAACGCCTTTCATTGTCAGGTTACCGGTAAACATATAGGTATTAGCTTTATTGGTGCCTTCAATTTTTGTACTTTGTATGCGGATAACAGGAAATTTACTAGCATTAAAATAATCCTCCTCCTGTAAATGATTATCACGGCTGCCGTTATCTGTATCAACTGTTTTTGAATCGACTGTTACATCAAATACAGACTCGCCGGGTTTTGCGCCATCAAATTTTATAGTGCCTTTCATGCCGCTGAAATCGCCACCGGTATTGAGACCAAAGTTTTTTATTACAAAATGTATTTTACTGCCGGCATCAACAGGTAAGAGGTTTTTTTGAGCAAAACCAACAGAAAAGCTGCATACACACAATACAGCCAAAAAGAAATTCTTCATTTAAATGTTTTATTTATTATGCAATATTACACTCGAAATTTTATTAGCCTGATACTTGCACATAGTTTTAACAAAGTTTGCATACTTTAGTTTAACAGTTTTTATGATAAGATCTTCGACCATTCAACTGCTTCGGTTTCATTTTTCATTTTTTTTAATGCCCGTATTT
This sequence comes from Ferruginibacter sp., assembly GCA_039918155.1. GTDB lineage: Bacteria > Bacteroidota > Bacteroidia > Chitinophagales > Chitinophagaceae > Ferruginibacter. The sequence goes on from JBDSIB010000024.1 coordinate 9,914, forward strand.
TGGTTTGCACTAAGCCAGGTAATGCATATAAACAGTGGAAATGCGATCTTAATTTTTATAATTCTTCATGTGTTGGTATACCCGGCAAGCAATGGCTACAACAGTTATATGGACAGGGATACGGACAGTATTGGCGGCATAAAAAATCCGGAGCAGCCAACCAAACAATTGTTCTATACAACTGTTATAATGGATATTGTGGCGCTGGGACTGAGTTTACTAATCAGTATTTATTTTTTTGTGGGGATTTTGGCTTTTATCGGGGCATCAAGAGCTTACAGTTACAGAGGAATACGATTAAAAAAATACCCGGTGTTGGGATATTTAACCGTAATAATTTTTCAGGGAGCGGTAATATATTTTTTAGTGGTGCATGGCAGTAGTGAAACACATACTTTAAAAGTTCCGGCAATTGCTATGGTAGCTGCGTCATTGTTAGTGGGCGGTTTTTACCCATTAACGCAGATATATCAACATAAGCAGGACAAAGAAGATGGCGTGAAGACATTGAGTATTTTATTGGGGTATAAAGGCACTTTTATATTTACGGCTATCATTTATACGCTGGCAATAATTTCACTGGCATTGTATTTTGGTAATAACCTGGAGTTGGACCGGTTTTTTCTTATACAAATCTGCATGCTACCGGTACTCGTATATTTTTTCTGGTGGTTTTATAAAGTGAGTAAGAATACTTTAAATGCAGATTTTAAAAATACCATGCGGATGAACCTGCTGGCTTCCTGCTGCACTAATGCAGCATTTATTATTTTATTTATAATAGAAAAGTATTGAGCAAAATTATTTCTATAGCGACGGCATTGCCGGAATATAAACACAAACAGGAGGACTTGTTTGCGTTTGCAGACAAAGTGTACAGTAAAGATGCTACGGATAGCCGTAAATTAAAATTTCTCTATAGGCATAGTGGTATCGATTACCGTTATTCTGTAGCGCCGGACTTTGGAACGGATGAAAGAAGTTTTTTTTCGGAGGATGCAATGCTGGAACCATTCCCAACAATTGAACAAAGGATGCAATGGTATGATAGTAACGCAAGCAAACTTTCTGTAAATGCTATTGAAAAATGTATTGAAATTAAGATTGACAAAAAAGAGATTACCCATCTTATAACTGTTAGCTGCACCGGTATGAGTGCGCCTGGCCTTGACTTACAGATAATGGAAGCAATGGGCTTGCCACAAAATATTGTTCGTACTTCGGTAAACTTTATGGGCTGCTATGCTGCTGTGCATGCATTGAAACTGGCAGATGCATTTTGCAACAGCGGTAAAAATGTAAATGCGATAATTGTATGTACAGAATTATGTACACTACATTTTCAAAAAGAAATTTCTACAGATAATATTACCTCCTCCCTTTTATTTGGTGATGGCTGCGCTGCTGCATTGATACAAAGTGATAGTGAAAGAAAAGGAATTCATTTAGATAATTTTTATTCTGATGTTTCTTTCAAAGGCAGTAAGGATATGGCCTGGCAACTATCTGCCAAAGGATTTTTAATGACATTGACCGGCTATGTGCCCAATCTTATAAAAGAAGATTTTGAAGGATTGGTTACAAATGCATTGGCAGTTTCGGGGAAATCAATAGAAGATATTACGCATTGGTGTGTTCACCCGGGTGGTAAAAAAATTCTGGAAGCAATTGCACAAAGTATTAAAATCGATAACGAAAAACTGCAACACTCTTATGACGTATTAAGAGATTATGGTAACATGAGTTCGGCTACCATATTATTTGTGCTTAAAAATATTTTAGAAGACCTGGAAGCAGGAGATGAAGGAAATGCGACCATTTTTGCTGCTGCATTTGGCCCGGGCCTTACCATGGAAACCTTTACTGCCAGCTATGCTTAGCCTTAAGCAACGCTCATATAAAAAAGAATTATTAGATGCAGAGGATATCCCCTTTGCTGACATAAAGCAGAATATTAAGGAGCTGAACAGCATTAATACTTTGCTCGGCGGGCACAAAATAACAATCCAGGGAATTAAAGCTTTTGCAAAAGATAAAAATCTATCTGTTTGTGAAATTGGCTGCGGCGGTGGTGATAATCTGAATGCCATTTACAAATGGGCTGCAGGTAAAAACTTCCAAATAAATTTTACGGGAATAGATATTAAAAAAGAATGCATTGATTTTGCAAAAGAACAATATCCGAAATTAAATGCAGAGTGGATTGCAAGTGATTATGCAAAAGCTGATGTGAAAGATCCTGAAATTATATTCTCCTCTTTATTCTGTCATCACTTTACCGAAGAAGAACTGATTCAAATGTTACAATGGATGCGACAAAACTGCCGCAAAGGCTTCTTCATTAATGATCTGCATAGAAACACCATTGCATATTATTCTATTAAATGGCTTACGGGTATTTTCTCAAAGTCTTATCTTGTAAAAAATGATGCACCGCTTTCTGTAGCAAGAGGTTTTACCAAAGCAGAATGGCAAAATATATTTGAAAAAGCAGGCATTAAAAATTATTCGATAAAATGGCAATGGGCTTTCAGGCATTTGATCATTTATAAAAAATGAAACCAGAAACTGCATATGATACAGCTATAATTGGCGGCGGCCTTGCCGGTCTTTGTCTCTCTATTCAGTTGGCCAAACAAGGATTTAAAGTGATATTGTTTGAAAAAGAAAGCTATCCTTTTCACAAGGTTTGTGGTGAATACATTAGTATGGAGAGTTATGAATTTTTAAAAGGACTTGGGCTCCCTTTAGATGAAATGCAATTGCCATTTATAAAAAAATTAATTGTTACATCTCCGTCTGGCACTGCATTGCAGGCACATTTAGATCTGGGTGGCTTTGGCATCAGCCGGTATAAAATTGATAATGATCTGAAAGACATTTCTGAAAAGAACAATGTGCAGGTTTTACAAAATTGCAAAGTAGAAGATGTGAAATTTGAAGATGAAAGTTTTACAATTGCTACCAGTGAAGGAAATTTTACAGCAAAGACATGCTGCGGTAGTTTTGGTAAAAAAAGTAATCTTGATATAAAATGGAAACGGCCTTTTGCAAAAGCGGCACCTAATAAATTAAATAATTTTATTGGCATTAAATATCATGTTATTACTGATATGCCTGCAGATACAATTGCACTGCATAATTTTAAAAATGGCTACTGCGGCATTTCAAAAATAGAAGATGAAAAGTATTGTCTTTGCTATCTGACAAATGCGGCCAATCTAAAAGAGAGCAATAATTCTATTGATGAAATGGAGAGAAATATTTTATCAGCAAATCCTCATTTAAAAAACATTTTCAGCAAGGCTAAAAAAATATACAGTACGCCACTCTCTATTTCGCAGATATCTTTTCAAAAAAAATCACAGGTTGAAGATCATGTATTATTAATTGGAGATGCGGCAGGAATGATAACACCGCTCTGCGGTAATGGTATGAGTATGGCAATGCATGGTTCTAAACTAGCTGCAGAGTGCGTTTCATCATTTTTACAAAATACCATCAGCCGCCAGCAGATGGAAAAAGATTATGAGAGAAAATGGAAAAATAATTTTGCAAAAAGATTAAGTACGGGCAGAATAGTTCAGTCATTTTTTGGAAAAGAATCCAGTACAAACATTTTCATAAAGATTATGAAGAGAATACCCTTTATAACAAAAAGCATAATTAAAGCCACACATGGTAGGCCTTTTTAGCCTACCCTATTTTTTCATCTGCAGCTTTCATAATAGCATATAAAGCCCTTGTTTCTTTTCTGAATTTTATACCATGGGAGAAACTCCATGGTTTCACCCCTTTCTTGCTGTTGATACGGCTTATTTCGTATAAGGCTTTCCAGTGTTTCAAAATTTCTTTGTGAGCAGCTTTTAATGTGTAGCCGGTATCGTAAAAATGATTAGGCTCTGCACCGCAACCATTGTATTCCAGAATAGTAAAATTTTTACCCTGCTTCAGATCTTCTACATTACTGCACATAATGTCATAACGGCCATAGAAAAAATCATCTACTTCAATACTTATTTTATCACATAATGCCACCAGCGTTTCATCTATTTCATTCCGCAGGTCAACAAAATGAGCACCACGGTTATGATTAGCCGCATAACTTAATATATATCTTTCGCCTTTTGCAATTACTTTATCCCAATTTTCTTTATGCTTGCTATGTAATTCGCCGGTACGTTTAGCGCCTTTCGGGTGACGGAGTATAAGCTCATGTAAAGTATGTACTCCATCACCAATAACCTGTAGCGGAATCTTATGCAAAAAACCAGTAACCACGCCGGTTTGCTGATTAGGATAGCGAATATGAAATACACTTACTTCCATCGGGTATTCCACCATACGCTGTACTATATACTCAACCGGAACCATGGAATGATAATGTTTCAGTTCTTCAAGCGTATCAACCTTTCTGAATAGAATTCCCTGTCCGCCTACTTCGGGCTTTACTATAAAGGGAAAATCAATTTTATTTTCTGTAAGTCTTTGTAAAATGCTTTCAATAGCTTCTGTAGTAAGTACGTTAAATGTTGTTGGGTATAAATGGAGAGGCAGCAGATCATACATTTCTTTTTTAGGTTCACCTTCCATTCCGCCAAATGTAAGCTTGGGATTACTGGGCGTAAAAAACCATACTGCACCCGATTTGATCATATACCAAACCCACATTGGAGTGATAGGCGCATAGATAAGCCAGAATGGCCATGCTTCCCAATTTTTTATTTTAGAGATTATTTTTTTCAAATGTGTAATTAATATGCAAAAATAAATCTATCATCGCAAACATCGTTCAACAAATGTTGCTTACTTTGTTGTATAAAAAGAATCGTATGCATGTTCCAACAATGGCAGAGATGATGGCAAGTGGTGAGAATCCGGAAATATTATTTTGGGTAGGCTGCTCTGGTAGTTTTGATCAGAGAGCACAAAAAATTACAAAAGCATTTGTGACTATTTTAAATAAAGTAAGAATAAAATATGCCATCCTTGGCAAAGAAGAAATGTGTACAGGAGACCCTGCAAGAAGAGCCGGCAATGAATTTATGTTCCAGATGATGGCTTACCAGAATATCCAGATATTAAATGGATACGGCATTAAAAAAATTGTAACTGCCTGCCCACATTGTTTTAATATTTTAGGAAATGAATATCCTGAATTGGGCGGTACGTATGAAGTAATTCATCATGCAACTTTTTTACAGCAGCTGATAGATGAAGGAAAAATAAAAATGCAGGAAGGTGGCGCTTTTAAAGGTAAAAAAATTACTTACCACGACAGTTGTTATTTAGGCCGTGCAAATAATATTTACGAAGCTCCCCGCAAAGTGCTTGAAGCAATGGATGTAGAATTGGTTGAAATGAAACGCTGCCGCAGCAATGGCTTGTGCTGTGGTGCAGGCGGTGCACAAATGTTTAAAGAGGAAGAAAAGGGAAATATCAGGATAAATTTTGAACGTAGCAATGAAGCAATTGATACCGGCGCAACTGTAATTGCTGCTGCCTGTCCTTTTTGCAATACGATGCTTACAGATGGCGTAAAAAATAAAGAGAAAGAAGATACAGTGGCTGTGCTTGATATTGCAGAGTTGGTTGCAGCATCCATGTTATAAATATCTTATAGCATCTTATACTTTTTTATGAAAAACAGGATCATACTCATATTATCTTTCACCTTGCTTCTCATCTCCTGCAATTCAAGTAAAAAAATGAATAAGGAAACGGATACTCCAACCAGTGTAAACAAGCCTTTTGATAAAGAAGGACACAGAGGTTGCCGAGGGCTGATGCCGGAAAACACTATTCCTGCAATGTTGAAAGCACTAGACTTAGGTGTAACCACACTGGAAATGGATATTTCATTTACCAAAGATAACCAGGCGATACTTTCACATGAACCATTCTTTAATCATGAAATAACAACAAAGCCAGACGGTACATATATAGATGAAAAGGACGAACGCAGTTATAATATTTACACTATGACTTATGATAGTGTAAAAAAATATGATGTGGGACTAAAGCCACATCCCCGTTTTCCGCAACAACAAAAATTGAAAGCTGTAAAACCTTTGCTGGCAGATGTTTTCACTGCTATTATAGATGCAATGAAAACACGCAGGAGGCCTTACCCACAATTTAATATCGAAACTAAATGTATGCCGGATGGCGATGATATTTATCATCCAAAACCCGGCCCTTTTGTAGAAATGCTGATGAAAGTAATTCAGGAATATCACATGGAAGAAAATGTGATCATTCAGTCATTTGATTTCCGCAGCCTGCAATATTTGCATCAGCATTATCCTGCAATGAGAACTGCAATGCTTATTGAAGATTTTGATAAAACTGGTATTGAAACCCAGATAAAGAAATTAGGGTTCACTCCTACTATTTACAGCCCGGATTATTCGTTGGTGAATGAAGCGCTTGTAAAGAAATGTCATGAGAAAAATATTCTTTTAATACCATGGACAGTTGATGATAAAAAAGAAATAGAAAGATTAAAACAACTTGGAGTAGATGGAATAATCTCTGATTATCCTGATCGTCTTAATTAAAGTATCAATTGTAAGTTTTACAACTGAGTAATAATAAAATTATACTAATGGCAGATCGATTATCATTGGCTTATGCAAAAGAGTTAGATCAGGATGATCCAATGAAAATGTACAGGGATAAATTTTACATTCCTTTTTTACATAATAAAAATGCTATTTATTTTTTAGGCAATTCACTCGGCCTGCAACCTAAAACAACGCAGGATGAAGTATTGAATATAATGGAAGACTGGGCCAGCTATGGTGTAGAAGGTTTTTTTCATGGCGAAAATCCCTGGCTTGATTACACAAAAGAACTGTACGAACCCTTAGCTAAAATTGTGGGTGCCCAGCCAAATGAAATTGTAGTAATGAATCACCTGACGGTAAACTTGCATTTACTGATGATCTCATTTTACAATCCTACTCCGGCACGATACAAAATAATCTGCGAAGCAAAAGCATTTCCATCTGATCAATATGCATTTGAGAGCCAGGCAAAGCTGCATGGTTTCAATCGGGAAGATGCAATTGTCGAAGTACATCCAACAGCAGGAACAGAATTAATAACAACCGAAGATATACTTGCAGCCATTGAAGAAAATAAAGATAGTGCTGCAGTAGTTTTATTTAGCGGTGTAAATTATTATACCGGGCAGGTTTTCGATATAAAATCTATTACAGCTGCGGCACATAAATATGGAATAAATGCCGGCTTTGATCTGGCCCATGCTGCGGGCAATATTGAATTGGCACTGCACAATGATGACGTAGATTTTGCCTGTTGGTGCAATTATAAATATTTAAACAGTGGTCCGGGAGCTATTGCAGGTGCCTTTGTGCATGAAAAACATTTGCAAAATAAAAATATCCAAAGACTAAACGGCTGGTGGGGTAATGATGAAGCGAATAGATTTAAAATGGATAAAGATTTTACGCCCAACCCTACCGCACAAGCCTGGCAATTAAGTACAGCACCGATGATGCTGATGGCGGCGTTAAATGCTTCGCTCAGAATATTTGATGAAGCAGGGTTTACCAATCTTTTGCAAAAACAAAAAAAGCTATCTGCTTATTTGTTTGAATTATTGAATAATATTAATGGCGATAACAAATATTTTGAAATTCTCACACCGCAATCACCTGGTGAAAGAGGTTGCCAGGTTTCTATAGCTTTCCATGAAAATGGTAAAGCCATATTTGAAGAGTTAACAAAGAAAGGTGTAATGGCTGACTGGAGAGAGCCAAATGTGATACGCATTGCACCTGTTCCTTTATACAATACTTTTGAAGAAATATTTTTATTTGCAGAAATACTAAAAACAATTACAAGTAAATAATTGTTTTTAATACATAAATCAGGAACATGCATCGTAACATACTGGTAGAAGAAATACAAAAGAAAAAAAGTTATTTATGTGTCGGACTGGATACCGACATTTCCAAAATACCTTCACATCTCAAAAACAGCCCGAATGCTGTATTTGAATTCAACAAAGCCATCATTGATGCAACAAAAGAGCTGTGTGTAAGCTATAAAATAAACACCGCATTTTATGAAGCCATGGGAACAAAGGGCTGGGAAGCGATGGAACAAACAGTAAACTATATTCCTTCCACACATTTTAAAATTGCAGATGCCAAACGGGGTGATATAGGAAATACGTCTTCGCAATATGCAAAGGCCTTTTTTGAAACTTTGAAGTTTGATGCAGTTACTATTGCACCTTACATGGGTGAAGATAGCGTTCGTCCATTTTTAGAATATGAAAATAAATGGGGCATTGTTTTAGGACTTACGAGTAATAAAGGCGCAAATGATTTTGAGATGCTGACGATAAATAATTCCGAAGAACGTTTATATGAAAGAGTTTTAACAACAGTAAGCAAATGGGGGAACTCCAATAATCTTATGTTTGTAACTGGTGCTACACAGGCAAGCGAATTAGAAAATATCAGAAAAATAATTCCAGAACATTTTTTACTGGTACCGGGTGTAGGCTTTCAGGGAGGAAGTCTGGAAGAAGTAAGTAAGTATGGACTGAATAAGGATTGTGGGCTTTTAGTAAATGCAAGCAGGGCAATAATTTATGCAGGAGCAGATGAGAAATTTGCCACAGAAGCCACCGCAATTGCAAGACAATACCAAACTGAAATGGCTTTATATCTCAAATAAAAAATAAACCGTTCATTATGAAAAAGATAATTTCTCTATCACTTGTATTAATGTTCTCTACGTTTGTATTTGCACAGCAGGATGCTACAGCGGATAAAATGCTGAACGATGCCTATAAAAAAGCAAGTACAGAACATAAAAAATTATTTATCATTTTTCATGCAAGCTGGTGTGGCTGGTGTAAAAAATTAGATGCATCTATGAATGATAATTCTACAAAAAAATATTTTGATGAAAGTTTTGTTATCGTTCATCTCGACGTTCAGGAAAGAGAAGGAAAGAAAAACTTAGAAACACCCGGTGCTGATGTGATCTTACAAAAGTATAAAGGAGAAAAAGCAGGCTTACCTTTCTTCCTGGTATTAAATCCAAAAGGAGAATTATTGGGTGATAGTTTTGTAAATGGCCAAAACCTTGGCTGCCCAGCCTCTGCAGAAGAAGTAGAATCTTTTAAAGCGTTGCTTAAAAAAACATCTGCGATTACAGATGAACAATCAAAAGCAATTACTGACCGCTTTCGGCAGAATGAAGCTCAATAATTTTTTCAGATAATATTTTTGCCCATTTTGAATATTCTTTTGCACTCGGATGTAATCCATCCGCTGATAAATATTCAGCGTTCCCAGCATTCTTTCTTTGGGAATCCGTAACATCAATATAGGTGCAATCATATTTGTCAGATACCATTTTACAAACATCATTAAAGGCATTAATTTCATCTTCTATTTTTTTAAGATCTTTCCCATTGGCAAAAGGTGTTTTGCCCCAATCGGGAATACTTAATACAAATACATTTGCTGGTTTATTTTTACAAAATCCAATTGCTTTTTTTAAAAGTATTTCGAATTCTTCTGCAAAATTTTCTACAACACGCCCACGGTATTGGTTATTTACACCAATCAGCAAGCTTACAAAATCATAACCGGTTAAAAAAGTGTGTTGTTGGATAGCATCATTTAATTCATCTGTTGTCCATCCTGTTTTAGCAATTATTTCCGCGGCTGAAATCTGTATATTTTTTTCACGCAACAATTCTGTTGCCTGGTAAGGAAAAGTTTCTGTAAGCATTACTCCTTCACCCATTGTATAACTATCGCCTAAAGCCAAATAAGTTAAATTCATTTTTCTTTTTTTTGAAATGCTTCCAATTGACTGATCCATTTTTTACAGATAAATAAAGGTATTAGCCCAATTACCCCGAATGCACAATCGATTAAGATATGAAACATTGGTATATGTCTTATTGGACCTGCAATAAATGCTAATGGAAAAACTGCAAAACAGGCAAGAATAGCCCAATCAATGATCCATTTATTTTTTACAGGATCTTTCAATGGCCCTATAAAAGCCATTGCAATCACAATATGGGCAAAAGCCAGCCAATCGAAACCATAAGCCAGCATTGGATATGCTGAATTTGTTTGTAGCAATGCTTTGTACACATGCTGCAACCAATCTTGCGCAAATGCCGGCACCAACGCCGGATGCTGTAATAGCCAATGCAATTCTGTTTGAACAGGAAATGCAGTAACTCCACTTAATATCAGAGCAATCATGAAAAAAATGATCATTGCTCTTATCTTTTTTAATAAATGCATACAAAAAATGAGTAGGTTATAAAAATACAAAAGGATAGGTACATTATCCAAAAACAGGTAAAAGAACTATATTATTATTACATTAAACAAAACATTTTCTTCTGATTTAAGGTAATTATCTTTGCTAAAATATCAGCTGGCCATAGTTGACTTTTATTAATTACTAAATAGTTACAGAAAAATTTCTGCTAATTAATTGCCAGCTTTTTTTAAAAAAATATTTAATCGCTAAAAAATTAACATGGCTGCAAAAACTGATAATTTTCAAAGTCCGGATTATTTTAATGTAGATGAATTACTTACAGATGAGCAAAAATTAGTAAGAGAAAGTGTACGCAATTATGTAAAAAAAGAAATCTCACCGATCATAGAAGACTATGCACAAAAAGCAGAATTTCCTCAGCAGATCATAAAACAATTAGGCGATCTCGGTTGCTTTGGACCAACAATTCCCGAGCAATATGGGGGTGGCGGCCTCGATTATATTTCTTATGGCCTGATGATGCAGGAACTGGAACGTGGCGACAGTGGTGTACGCTCTACAGCATCTGTACAAGGCAGTTTGGTAATGTTTCCCATTTATCAATACGGAAATGAAGAGCAACGCAATAAATATTTACCAAAACTTGCCAGCGGCGAATGGCTGGGTTGCTTTGGCCTTACAGAACCAGACCATGGCAGCGACCCAAGCAGCATGCTTACAAATATTAAAGATAACGGTGACGGATACGTGATTTTAAATGGCGCTAAAATGTGGATCAGCAATGCGCCTTTTGCACAGGTTGCAGTAGTGTGGGCACGTAATGAAAAAGATGAGATACAAGGCATCATTGTAGAACGTGGCATGGAAGGTTTCAGCACACCAACAACGCATGGCAAATGGAGTCTTCGTGCAAGCGCCACCGGCGAACTTGTTTTTGATAATGTAAAAGTGCCGAAAGAAAATATTTTACCAAATGTAAAAGGTTTGAAAGGCCCGTTAGGTTGCCTTACCAAAGCCCGCTACGGCATTGCATGGGGCGCTATTGGCGCTGCAATGGATTGTTACCATACCGCACTGGAATATAGCAAAGAGAGAGTTCAGTTTGGCAGACCGATTGGCGGCTTCCAGTTGCAGCAAAAAAAACTGGCTGAAATGATCACCGAAATTACCAAAGCACAATTATTAAACTGGCGCCTGGGTGTATTGATGAATGAAGGAAAAGTGACACCGCAACAGGTGAGTATGGCAAAAAGAAATGCCTGCGAAATTGCAACAAATATTTGTAGAGATGCACGCCAGATGCTGGGCGGAATGGGCATTACAGGCGAATATCCGGTAATGCGTCACATGATGAATTTAGAGAGCGTGATCACTTATGAAGGCACTCACGATATTCATTTGCTGATAACGGGAATGGATGTAACGGGGTTGAATGCGTTTAAATAAAGCCCCCTCCGCCCCCTGAAGGGGGAACTGATTATGTGAAAGATATTAGCGGAGATAGGGTAATGTTTTTTTTTGGCACCAAGCATCAGAATTTCATAGCATCATCGTTGTGTCACTCACTTGTACAGCATACCATTATTCAGCGCTTTAAATTCGAACCTCTATTATTTAATCGAGTCAATAGCTCTAAATAAATAAAAATTATTATGATACAGAACGTTAGTGTTATTGGCGCAGGTACTATGGGAAATGGTATTGCACATGTATTTGCTCAAAATGGTTTTGCAGTAACATTGGTAGATGTAAATGCTGCTCAATTAGAAAAAGCATTGGCAACCATCACCAAAAATTTAGACAGGCAGGTTTCGAAAGAAACAATTACTACAGACCAAAAAGATAGTGCCTTAAAAAATATAATTACTGAAACAGATCTTACCATCGGCGTACAAAATGCACAATTGGTAATAGAAGCAGCAACAGAAAATACAGAACTTAAATTGAAAATTTTTAAGCAGATTGATGATGCAGCGCCTGCTGGCTGCATATTAGCAACAAATACTTCTTCGATATCTATTACAAAAATAGCTGCAGTTACCAAACGGCCTGAACTTGTGATCGGAATGCATTTTATGAATCCGGTTCCATTAATGAAACTGGTAGAAATAATTAATGGCTATGCTACCGCAAAAGAAGTAACAGATAAAATTGTAGAATTAAGTAAAAAATTAGGGAAAATACCAGCGGCTGTAAATGATTATCCGGGCTTTATTGCAAACCGTATTTTAATGCCGATGATAAATGAAGCTATTTACAGTTTGTATGAAGGCGTAGCAGGTGTAGAAGAAATAGATACCGTTATGAAATTAGGAATGGCACATCCAATGGGACCTTTGCAGTTAGCAGACTTTATTGGTCTGGATGTTTGCATGAGTATTCTCAGAGTTTTACAAGATGGTTTTGGCAATCCAAAATATGCGGCCTGTCCCTTATTAATAAATATGGTAACAGCCGGGAAACTCGGTGTAAAAAGCGGTGAGGGATTTTACACTTATACGGCAGGGAGTAAAGAGTTGATTGTTAGTAAGAGATTTAAATAGGAACAATACTCCAGGATATTTTATTAAGCAAAACACAGAACCATTCCATCTCATTTTTTACTTGCTTATTTTTTAGTACTTTTTGATTCAACTTTTCTTTCACACTAATACCAGTAACCATGGATAAAGAATACTGGGAAATGATTGCTCCAAAATACGAGGAAGAAATATTCGATGTTTTGCAGAATGACGCTTCGGGCATAAATCGTAAAAAATATTGAAAAAATAACTTCTCCTGATAAAACAATTATTGATATTGGATGTGCTGTTAGCAAATGGATTACTGTTTTATCCCCGCTTTTTAAAAGAGTAATAGCTGCAGATATTTCCATAAAAAACCTTGAGATTGCAAAAGAAAAATATGCCGATCTGCAAAATGTAGAATATCAACAGATGGATATGTCTGCAGATAACCTTACCGTTATGCCATGTGATAATGCTATTTGCATCAATGCAATTCTTACAGATTCATTAGAAAAAAGGATAAATTTTTTCCACTCGTTATCGATGTGTTTAAATGATGGTGGCAACTTGGTATTAGTTGTGCCTTCATTAGAATCAAAATTATACACAAATATTATTGCAGACAGATGGAATGTAGATGATGCAGAAAATGATCAATCACCAAAAGGTAGTGAAGTAATTAAAAAACACTCAATATTAAACAAGGCGTAACGGATATTGACAATGTACCTGCAAAACATTATTTAAAAGAAGAACTTTTATTATTATTAAAATTAGAAGGGTTTGAAATAATACAGATCCATAAAATAAATTATAAATGGAATACAGAATTTCATGACTCCCCTGAATGGCTGAAAGATCCATATCCGTGGGACTGGATGTGCACAGCAAAGAAAATTGCAAATTAAAATATTGCCTTCTGAAATCTTTTGTGGGCCGTTTTTTTATCTTTGATAGTATAAAATGATACTATTATGAAGATGACCCATCAAAACAATTCAAATTTTACCACTTAAATCCAGGCATAATAAAATAAAAGATATCCCAGAATTTATCAATCCGGTGCATGTAAAATTTGTAGGGACTTTCATAATGTATAGTTTCATTACTCTCCATCACTGCATCGTACTTAATCATTCCTTCAGAGAATCCAAAACCATTCCCATCTTCGTTGATCTCAAAATTTAAATCCTTAATATTATATCCGTCATTTTTAAATTCGACAAAAGATTCTAAAAAAATATTCATTTTACGGATTGCTTCATCCCTGTTCAGTATACTCCCATCGGCAAGATTAATTTCATTAGCCAGTTCCATACTGTATTCATCAAACTCTCTTCGCATCCAATGCTTTATAAAAGCATGCGTATTTTTAGTTATTTCAGCTTTGTCATTTGGATAAAATTCCTCATAAATAAAATTCCAGCCATTTCCAAAAAAGGATCTTTTTTCAACCTGGTGAGAAAAAAATTCTTCGGTTACAAACCGGTAGATTAAAGCATCTTCATAAGGCCCGTCACAAAATTCAAGGTTTATTCCCTGTTCTTTCATGAGCTTCATTAAATGCTGTAAAGCGGGCGCAAGCTCTTCAGCAGAAAGGTCACCAGCAGCCTTGTACGCAGGCTTGCCCAGTTTTTCATAGATGGTTGTATATTCTGCGTTTTCACTGGCTTCTTCAAAGCCTATTACATTTTTCAAAAACTGGTTTTCTATTTCCGGGGGTAAGTGTGCATCACCACCCATTTGAAAAGCATCCCCAAACTGGGCTTTTAATTTCATCCGCAGTATCTCATTTTCAATCCCGTAATGTTCTGTAGGGTCATCAGAAAATTTTTCCTCGTTTTCCATATTTTATTGGTTAAGATTACTTACGTGGTTTTATTTTTTTTGCCACCAGGCCATAAGAATCATCAATCATTTCCAGGATCAGTTTCTTCGATAATTTACCATCAAGAATAACAGTGTTCCAATGTTTTTTATTCATGTGAAAGCCGGGCAAAATATTTTCAGGAAATTCTTCTCTTAACTCAATTGCTTTTTCAGGATTGCATTTTGCATTAAACTGTAATGGTGAAGATGATAATGACAGCAGCAGAAATATTTTATTATTTGTTTTAAAAACCAATGTATCTTCTCCAAAAGGGAAACCTTCGGTCACATCGTTTTTCACAATTACATATTCTCTTATAGTTTCCGCATCCATTATTCTGCAATTATTTTTTTAGCTTCTGCCAATTTTTTATTTATTTGCCCGGTTAGTATATGCCAGAACATTACAAAGTCTGATGCCAGGCTGTAAAGCGGATAAGTGAAAGTGGCCGGCTTGTTTTTTTCAATAAAAAAATGCCCAACCCATGCAAAGCCATAACCGCAAAAGGGTATCAAAGCAAGCATCCACCATTTTTGTAAAACTATAGCTACTACTAAAATGGTGATCAATCCCAACGTACCTAAGAAGTGTAAAGTGCGGTTGGTTGTATCGCTATGTTCTGTTAAATAATAAGGATAAAAACTCCAGAAGCTTTTGTATTTTTTTTCTGCTGCCATGGCAATCAAATTTTAAGAAAAATACAAATTATTATTTGATTTCTTTCAATTCTATTTGCTGCATATCATTTAATTTATACAGTACTTCCTGTAAGCGGTTTAAAGGAATACCAATGGTAACGTCGCAGAATAGCTGCATTTCCTGTGCAATCACGGTACAGTTAAATTGTTTGATGATCATCATAACAGCATTCTGCTGAGTGTAATCAAAATGAAGATTGTATTTTATTTCGACCTGCTTTTGCAAAACCGGCACTACCTGCAATACGAGTGTCGCAGCTGTTTTATAAGCACTTATTAAGCCGGGAACACCTAATAATGTGCCACCAAAATACCGCACAACAACTATACCCATATCGGTCAATCCTTTGCTGTCTATCTGCCCTAATATCGGCTTGCCTGCTGTGCCTGCTGGTTCTCCATCATCGCTGCTGCGGAAAGTATTTCCATCAATTCCGATACGATATGCAAAGCAATGATGCGCTGCTTTTGGATGTTCTTTTTTTAGAACTGCGATTTGCTTTTTAAAATCATCCGCACTTGCTACAGGAAAAGCAAATGCAAGAAACTTACTTCCCCGATCTTTAAATTCATTAAAACCCTTTTGTTCTATTGTGAAATAATTCTCCATGGTACAGGTTAACTTTTTTTAAAAAACTGTAACCTGTCTGATAAGATATGCTCTTCGCAAAACAAGGCTGAATGAGTAAGTAAAGGCGCATCTATTCCTTCATGCAATTGCAGATCATTATTTGTTATTATAATTGCTTCATCCCACAAACCTGCGTCAATAAAAGATTGAAGAAGCGTTGTTCCGCCTTCTACAATTAAAGAAGTAAGTTGTTTTTGATAAAGTAAATTCAATACAGTAGTAATAACATCCTCCTCTTCACTTATTTTATAAAATATTGTATTACCGGCTTTCTCATCTTTTATTTGATTAATAACAATTGTTGCAGTTGAATTATCCAAAAGATGATGACCACTGGGTATTTGCAGGTTCTTATCAATAAAAATCCGCACCGGGTTTTTCCCTTGCCATAAACGGGTTGTCAACGATGGATCATCATGCAATGCAGTATTGGTTCCTACTAAAATAGCGGCTTCTTCACTTCGCCATTTATGTACCTGCCTGTTGGTCAGATCATTTGTGATCTTTACTGGCTGATAATTTTTATGCGCTATAAATTTATCATTGCTTTGCGCCCATTTTAAAATAACATATGGCCGCTTCTTTTCATGAAAAGTAAAAAACCTTTTATTAAGTTCTAAAGCATCTTCTTTTAAAATATCCTGGGTAACTTTTACTCCGGCATCTTCTAATTTTTTTATACCTCCACCATTCACTTTTTCAAAACTGTCTTTACAGGCAATAACCACTTTGGGAATTTTGTTTTTTACAATCAGATCTGAACATGGCGGCGTTTTTCCAAAATGATTACAGGGCTCTAAAGAAACATACAATGTACTTTCTTTTATCAAATGGCGGTTTTCTTCTGATACACTGTTTATGCAATTTACTTCTGCATGTGGCTCACCATATTTCATATGATAACCTTCGCCAATTATTACACCATTATACACTAACACAGCGCCTACCATGGGATTAGGTGCCACATTGCCTGCAGCTGCTGCTGCAAGTTGCAAACACCGTAGCATATATGTTTCATCTTTATACAAGAGGGCAAAATTAAGCATCTAAAAATAAAGTAAGTTTGTAATGATGAGCGTAAAAAATGTATATGACGGCTATATTTCATCTTTAAAAGCTATTTACAGCATTTCAGAAGCTGCGGCTATTACAGATATTGTTTTTGAAAGTATTGCCGGCATGAACAGATCAGCGATTGTAAGGGATTCACAAAAAGAACTACCCGAAAATATTTTAAACAAACTCCATGCTTGCCTTGAAGAATTATTACTGCACAAACCGGTACAATATGTTTTAGGCGAAGCCTGGTTTTTAAATTTAAAATTAAAAGTTACATCCGCTGTTTTAATACCACGACCAGAAACTGAAGAACTGGCACTTGAAGTAATAAAATACTGCAAAGACAATCATGTAAACACTGTGATAGATATTGGCACCGGCAGTGGTTGTATCCCGATTGCTCTTAAGAAAAACCTTCCGTCTATCACCGTTAGCGCTATTGATATAAGTGGAGATGCTTTAAAAGTAGCAACAGAAAACTCTGAAACACATCACACAGAAATTACTTTTACGAGTATTGATTTTTTAGAGGAAAAGACCTGGAATGAATTAAACCAGTTTGACATAATTGTAAGCAACCCACCATACATACCAATTGGAGAAAAGAATGCAATGGATAAAAATGTAATTGCTTATGAGCCGCATACAGCCTTATTTGTAGCAAACGATACCGCATTAATATTTTATGAAAAGATAGCCTTATTCGGAAAAAAGCATCTGGCGGGAAATGGCAAGATATTTTTAGAAACTCATAAAGATTATACAGAGCAGGTTGCAAACCATTTTACTAAAAACGGCTACCATGTAATTGTGCTAAAAGATATGTTTGGAAAGAACAGGTTTGTTACAGCTACTCACTCCCAGTAACGGTTGCAGAAGTAGTAGCACCCAATTTGCGGGCTACTTTCATCACTCTTACAATTTCACCCCATTGGGCTACGGAGTCTGCATTTATAACTACAGCGGGTTTTATACTGTCACCTTCAATAATGTATTTTCTTAGTACTGATTCTAAAGAATCTGCAAATATTTTTTTTGACCCAACATAAATATTTTTATCCTTATCTACACTTACTACTACACTTTGCTTTTGCTTGGTATCGCTCTTTGCCCGGGGCACACTCATCTTAATTACATTAGGATTAGCCAATGTAGATATCATCAGGAAAAACATCAATAATATAAAAAGAATATCATTCAGCGGACCCGTATCTACTTCTGAATGATCTTCCCTTAATTTATTTCTTCTTAATCCCATCTCTTATTTTATAAAGTAAAACATTTATTAGCCAATTCAATAGTCAATAGTCAATAGTGAAATTTTGTAGTTCGTTATTAACTTGCGAATCCTAACATCTAACATCTAACATCTAACATCTAACATCTTCTCTTCCTCCTATCTCGTCGGTTCCTGCAAAATATCAATGAATTCGCTGCTTGCCGATTCCATCCTGTTGGCAGTCCTGTTTATTTGTGTATCTAAATAACTGTAGCCTAAATATGCCAGCATACCAATGATCAATCCGCTTGCAGAAGTGATCAGTTTAATGTACATCGCATCTGCAATCTGGCTGATAGAAGGATTACTGATCGTTGCAAATTCTTTCAACAAAATTACAAGTCCGACAATCGTTCCCACAAATCCAAACAATGGTGCAATACGGGCGATAACAGAAAGGATACTCAGGTTTTTTTCCATTTTGTACATTTCCAGCTTACCCACATTATCCATACTTTTTTCAATGGCATCAATAGGTTTACCAATACGCTGTATGCCCTTATCTATCATTTGTGCTACCGGATGCTGTGTATTTTTTGCAAGACTACGTGCCGCAGCTATATTGCCGTTGATAATATGATCACGGATAATGCTCATGAAATTATCATCAACCTTTCCTGCTTTTCTTATTACCAGCAAACGCTCTATAAAAAAGAAAACCGCCAAAGCAAACAAAATTGCCAGCGGTATCATTAACGGGCCGCCTTTAGTTAAAAGGCCCCAAACAGTTTCTACTTTGGCAGCTGAAACACCCGAAGCTGCAACGCTGTCTACCTGTAAAAAAATATCAAACATGTTTTATAAAATTAAATGCGGGTTTAAAATTATGATATTGCGGTGATAATCATCAGCAACCTGCTTAACCATGCTGCAATTAAATGAAAGAATACCTGAACGCTGCATAAGAAAATGTTAATCTTACTATTCTTCCCTGTTTACACTTGCTATTGAAAATGCCGGCAGACAAACACTCCAGTACTCACATTCTTCCGCAAAAGGGTTACTATAACGTACACGGCTACCCGATTTTATAAGAATGCTTTCGCCAGCATTTACAATTACTTTTTCATCATCTACCTCAAACAATTTTTTACCCCTGCTCACCAATGTATATTCATCAAAAACCGGATTCTGAAAAGGTTCACTCCAGCCTGGTGGCGCTACCATGTGGGCAATGCTCAGGTTCGATTGTTTTACTGATGCCAGGCCAAAATGCTCTTCTATCAATTTACCATCGGTGGTTGGAACAACAAATGGCTTGTCTTGTTTTATATATGCCATATACTAATTAATAAATAGCAATTTTTTTAAGCGAATAATTACAATCCTTTGTTATCTGCCATTTGCTGCATAGCCATTATTTGCTTCATCGTCTTTTCCATTCCATCACTGCCGCCATCAAGAAAAATGACATTTCCTTTTCCATATTCTGCAAAGTTTTTAATAGCCTCTACCCACATACTGAAAAGGATCACATTTGTATCCAGGTTTGCCTGCTTCATCTCCGAAGCTGCCTGGCTCATACCACGTGCTACTTCTTCCCGGAACAATGCCACACCTTGTCCACGCAATTGTGCTGCTTGCCTTTCAGCTTCTGCAGCAATTTTTATTGCATTACCTTCTGCTTCTGCAGCTTTTGTTTTTGTTATCAGTAAAGCCTGTCCTTCATTTTCAGCCGCAGCTTTTAAATTATTACTGGCAACTACTTTGCTCATACTTGTAATGATCGCTTCATCAAAAGTGATGTCATTTATCTGCAGATCCTGCAAATGATAACCCCAGCCTTCCAGCGCCACATCCACTTGTTCTTTTACATTTTCTACAATATCCCGGCGTACATTTAAAACTTCGGCCTGTCTTTTTGTTGCAACAAATGCACGGATACTTCCTTCTACAGTTCTTATCAAAGCCTGCATCAGGTCTTTATCGCTGATGAATTTGAACGCTACATTTTTGATCGTTTCTTCATCCACATTTATTACAGAATAAAGCAACATCGATTTAAAATAAACATTCGCCTGATCAATAGTTACTGCCTGAAATTCCAGTTCTACTGAACGGTTCTGAATACTTACTTTTTTGTAGATCTGCTCTAAAAACGGCAGCTTGAAATTCAAGCCTGGCCGCATGATACGCTTGTATTTTCCAAACATGGTAACCACGCCAATGAAGCCCTGGTTAACGGTTACAAAGCATCCTAAAAAGGCAGCCACCAATATTATGACCCACCAGAATTCTTTTAATAAATCCATAATTGTAAAATTTGAAATGAAGATATAAATTTTTTATGTAGCCAGCATTAAATCTTTGGGCATCATCGCCTGCCTGCCGGTAGGCAGGTTGTGTCTCCCGATTGCTATCGGGACACTTGTACAATTTGTTCTTTGATCATCATTTATCCAAGCGTAGCATTAAAATTGAGACGTTGCCCCCTGTTGCCCAATGGTATGCCGATGAAAGGATTGTGACACAACGCTTATGCTATGAATCCCGATAGCTATCGGGACCGCTGCTGGTATTCTAATCAGCTTTCTCTTCCCAAATCATTGCAAGGTGTACAATTGTTTCCGCTGCTTTTTCCATATCATCTACCGCAACCCATTCCAGCTTGCTGTGAATATTCTGCATACCGGTAAAAATATTAGGGCAAGGCAAACCCATATAACTCAGCCTGCTGCCATCAGTACCGCCACGGATACTTTCCGTTTTAACGGCAAGGCCTGTACGCTGAATTGCTTCTGCCGCATATTGTGCTACCTGCGGATGCTGCACTAAAATATCTTTCATATTCCTGTACTGCTCTGTGGCTTTATACTCCATGGTTACACCGGGATATTTTGCCACAATATCTTCTGCAATTTTCTTTAAGCGGTTGTGATGATTAGCCAATTCGGGCGTTTTAAAATCACGAACAATAAAACCGATCGTGGTTTTTTCTGCAATACCATTCAGCGATGTAGGATGTACAAAACCCTGCATGCCATCGGTAGTTTCCGGGCTCCACTCATTTTTTGGCAACGCATTTAAAATTTCGCCGGCAATCTTCGTTGCATTAATTAATTTTCCTTTTGCATAACCCGGGTGAACGATCACACCATTGATTGTTATTGTTGCTCCATCAGCGCTGAATGTTTCATCTTCAAGGCTTCCGGCTTCGCCACCATCAAGCGTATAGCCAAATTCGGCACCTACTTTTTTCATATCAATTTTTGCCGTGCCTTTGCCAACTTCTTCATCTGGAGTAAAAACAATTTTTATATCGCCGTGCAATACTTCCGGATGATCCGTAAGATATTGTGCGGCCTGCATAATGATGGCTACACCCGCTTTATCATCTGCGCCCAACAAAGTATTTCCGCTGGCGGTAATAATATTTTTACCAATATAATTTTTTAAATAAGGAGAATTTGACTGCGTTAAAATCTGCGATGCATCATCCGGCAAAGTAATATCTGCACCATCATAATTTTTATGCAGGATCGGTTTTACATTGGTACCACTGCAATCCGGCGCTGTATCTACATGGCTACAAAAACAAATGGCCGGAATATTTTTTTTGTTACTGTTTGCCGGAACGGTTGCATAAACATATCCAAACTCATCCAACTCCACATTTTGCAGGCCCATGCTCTTCAACTCCACAAATAAAATTTTGCTTAGATCTTTTTGTTTTTCTGTTGTTGGATTATTGTTACCATTGGGATCGCTTTGAGTATCAACCTGTACATATTTCATAAAGCGGTTGGCAAGTTCATCGGTTTTTATCTGTATCATATCATTTTAGATTATTACACAAATTAAAACGAATTACACGAATTTCCTGTTTTTCAAACAAATGCAAATTCGTGTAATTCGTAAAAATGTGTATTATCTTATGCTATTTCAACCAACTCTATATCAAATACCAATTCCTGACCGGCAAGAAAATGGTTGGCATCTAAGATTATAATATCATCTTTTACCTCTTTTACAATTACCGGCACAGGCTGTCCTTGCTGGTTGCTGAGTGTTAAAGACATTCCCGGCTCCAGTTTCATATCTTCCGGTACATTTTCTTTTGGAAATTCTATAACAGCATCTTCGCTTCTCTCACCATATCCATCTTCTGCTGGGATATTAATGGTTTTCTTATCGCCTATTGCCATTCCTGGTAAAGCAGCATCAAAGCCTTTGATCATCTGGCCTGCGCCTACTGTAAATTCCAATGGTTCTCTTCCGGTAGAAGAATCAAATGCTTCGCCTGAAGTTAATTTTCCGGTATAATGCACTTTTACTACATCCCCCGCTTTTACTTGTTGCATAATGTTTATTTTTTGTTATATGCCGGTAAAATATTCACCAGCTTTGATGTTTGTAATGCTGGCTTTATAGCTGTAAAACC
This sequence comes from Ferruginibacter sp., assembly GCA_039918155.1. Lineage (GTDB taxonomy): Bacteria > Bacteroidota > Bacteroidia > Chitinophagales > Chitinophagaceae > Ferruginibacter. The sequence goes on from JBDSIB010000024.1 coordinate 32,635, forward strand.
AGGATTTATTTGATTTCTATTCAGCAATAAAAAGACCAAAGTTTAGCTACAACTGAATATTGCGGCAAAATTAAAAGTTTATGTCAACACGACCGAATTAAAAAAACTTTACTCAACTTTGGCAGAACTATTTAACTTCTCTTTGAGTAAAATGTTGCAAAGAGATATTTTAAGGAACAAAAATGATAGAAAAAAGAATAACAGATACACAGTTAAAGAACATTGTAAATTTTCCGCTGGGGCAAAAAAAAGGTCTTCGTATTGTTTTTATGGGCACGCCTGAATTTGCAGTGGCTTCATTAGAAAAACTGGTGAATGAAGGCTACAATATCGCATGCGTAGTTACAGGCCCGGATAAGCCCGGCGGCCGTGGTATGCGGCTTCAGCAAAGTGCAGTAAAAAAATATGCAGAAGAAAAAGGATTAAATATTTTACAACCGGAGAAATTAAGGAATCCGGAATTTTTAGATGCTTTAAAAGATTTGAATGCAGATGTACAGATAGTAGTTGCTTTTCGCATGTTGCCGGAAATGGTGTGGAATATGCCGCCGATGGGAACTATAAATGTGCATGGCTCTTTGTTGCCACAATACCGTGGTGCTGCACCGATTAACTGGGCAATAATTAATGGAGAAAAAATTACCGGCGTAACTACTTTTAAACTGCAACAGCAGATCGATACCGGCGATATTTTATTGTCAGAAAAAATAGATATCCGGGACGATGAAACTGCAGGAGAGCTGCATGATGAGATGAAAGAAATCGGTGCATCATTACTATTAAAAACAATCAAAGCGTTAGAAAACGGAAGCCTCGCAGAACAGCCGCAGCCTGTGAGTACAGAACTAAAACATGCACCCAAAATATTTACAGAAACATGCCAAATTAATTTTTCAAAAAGCGTGGATGAAATTTATAACTTAATCCGGGGCCTGTCTCCTTTTCCTGCTGCATTTACTTTTTTAGAGGGCAAAAAATTAAAAATATTTAAAGCAGAAAAAATATACACCAGTCCTTCTATTGCAACAGGAAATTTTGAAACAGATAAAAAAACTCTCCTACAATTTGCCTGTAGTGATGGTTTTATAAAACTGCTGGAATTACAATTAGAAGGGAAGAAAAAAATGAATACAGAAGATTTTTTGAGAGGTTATAAGTTCATATAAATCCTTCGCTTCTAACTATCATTTTATCTTTGAACAAAGTATGTATTCCCAAGAAAATCTTTTCCTTCAATCCTGGTGTATCCATTGTTTATTTTTGCATTAGAAAGTGAAACTGCAAGGCCTCCACCAACTTTATAATTTAAAGAAATAGTACTGTCAGTATTTGAATATGTCCCCTCAAACTTTTTCGTTGCGGTGGCAGAGTCAACACCAATATAAACTCTAACTGTTTTGTCGGAACGTACAAGCCAGTGCCAGTCAGAACTCGCATCGGCTGTATTAGATTTACCTGTCCAGTAGCCAACAATCGTTTTTGGCGCATCATCTTTTTTACAACTTGTAATTGCAACCGAGAAAATGGTAATCACCAATAAGGTGAGCAACTTTTTCATATAAATAATTTTAGATCACAAACCTAAATATTTACAGAAAGCCGACATTATACTAATAGATAAACGACGTTTTAAATAGACGAACGCAAATAAAAAATCCCGGCAGAAGCCGGGAATATAAAATAGTTCATACTTTGACATTAGTAATTGATAGTACAATCAAAATTATCTGCTACTGCACCCAATGCATCAGCAGCCGCATTACTTAGTCTCAGTGACAGGCCATCATTCTGTTTCAGGTCTGGCATCACATCCAGCACTTTTGCATAAATACTTTTATTATTGGCAGGGTTTGTAATTTTTACAATAGAACCTGCTGGTGCTGAATCATGTAGGCAATAATATTTTCCATCTTCCCAGCCACTGGTACTTTTAAAAATACCTGCTTTGCCGGTTTCCGATTTTTTTTGAGACTGGTCATTGTAAAAACTCTTAAAAAATCCGCCATTAAAATTTTTACCTGTCGTCGGCTCCATTATTACTGTTTTCGTTTCCTTAACCACAACAGGCATTGGAGTTTCGGCTTTTTTTACCACAACTTCTTCTTTAACTTTTACCGGTTTGCTAACAGTTTCAGTCGCTTCAGATTTTGTATAACCAACTATCAGATCAGTTCCTTCTTTTAATGCATCACCGGTAAGATGATTCCATTTCTTCAGATCGGCAACAGGAACTTTCTTGTATAGTGTGCTGATGTGATAAAGCGTTTCTTTAGGTGCTACTTTATGATATATCGGCGTAGTGGCTTTACCAACAGGAGTGATCGTTTCAGTAATTCCTATTGGCTTATTTGTTTCAGGATCTTTAATGATAGAACCAACAGGTTTGATAGGTTCTTTCTTCACCGCATCCGGTTCTTTTGTTACTACTTTTTTCTCTTCGCCGGAAGATGGAAGTGGTGGCAATGGCGCCATTTTACGGGCAGCCGGAATCTTTATAATCTGCCCAATACTAAGGCTCGATTGTGTAGAGATATGGTTATATTCTGCAAGCTCCCGTGGATGAATATTAAATTCCCTCGCAAGAGAATACAATGTTTCTTTTGGCCCCACAGTATGCGTTTTAACCTGTGCATTTGCAAACATCGGAACTAAGAATAATAATACGATCAGTTTTTTCATCTATTGATATTATGGTTACAAAGATGCATAAATAAGTTGGTTCAAAAAATGCCTACTTGTTAAGAATGCGCCACTCTTTTGGGTAATAATTATTTATTCTGCCCGGCAAAATTTTGATCAACCCGAGCGGTAACTCCTTATAAGTTAATATGGCCCAACCTTTTTTATCGGTCTCTAAAAATATATCTTTTTTTCTTAAATATTCCAAAGCCGTTCCCAGGTCAGCTTCAATGCGATTAATTTTCTCTGAAATTATTGTACTTAATGCAAGTTCATGATCCGGTATTAATTCTGTTCTTATGATGGAACCTAATTTCACACCAGCCTTTTTTAAGTACAAAGCCGCTTGAAGTGAAACTACTTTTTCATAAATAGCTGATGGTATTGCCAGCACATCATCCTGCCATTTTACAAAAGTAAGTTCAGCATCATTTTTCAAATAAGGTTTTACTGTTTCTATTTCTGCTTTGTTAAGTGGTTGCAGTTTGGATTTTGGTTTTAACTCCTTATAACTTTTCAACTCCTGCTCATTTTTAAAAGCTGTAATAAAAAATCCTTCACCTTTTATTTTATCAGGATAAAAACGGTAGCCATTACAATTATGCTGCGGAGAATTTGTCTCAACAATCCCTGAATTTTTATCAATATTTAATGCGATGCTTTTTAAATTAAAAGTTTCTGTAAGCCAATCCGCAATCGCTTCATCTTCTTTTTCTGAGTAAGAACAGGTAGAATAAATTAAAACACCACCTGGTTTTAAAGCAGGAATTATATCTGCCAAAATCCTTTGCTGGCGCTGGCTGCAAAGCTCTACATTATTTGGGCTCCATTCAGTTATTGCCTCATTATCTTTTCGAAATAATCCACTGCCGCTACAAGGTGCATCTATTACGATCAGGTCAAAAAAAGCCGGTAATCTTTGGAAATCTTTTGCATCATTATTGGTTACCACCACATTTGCGGCGCCCCATTTTACAATGTTTTCCGCTAAAATATTTACACGGGTTTTTATAATTTCATTGCTTACCAAAATACTTTCTGCAGAAATAATGGATTGTATCAAAGTAGATTTCCCTCCCGGTGCAGCACAAAGATCCAGCACAGATAATGGTAAAGAAATATCACAACATTGCCTTATCGCTTCTTCCAAAAACATGCTACTGCCTTCCTGCACATAATATGCACCCGCATGAAACAATGGATCTAAAGTAAACGATGGCCGCTCATTAAGATAATATCCCTCAGAAGACCACGGCACTTTATTGCCTTCTTTTTTTATTGCGGCATCTTTCTGCGCATTATACCTGATAGACACAACCTGTGCACCCGATTGATGCACTTCCATAAAAGCCTTTTCATCAAAGCCTTTTACCGCCTGTAAAGAAGCCAGTAATGCTGCTGGTAATTGTTGCTGCAAGTATTTATATTTGTTTAATAATCAATTTTGATCTTTGGTAAAATTAGTATTTATATTTTTTTGTTACCGGCATAAGTTCTTCGTAGCGGCATCCTTGCATCGCCCTCTTGTACAGCATACCATTAATCATCTTTTACCAAAGCGTAGATCACACACATATTAAAAACTAAAAATGAAAAAATTATTTTTTGTAGCAATTGTTTTACTTTTTTCAGCAGATCTGTTTGCACAATCTTTTCCCGATAGCTGGACTGATGGAAAATATTACACCGTAAATGGTGCAAAACTTTATACCGTTACTGTTGGTACCGGCGAGCCAATGTTCATCATCCCCGGCGGCCCTGGTGGCGCACATCCCGGCTACCGCATTTTTGATTCCCTTACTCTGGGTAATAATATTCAGATAATTTATTTTGATGGCTTTGGGCGTGGAAAATCTGATACTGCAAAAGATGTAAAAGAATATACACTAGCAAGAGATATAGAAGATATTGAAGGCTTACGAAAAGCCATGCATCTAAATAAAATAACTGTGCTTGGTCATTCTTACGGAAGTTTGGTAGCGCAGGGTTATGCCATTAAATATCCTGAAAATACAAGTCATCTTATTATTGCAAATGGCTTTCACAGTTTTGTAATGTGGCAGGAAAATGATGACAACAGTAACCGTGAAATAAAAGAAAATTATCCCGAGGTTTGGGATACGCTGATGAAGGCAAGAGAGAAAGGCGCTATCTCTAGCGACCAGGTGCACCAGGATATTTATGCTGCTGTTCCTTATCCTTTTTTATACACTTACAATCCTGAAAATTTTGCATCAAGAGGCCGTAAGCCTTATCCAAATTCATTCAATTCAAAACTGTATTATCAAATGGTTGGTAAAGATGGTGACTTTATTGTCGGCAGTGATATCGGGAATTTTGATTTTAGAAAACAATTGAAAGATCTTAAAATGCCCATCCTCATAATTGCCGGAAGGTATGACAGGGTTGCAGTTCCATCGATGCAGGTAAAGTATAAAGAGTATTGTCCGCAGGCACAATTTGTAATGTTTGAACACAGTGGGCACAACCCTCAGGTAGAAGAAAAGTGGAAAGACTTTGAAATTATAAAAACGTTTTTGAAGAAGTAGAGAAATGAGTTGCCTTAAGCTTTAAGGCAAGGGTTCAAATTATAGAAAGATTAAAAGAGATAAAACAGAATGGATAGCCCTGCTCTTTAGGGCTAAGTTTCAAACTATACAAAGATTAAAAACATATAGAAAAAATGAATTGCCTTGCCCTTTAGGGCAAGGTTTTGAATTTAATTTAGACAGGGCTTTAGCCCAAATAATATTTGGGCTAAAGCCCCGAGGATTATTATTTTTTATCACTGCCCTGAAGGGCAGTGCAATTCAATAAAATGCACTCTTATTCGATTCGCAAGAATAGCTATTAATGCTTTAAGACAATTATTATAATCATCAGTTAGGAGAAAAATGGAAAGAGTATGGAATTATAAAAACATTTTTGAAGAAGGGCTACTCATTTTTCTAATATTATTTTCATCAAGCAAAATTTTCATTTAAAGTTTTTTCAGAGGTTAAAATTTTACTTACCATTTTCTAAAACCTGTATGACTAATTCCTTTTTTACTGAAGGAAAGTTTATTAAAAATTTATCTAAATTTTTTCCGGTTTCAATATAGTCAAATAATGATTGAACAGGAACCCTTGTTCCTGTAAAAACTGGCATTCCACCCATTGTTTTGGGGTTGATATTTATGGGAACATAATTCATAAAAATAAATTTAAATGAAGGTAAAAAATAATAATAAGTTGAGTTTAGATTGACTCTTTTTACCAGGTGATTTCTATGAAACGCTTTCTATTATTATAGATTTTTTAAGAAAAATAGTTGATGAGCCGCATTACCCAGCGAACTATCTACGCTTCTATAAAATTTGAAAAAAGATATGCCGTACAAGTGAGTGACACAATGATGATGCCCATAGAACTAATGCTGGTCAACAAAAAAAATAAAACATAATCTCCCCCTTCCATCTTCTCCATTTCCCTCTCCCTTCAGGGAGAGGATTGGTGATGCCTTAAATTGCTTTTACCTCTGTACACAGATCCTGCAGCACTTTTTTTGCATCGCCAAAAAGCATAGAAGTTTTTGGTTGAAAGAAAAGATCATTTTCTATACCAGCATAACCGGGCTTCATGCTGCGTTTATTTACGATCACGGTTTTTGCCTGCTCTACTTCTAAGATAGGCATACCATAAATTGGTGAGGCGGGGTCATTTTTTGCCGCAGGATTTACCACATCATTTGCGCCGAGTATCAACACTACATCACAAGTTTTAAATTCATCATTTGCCTGTTCCATTTCTTCCAGCTTTTCATAATTCACATCCGCTTCAGCAAGCAATACATTCATGTGGCCAGGCATGCGGCCGGCCACCGGGTGAATAGCATATTTTACTTCTACACCTTTTTCATTCAATATTTTTTCCAGCTCATGGCAACTGTGTTGCGCCTGCGCTACGGCCAAACCATAGCCGGGAACGATCATTACTTTATTTGCATAGCTCATCACCATCGCAGCATCGCTGAGAGAAATTTCTTTAAAATTGCCTTGCGAACCACCGCCAGCAGCAGCTACTGTTTTATTACCGCCAAACGAACCGACCAGCACATTTATTAAAGAACGGTTCATCGCTTTACACATTAAAATAGTGAGCAAGGTACCTGCCGCACCAACTAAAATACCGCCGGTGAGCATTACTTTATTATTATACAAAAATCCGCCAAAAGCCGCAGCCACACCTGTAAAAGAGTTTAGTAAAGAAATAACTACAGGCATATCGGCACCACCGATCGGCATGACAAATAACACTCCATACAACAAAGCCAGAATAAAAATGATGTAAATAGTATTACTATGCAATGGATCAGTCACCAAGTAAATTCCGAGGCCAAGTGCAATGGCCAAGAATACAAGATTTAAAACATTCTGACCAGTGAAACTAAAGTCTTTTACTTTCCCATTTAATTTACCCCAGGCGATCATACTACCGGCAAAAGATACCGAGCCAATAATTAAACCAAGCACAATAATTAAAATAGTTGACTGCGATGCAGCGATAAACTCACTGCTAGGGTTAAGTGCTAGTTCTTTTGAAAGATGATTGAATTCTACCAAAGAAATTAAAGCCGCACAGGCACCGCCCATTCCATTGAAAAGACTTACCATTTCCGGCATGGCCGTCATCTTTACTTTTTTTGCTGCAAGCGTGCCTGCTATACCGCCAATCACCAGTGCGGCGAATATCCAGCCGTAATTATGTAAGTGTTCACCAGTTTCTGCATTGCGGTATAAAAAAATAGTCGCAAAAATTGCTATCGTCATTCCGGTCGCCGCAACCAAATTTCCTTTTCTTGCCGATGCAGGATTTGACAACATCTTCAACCCTAAAATAAAAGTAACCGAGGCAATTAAGTAGCAGATATTAAGTATGTGTTCGCTCATTTGAGATATAAATTCTAATAATTAATTCGTGTAATTCGCTTCAATTCGTGTAATCCTATCTATTTCTTTTTCTTGAACATTTCCAACATTCTATCCGTAACAACAAATCCTCCAACCACATTCAACGTCCCCAAGATCACCGCTAAAAAACCAAGTATCAATGCTAAATAATTATCTGTTTCTGCTTTTCCCATTACGATGATGGCACCTATAATTACCACACCATGTATGGCATTTGCACCACTCATCAACGGCGTATGAAGTACACTGGGCACACGTCCTATTACTTCAATACCAACAAATATCATGAGTATAACGATGTATATCATTTGTTGGTTTACAGATACAAATTCCAGAATCTTTTCCATTATTGTGAAGCTTTTACTTTTATTGTAGTTCTTTATATAGTCATTTGTCAAATGTCATCGGTCATTATGGATACTCTGAACTCTTTTATTAAACTTGCAATTCTCAAAGTGGATTGACCATTGACCATTGACCATTGACCATTGACCATTGACCATTGACCATTGACTATTGACCTATTTAATCCTTTCATTCGTTATCCTCCCACCATGTGCAATACATGTTCCTTTCACCAGGTCATCTTCAAAATTCAAATTCAATTCTCCTTCTTTACCAACGATCAACTGCAGAAAATTCAGAATATTTTTTCCATATAATTTACTTGCATCACTCGGCATGTTAGATGGCAATTTTGAATTACCAATAATGCTGACGCCATTGTATAAAACGGTTTCATCATTTTTTGTCTGCGAAGTATTGCCTCCGGTTGCTGCTGCAATATCAATAATTATAGACCCATTTTTCATTGCAGCCATCATTTCATCCGTTATTAAAACAGGTGCTTTTTTTCCGGGGATCTGTGCGGTGGTAATTATAATATCTGCTTTAGCAACGCTCTCTGCAATTTTCGCTTTTTGCCGCTGCATAAACTCTTCATTCTGCTCTACTGCGTAACCACCTGCTTTGCTGGCATCTGCAGCGCCTTCTACTTCCACAAATTTCCCCCCCAGGCTCATCACTTCTTCTTTTACAGCAGGACGAGTATCAAAAACTTCTACTACAGCGCCTAACCTTTTACCGGTTGCAATTGCCTGCAGACCAGCTACACCAGCACCTAATATCAACATCTTTGCCGGTGGAATACTTCCGGCGGCAGTCATAAACATGGGAAAGTATTTTGGAAAGGAATTAGCCGCAAGCAACACAGCTTTGTAGCCGGCAATATTGGCCTGGCTGCTGAGTACATCCATACTTTGTGCACGGGTAGTACGAGGTAGCATATCCATACTAAATATGGTGAAACCTTTGCCTGCCCAGCCTTTTATCAAATCAACATTATACAATGGCTGATAAAATCCGAGCAATACTTTTGCTTTGCATGCTGCAATGTCAGCATCTGTTAATGCATTTATGGATAGAACAACATCCGCTTTTTGTAAAACGTTTTCACGACTTTCGATCGTTGCATCAGCTTCTGTATATTTTTCATTTTTTGCAAATGCTTTTGCACCGGCATCAATTTCAATAATAACAGAAACATTCCATTTTTGTAAGGTTGCAATATGTTCCGGCAAAAGTGAAACTCTTGTTTCCGAAGCCGGTTCTTTTAAAACGCCAATTATCATGAGTTAATTATTGTGACTAAGATAAGTAAATTTAAAACCTGATATTGAAATGTTGCTTTACAAGAAGTTCTTTTTTTATGCAAACGATTCCAATAAAAAAAAGATCTATACTTAAATTGATGCTTTTTTGATCTTTGATATACTCCCAGGCATCTTCCATTTCACTGCTCCAATGAATATCGTCAAATATAAGAATAACAGGATTTACATTTTCTATAAACAGATTAAAATAATCTATAGTAGGTTTTTTGCGGTGATTGCCATCTATAAAAACAAAATCGACGACTTTTTCGCTTGCAAAAAACTCAGGCAGCGTTTTCGCAAAATCACCTTTGTGCAAATGGACATTTTTTAAGCCCAAAGTTTTAAACTGGGTTTCTGCAATTGCTGTAATATTTGTTGCACCTTCAAAAGTATGAACGTTTGCATTTTCATTTGCAGAAGCTAGATAACTGGTTGTAATTCCAAAGGAAGTCCCCAATTCTACAATTTTATTTGGCGCATAGTACTTTGCCATTCTATATAAAAGCCGGGCGTATTTTTTGGGCTTTAAAGAAGATGCTGCTATTTTTTTTACAACTCTTTTATTTGTTTTGATAATACCCGAACCGGCACCAAAATCTTCTACATCAATTTCAGATTCATCTTTCAATAATTTTTTACGGAGAGATTCTATGCGATCGTAACAGGGATATTTTTTTGTATCATTCAGCACAAATTTTATAAAATTAAAAACAAAAGGAGAGTGAACACCATGACCTTTTCCGTTGGAGGCAGAAATATAATATTTGAGATATTTTTTTGCTAATTGAAATGAAGAATACAAAGGAATAAATTCTAAAACTGAAAATTAAAATTCTAAGAATAAAAAAAAATAAAAATGAGATTACTTTTTTACCCATTGCTGAAAACTGAATGAATATTGATGTTTTTCATTTTTTTCAAAATCGATATTATCAATCATCTTCCATTTACCTTCATCAATTTCAGGGAAAAAAGCATCTCCATCGGGTGTTCCATGAACACGTGTAAGGTAAATTTTATCAGCCAGATCTATGCTCTGCTTAAATATATTTCCTCCCCCGATGATAAATATTTCTTTACAGTTGGCCGCTTCCGCCAGCGTTAAAGCTTCTTCAATACTTTTAGCTACCTGAACATTTTCAGCACTCCAGTCATTTTGTTTTGTAACAACAATATTTATTCTGCCCGGCAAGGGTTTTCCCATGTCGTCGTAAGATTTACGGCCCATTATCACCGGCATTCCCCACGTAGTATTTTTAAAAAATTTCATATCCTCGGGCAGGCTCCAGGGAAGTTTATTTCCTTTACCAATAACGTTGTTTTCTGCTGCTGCTGCAATGAGTGAGATCATAAATGCAAATATGTAATTAAAAATTAGAAATATCAGGATAATAGAATTTCTGCCGGAATACTAAACTCCCGGTGAAAAAGTTTTGCCAGTTCTAAAGTAAGTGGCTTTTTTTTATTTAATAATGCAGATACATAGCCTTTGCTTCCAAACTTTCCTATCAGGTCTTTATTCCTGATTCCTCTTTCCTGCATTTTTAATTTTATCGCATCAATAGCTTCGGGCACCGGAATAGAATAATGAACATCTTCGTATTGTTTTATTAAGAGCAATGCAACCTGCAATTTTTCACCTTCTGCAGAGTCACGCTTTACTTTTTTATCAAACATTTTATCTACCCAGTCCAGGCTCTCCTGGTATTGCTTTTTTGTTTTTATTATTTTAAGGTCCATATTATTTCTTTTTGTGTTGAACAATGCCGACATCAATTTTATCATATTCTGAATGAGTTCCAAACCATTTTATCTGAATCGCTTTAAAATCAAAGACCATTCTTACCACTAAACGGTAATGATTACCCATAATATTGAATACTACCCTATCATCAGCTACCACACTTGCATTCCCATACACCCGTCTCAGCTCATTAAAATTTTTAAACTCACTATTTAGCAATTCGTAATACCATTCCTGCAAAGCTATTGCTGCTGCCGGGTATTTTTTGCAATATTCCAATAATGTTTTTCTGGTAATAATATTGAACACACTCAAAGATAATAAAAAAAGTTTTCTAATAGAAAACTTTTTTATTATACCGATATGATTTTAAAGGTTAATTTTTTAAAATTGTAAACTCCACTCTCCTGTTCAACTGGCGTCCTTCAGGGTTATCAGTGCCGTCCGCATTTGCGTTTGGCGCCACAGGTTTTGTTTCGCCATAGCCATGCGATGTAATTCTATCAGTCACAATACCTTTTGACAAAATATATTCCATTACTGATCTTGCCCTGTTATCACTCAACGTCAAATTATAATCATCAGCACCTTTACTATCTGTATGTGCACTCATTTCAATTACAACATTCGGATAATCATTTAAGAATTTAACCACCCTATCCAGCTCCACAAAGGATTCCGGCCGCAGGCTAAATTTATCAAAGTCAAAGAACACATTGTTAAGTCTGAATACCTGCCCAACTTCTATTGGTGCTAGATACAGGTCTTTATGAATTTCTTTGTAGCCAACTTTTATCAATGAATCTAAATTCAGATTTTCAGAAATAGAAAAGAATTTATCTGCAGATGCCCTGATGCTGTAATTTTTATCGTAAGGCAACACGATTTTAAATGAACCATCAGATGGGCTGGATGTACCCGTTCCTGCTGTTGTTCCATCAGGCAGGGTTTCATAAATTAAAGATGCAGAAAGCGGTTCTTTTGTTTTTGCATTGTAAACATTTCCGCTAACCAATACTACCGGGTCTGGTTTTTCCTTCTCCAATAATTTTACTCTTACAATATCACTTGCACCATAAGCACCATCACTGCTGGTAAGATAAGCATATTCACCACCTGCATCCAGTGTAAAAAATGCTTCGGAACCTTCGGTATTTATAGGTCCTCCCAAATTCACCGGCTCACTCCATTTTGTCCAGGATTCGTCCAACCGTTTTGTCATCCAGATATCCATTTCACCAAGGCCTCCCGGCCTGTCGCTGCTAAAATAAAGCGTAACACCATCCGCCGCAATAAAAGGGCTCATCTGGTTATAATCCGAAAGATTTATTTTTTTACCCAAATTTTTTGGCGCAGTCCAAACATCATTTTTTTGCAAAAAAGAAACATACAACTGGTTATTGTAATTCTCTTTTTTATTGCTCATATAAAATAACAGTGTGCGGCCATCATGCCCCATAGAAGCGCCGATCTGAGCCGTAACAGAAGTGTATTTATTAAAATCAATAATTTTCAACATCTCAGCATTCGTCCAGCTGTTGTCTCTTCTTTTATGGATCATGCTTAGGCCGGTGCCTAAATATTGTCCATCCGTAAAAGCGCCCTTCAATAAAATAGTATTCATGTCAGGAGATATCCAGTAAACTGCGTTGTATTGCGATGCATTCACTTTATCACTTAAATGTTTTGCAGGCGCCCATTTTCCGGTAGTATCACGAGTGGAATACCAGATATCCTGAGAATTTGGAACGGTGTTGTATTGTATATTTTTGGGATCATTCTGCCTGATAAAGAAAAGCAGGTTGCCATCGGCTGAAATCGTTGGGCGCATTTCCGGGTGCTCGGTATTAATAACCGCACCGAGATTCTCCACTTTTACAATGGTAGATTCTGTAATTACATTTTCTTTTTGTGCGATCAATTTTGCACTGGTATCTGCCGCAGGCTGCGTATAACCAGCATAAAAACAGCTTAGGGAAATAAAAAAAATGTATAGTTTCTTCATAAAATAGTGTTGACCACTACTACAACGAAAAAACTATACAAATAATACATTTGACGGATAATAATTTTACCGCTTGCCCCACTTTTTTGAATACACTAAAAATTTCATGTATTTATCCTTGCTGCTACTGGTAAGCTGTGCAATGTAATTCCCGTCCGTATCCTTTAATTCTGTGGTGGTACTTTCATCATCATTGGTGAAATCTTTACCCCTGTATTTTCCGGAGCTGTGCATTTCATTAATAACACCTAATGCAACATTTAAAAATGTAAGGCTATGCATAAGATCGTCATCGTTTGAGAGATCATAATAAAACACTGCTACTTTACTATTGTCATCAAAATTTTTCTGAATAAAGGACTGGCCGCATTTAAGATCAATATTTGATTTATAAAAGCTGCGTTGCTTTGTTGAATCTTCATCCACCAGGCTTCCCTGTGCAGTTGCAAATTCATTTTGTGCATCTTTAATAAGCAATTCTATATTTTTTCTATAGTATGCAGAATCCTGCGCTTTTACAATGGTAAAACACGTCATAAAAAGTAATGCAATAAAAACTTTTTTCATTTTGATTTTCTTGTTTTGGTAAAAGAAAAAATATTAAAATATTTCTTACTCTTAGGTTATTTTATAAAAAATAAAAGTAACCGATTGGCAGAATGAAACCTATACCCACTGCTGGGTATATCCTAATAATGTATTGCAGAAAAGTTAATGGAGTCTATACAGCCACAGGGGCTTTTATACCTTGATGGCTTTCATAATTCAGCAGTTCAAAGTCTTCAAACTTAAAATCGAAAATATCTCTTACTGCAGGATTTATTTTCATTTGTGGAAGAGCAAATGGTCTTCTGGTCAATTGCAGATCTGCCTGTTCAAAGTGATTTTTATATAAATGTACATCGCCAAAGGAATGTATAAATTCGCCGGATCCCAGATCGCAAACCTGTGCAATCATCATCGTAAATAATGCGTAAGAAGCAATATTGAAAGGCACGCCAAGAAATACATCAGCACTGCGTTGATATAACTGGCAACTCAATCTTCCGTTTGCAACATAAAATTGAAAAAGACAATGACAAGGCATTAATTTCATCTTTGGCAGATCGGCAACATTCCAGGCGCTGATAATTAATCTCCGGCTGTCAGGGTTTGTTTTTATTTGTTTGATGAGGTCTGCAACCTGGTCCACTTCTACCCCATCAGCACCTTCCCAACTACGCCACTGTTTGCCATACACCGGGCCAAGATCGCCATTTTCATCGGCCCACTCGTCCCATATCTTTACATTATTTTCTTTTAAGTATGCAATATTTGTTTCTCCTTTTAAAAACCAGAGCAACTCATGAATGATGCTTTTCAAATGCGTCTTTTTGGTAGTAACCATAGGGAAACCTTCCTGCAGATCAAAACGCATTTGATAACCAAAAACACTACGGGTTCCTGTGCCGGTACGGTCATTTTTATCAGTTCCGGTATCTATAATATGCTTTAGAAGTTTTAAGTATTGCTGCATGGCTGCAAGTTAATACACTGAAATGAATAATATATTTATGAGGAAAAGATGTGAGTTGATAAACCCTGATACCTTAATTTTATTTAAAATAGTGAATGAACCTTACCTGCAAAACCCAATACAGCAGCTTTGAGCCCGGAGAATTTACAGACATCAAACAAGTGAATTTTGAAACTGCGGTAAATGTTATTGAAAATTTTCCATGGAATAAAGAACGGGAGCATATTGTAATTGACCTTACCTGTCCATCTGTAAGTTTTGAATACAGCCCTGAAAGTATTTTGAAACTGGAGGTTTACTTTAATAATAAATATGTGTTGAACTTTTTTGACGGAGAACATTTATATAGTAAAAGCTTTACAGATTATAAATTGTCTTATCCTTTTATAGAATATTTTTTTGAGCACCAAACGATTGACTTTACAGCTTTTAAAAAAGAAAATATCTGGCTTCAAAAAATTGCCTAGCATTTTATTACAAATGACTTTACTTATACCTTAGAACGTAAAAATTTGTGGCAGTTACTAGATTTCAGTACGCTTATCTTTAGTGCTATGCTGATTTTTTTATTTATTAATACCCTTTTAAATACTACTCACAAACCCCTCCAGCCATTTATTTTTATTTTTTTACCATTTGTTATACTATTATCTGGAGGAATCAATTGGATCTTATTATTTAATTACTATTTATACTCAAAAAATAAAACCCTGCAGATCTCCAGAGGAAATAATATTTTTTTATGGGGTAAAAAAGATCATATAAAAGAGTATAAAAAAACTGCTATTCAAAAAACAGTAATTCGTCAAAATAAAGGGCGAAGATGCCCCTGGAGCAATTTTACATTAACCTTTCTTTATTTAAAAGATGGCGAGATCATTAAGATTCCTTCTATCCTTCTTGATGGCGAAGGGTTTCTTTACAAACTACCAGGGATTGAATCTAAAATAAAACCTACGGTAATACCTTTTTGTAAACTGACAGATAACTGAGCATTGTTGAATAATATTCTACTGCCCAAAAGCGGCGGGATGGAAGCGGTAGCCCCGAGGAACGAGGGCTACAAGCGGACAGCCCGGACTGAAGCTGAAAAATGAACTGCTGCTGATCACCCCAAAAATCATTTCGCTTTTCATAAATGCTAATGCTGTCCCATTTATTCATCCACTTACTTATTTAGTATCTTTGCGGCATGAGCAAAAAAGGCAAGGTTTTGATGGCGATGAGCGGCGGTATAGATAGTACGGTAGCGGCTTTGATGCTTCATAAAGAAGGTTATGATGTTGTGGGCATCACCATGAAAACCTGGGATTATGCAACCAGTGGCGGCGGCACCAGCAAAAAAGAAACCGGCTGCTGCAATATTGATAGTTTTAATGATGCCCGGCAGGCCGCAGTGCAACATGGTTTTCCGCATTTTATACTGGACATACGGGACGAATTTGGCGATTTTGTTATAGAAAATTTTGTGGACGAATACATAGCCGGCCGAACCCCCAACCCTTGTGTAATGTGCAATACGCACATAAAATGGCGGGCTCTTTTAAAGCGTGCCGATGCATTGGGTTGCAATTTTATCAGCACCGGGCATTATGCACAGGTTCATCAGCATAGCAATGGCAGATACTTTATCAGCAAGGGTTTGGATGAAACCAAAGACCAGAGTTATGCATTGTGGGGCTTGCAGCAGGATCTTTTAAAAAGGACTTTATTACCATTAGGCACTTACCGCAAAACGGCCATCCGCCAAATGGCGCATGACTTTGGCTACCCGGAACTGGCAAAGAAAAATGAGAGTTATGAAATTTGTTTTGTGCCTGATAATGATTACCGCGGTTTTTTAAAACGCAAAGTAGATGGGCTGGAAGAAAGAGTGAATGGGGGAAACTTCGTTGACCCAAAAGGAAATATTCTGGGCAAACATAAAGGTTATCCTTTTTACACCGTAGGCCAGCGGAAAGGGCTGGATATTGCCCTTGGCAAACCTGCTTTTGTAATAGAAATAATTCCGGAAACCAATACTGTTGTGCTCGGCGAAGAAGATGACCTAAACCGTACTGAAATGCAGGTGAATCAACTAAACTGGATGAAATACGAAGGTATTACAGATGGTATGGAATCTTTAACCAAGATCCGCTATAAAGATAAAGGCGCTTTAAGCCACCTCTTTACATACGAAAATGGTATAAAAGTTCGTTTCTATACCGATGTAAAAGGCGTGGCTCCGGGCCAAAGTGCAGTGTTTTATGAAGGTGATGATGTAATTGGTGGAGGAATCATTCAACGTAGCAAGCAGCTTTTTACTTAAATTAGCATCTTAATATTAATCAATCGTTTTTTAATGAAAGGACTTAACCGGGTAACCCTCTTTATTTTTGTATGCATCGCATCTTTGTATTTTATTGCCTGCAAAAAAGTAAATGATGATACAAAGTTTGTATCGTACAAAAGCTATACGGCGCCGGGCCTTGGCAAATACATTGTTTACAAACTGGATTCTACTATTACTGCTTCTTTCGGAGCTTATTTTGTAGTGCATTCTTATCTTATTAAAGATTCTATTGTTGCCGTTATAAAAGATAACCAGGATAGAGAAACTTTTAAAATATTCAGGTATCAATTCGATTCTTTGCATCGTGTGTGGAATCCCACCAACACTTTTTACCTGACGCCAACAGCCAATTCGCTGGAGTATGTGGAGAATAATCTTCGCTACATTTCTTTGGTAAATCCTGTTACAGAATTTAATCAGTGGCAGGGCAATAGTTACATTAGCCAAAGCCTTTATAACGAAAATAATTTCTTCCCTACCTGGACTTACACTTATAAAAATGTCGGTCAGCCATTCAGTGTTGGTGGTTTTAATTTTGCAAATACGGTTACAGTTGAACAATACGACTCTACCAACAACCGCCCTTTTTCTGCTACTAATTATAGTTCGTACAGCAAAGCATACGAAGTATATGCAGATAGTGTGGGCCTGGTGTATAAAGATATTTTAAGCTGGGAATACAACTCATTTACAAGCATTAGTGGTTGTAAATTGGTAAAGCCAAAAACCGGCGGTGGGTTTGATACAACCTTGATCAATTGTGATGCAAACCGCCCTTTGTGCGATTCATTTAAGGCTTTGCCAAATTACAAGATCATATCCTGCGATACAAGCATTAACCAGTTTGTATATGATGGCTATGGCATCAGGCAAACGATCGTAAGTCATAATTAATTTCTCACTTATTTTTTTCTGCTGAAAGCAATCAGGTCAGTAGCAGGCAACTCTGTAACACCTACCTGGCGGAGCATTGTGATCAATTGCCCACGATGATAGGTCTGGTGATTGAATAGATGATGCACTGCTTCCCACACTGGTTGTTTGAATTGATCTTTCTTTGAATTACGATAAATAAATTCGTGGCTCAATGCTGGCTCCGTAGCATTTACCAACCACTCTTTCCATTGTTTAGATTCATGATGCAGGCCATCTGTCAGTTCTACAACAGAGCCATTAAATCCTTCTCCAACCCACACTGGATTTTCTACCAGTTTCATTCTTTGCCACCACACATTTTCTACACTCCACATGTGTACCAATGTTTTATAAATACTATCGAAACTGCTGTTTATTTCCCGGTTAAGTTGTTCGTCTGTCAGGTTAATAACGAGGTCGCATATGCGCTTGTTAGCCCACAGATTATAATCGGCATATTGTGCAAGAAGTTCTTTCATCTAAGTGATTTTTGTAAAAATTGATAATGCAAATTATGATTAATCTTCTTTTCTTTTTCCAATTAATCTTATGCCACTCAATAGAAAATTGAAGCGATAATAATTATATTGCAAAAGTATGGGCGTGCCCGCTCTGGCGGTCGGGCTTTCCGCTACTACTCCGGCACAGGCTCGTCACAAAGCTTCACCGGGGTAGCCGCTGCAATCCCTCACGCAAATGCACTTTATTACATTTTACAACCACCAAACAATGGAAATAACAATAAGAAAAGCAGTAAAGGAAGATTGTCACAAGATGATGGACCTGATAAATGAACTGGCGGTCTACGAAAAAGCTCCAGAGCAGGTAACTGTAAATTTTGATCACTTTGTAGAGAGCGGTTTTGGACCAGATCCTGTTTGGCAGGCATTTGTAGCCGAGATACCGGAAGTGGGAGTGGTTGGTTTTGCTTTATATTATATCCGTTACAGTACCTGGAAAGGACAACGCCTTTACCTTGAAGATCTGCTGGTAACAGAAAGCCTGAGAGGAAAAGGCATTGGCAAATTACTATTTGATCGCCTTATAGAAGAAGGCAAAGAGAAAAAATATAGTGGTATGGTATGGCAGGTATTGGATTGGAATGAACCGGCCATTAATTTTTATAAAAAGTATAGTGCTGATTTTGATGGTGGTTGGTTGAATTGCAGTGTGGGGTTTTAAAAGATAATTTTTTAGTTGACCCAACGTTTCTACTTAGAATACAGTATATGTGTTATAGAGTGGGGATAAATGAAAGCGTTCCACAATTCCATTTCATTTTAGCACTCTATTGCATTGTCAACTTCACAGATTAAAAAATAATAATGTTATAATATATCTTTGTTTAAATCCATAATGAATGTTTTTAATCTGGCAACATTGTAAAATACCTGATTTTTTACCCAAAATAAATAATATAAAATTAATTGTATGAAAACTCTTCTTAAAAAATCATTATTGTACTTCGGTACATTTCTTCTGACTACTACAATCTTCTTTGCTTGTCAAAAGGAAATTTCAGATACTGGTTTCAATCCTGGTACGCCTGGTTCGTCCTTAGACCTGACAACAAAAGTTACTGCATCTTCCATTTCAGGATTTGTGACAGATGAAAATAATAAAGCTTTGATTGGTGCCACTGTAAAAATTGGAACCACTACTATTCTAACGGATAAATATGGCTTTTTCGAGGCGAGAAATAGCGAAGTTGTAAAAAATGCTGCTTTAATTACAGTTACTCAGGTTGGATATTTTAAGGGAATTAAAACATACATAGCTGAGAATAATAAGGCTGCTTTTTTTAGAATAAAGTTAATACCAAAAACACCTGCAGGCAGCTTCAGTGCTGCTTCCGGCGGTACTATTACAACTTCCACTGGTATAAAGATCATATTCCCTGCTACAGCAATTATAAATGGAACAACAGGTGCGGCATACACAGGCAATGTAAATGTTGCTGCAAATTGGATTGATCCTTCGGCCAAAGATCTAAATAATATCATGCCTGGCGATCTTAGAGGTTTAGACAAAAACAACGCACCAAAAAAATTAACCACCTACGGTATGGCGGCAATAGAACTTACAGGTACATCTGGCGAACTGCTGCAAATAGCACCCGGCAAAAAAGTCAGCCTTTCTATTCCTACCGCTTCTTCTATTACAGCTACAGCGCCCGCTACCATACCTCTCTGGTATTTTGATGAAACAGTTGGTTTATGGAAGGAAGAAGGAAGCGCTGTAAAGTCTGGTAATATTTACACAGGAGATGTAAGCCATTTTTCATTCTGGAACTGTGACATGCCTGCTGATTATGTACAGTTCAATTGCACAATAAAAGATGCAGCAGGTAACCCAGCTTCTTTTATTCCTGTAAAAATATATGTAGTCAATAATCCGCAAAGTGCTACCTGGGGATATACAGACTCAAGTGGTTATGTAGCGGGTGCTGTTCCGGGAAACACACAGTTAAAATTAGAAGTATTTTCTTCTTTAGATTGTTCAAACGCACTATATAGCCAAACATTTACCACAGCCGCTGCAACAGTTTCTTTGGGTCTGATCAACTTAAATATTCCCACTATACATCTTTCTGTTTTATCAGGAACTGTTACAAATTGTAACAATGCACCTGTAAGCCATGGATACATTATTATGAGTGTAAATAATTTGTATTACCGGTACACATTAAGCAGTATAGGTAGTTATCAGTTTTCTCATTTGCTTTGCAATGGAACTGAAAATGCAGTCTTAATTGGCGAAGATATTGATGCATCTCAGCAAAATGCAACCTCTGTAAATTATACAATAAATTCTGGTAATAACAATGTTCCAAATATAGCTGCCTGTGGTGCATCCATAGTCCAGTTTATAAATTATTCTGCAAAAGGAATTGACATGTCTTTAACTTTTCCTATAGATAGTTTTACAGTTTCATCTAACAGCCACACTATTACTGGATTTAATAAAGCTGATTTCTATGCAAACGATATTACGTTTGTTTTAGATTACACCGCCAGCGTTGGTAGTAAAGTTGAAGTGACGAATCTTTTATCAACATTAACGCTCCCTCAATCTTATGTGGTTGCATCACCAATCATGGCAACTATTACAGAAAATGGCGGGCCGGGTCAATATATAAGCGGCAATTTTACTGCATCGTTAAACGATAAGACTCCTGGATCATTTCCTCCTGTAATTGGTGCAGCTTTCACATTCAAGTGCAGTTTTAGAATAAAGCGCCCATAACAATATAAGTTATACTCCTTTTTCCTTTTAAATAAAAGTAACCTTATTATTTAAAAGGAAAAAGGAGCGATCATCGTATTTTTGCAGTGTACAAACAATGTGCGATATTATTGAATAGAGGTATTCTGTACATCCAGATAGAATCTATCGGGAGAGTAGAACAACGATGATGACCATTGCTGTTATGCTTGTCAACAAAAAAATATTATGGCAGAAAAAATAACAATGGGTGCAGATGGTAAATTATCTGTTCCCGATTTTCCAACAATCCCTTTTATTGAAGGTGATGGTATTGGCGTAGATATATGGAAAGTGGCGCAAAAGGTTTTTGATACTGCGGTAGAAAGATCTTACGGCGGAAAAAGAAAGATTGAATGGCTGGAAATGCTGGCAGGTGAAAAAGCATTTACCCGAACGGGTGAGTGGCTTCCGGCTGCAACTTTGCAAACGGCCAAAGATTATATTGTATCTATAAAAGGACCTCTCACTACGCCGATTGGTGGTGGTATTCGGTCGTTAAATGTAGCCATGCGGCAGGATCTTGATCTGTATGCCTGTGTTCGCCCGGTAAAATGGTTCAAAGGCGTTCCGTCACCGGTAGTGCATCCGGAGAAAGTTGATATGACCATCTTCAGAGAAAATACGGAAGATATTTATGCAGGTATTGAATGGAAAGCCGGTACACCTGAAGCTGCAAAATTTGAAAAATTTCTGATAGAAGAAATGGGCGTGAAAAATATTCGTTTTCCCGGCGATTCAAGCTATGGTGTAAAACCGGTTTCTTCACAAGGCAGTAAACGCCTGGTGAGAGCAGCTATTAATTTCGCTTTGGAAAATCATTTACCTTCTGTATCACTTGTGCACAAGGGAAACATTATGAAATATACCGAGGGTGGTTTTAAAACCTGGGGATATGAAGTCGCAAGAAATGAGTATGGCGAAAAAACTTTTACCTGGGATGAATGGGATGAATTAAAAAAGCAACATGGTGAAGCACATGCTAATGAAATACAACGGCAAGCATTACACGAAGGTAAATTGCTGGTGAAAGATGTGATTGCAGATAATTTTTTACAACAGATATTGATTGCTCCGCAGGATTATTCTGTAGTAGCAACCCTGAACCTGAATGGTGATTATATTTCTGATGCATTAGCTGCAGAAGTTGGCGGCATCGGCATTGCACCGGGTGCAAATATTAATTACAAAACAGGTTATGCAGTTTTTGAAGCTACGCATGGTACCGCACCAAAGTTTGCCGGTACAGATAGTATGAACCCCTCTTCTGTAATTTTAAGCGGCTGTATGCTATTGGAATACATCGGTTGGAAAGAAGCTGCAGATATGATCACCACTGCATTGCAGGCAACCATTATGCGTAAAACAGTTACTATAGATTTTTATAACCTGATGACGAATGCAACACTTTTAAAAACAAGTGAATTTGGTAATGAAATTATTAATAATATGGGTGTAGTAGCTGGCGAAGCACAATTGAAACAGAGTTCAAGCTTATAAAAAATTAAAATTTTAAAAAGAAACAAAAACAAATATGGCAAAAATCAAAGTAGCAAACCCGGTGGTAGAACTGGATGGTGATGAGATGACAAGGATCATCTGGAAATTTATAAAAGACAAACTTATACTTCCGTATGTGGAAGTGCCGATTCAATATTTTGATCTTGGTGTGGAACACAGAGACGAGACAAATGACCAGGTTACGATTGATGCCGCCAATGCAATAAAAGGCTGCGGGGTTGGTATCAAGTGTGCTACTATTACTCCTGACGAAGCAAGGGTAACAGAATTTAACTTGAAGCAAATGTGGAAATCGCCCAACGGCACCATACGGAATATTTTGGATGGTACGGTTTTCCGTGAGCCGATCGTAATGCAGAATGTACCGAGGCTGGTTCCAAACTGGACAGCACCGATCATCATTGGCCGTCATGCATTTGGAGATCAATACCGTGCAACCGATACCGTTATTAAAGGCAAAGGAAAATTAACAATGACCTTCACGCCGGAAGGCGGCGGTGAACCGCAAACTTTTGAAGTGTATAATTTTAAAGGCGATGGTGTTGCACTTTCAATGTATAACACCGATGAAAGTATTATCGGTTTTGCAAGAAGCTCCTTCAACATGGCTCTAAGCAAAAAATGGCCTTTGTATCTTTCTACAAAAAATACCATTCTAAAAAAATACGATGGCCGCTTTAAAGATATTTTTGAAGATATCTATCAAACAGAATTTAAAGAAAAATTTGCAGAAGCAGGTATTACTTACGAACATCGTTTGATTGATGACATGGTTGCAAGTGCTTTAAAATGGCATGGTAAATTTGTATGGGCCTGTAAAAATTATGATGGCGATGTACAGAGTGACACCGTGGCGCAGGGCTTTGGTAGCCTGGGTTTGATGACTTCTGTGTTGATAACGCCTGATGGCAACACAATGGAAGCAGAAGCTGCGCATGGTACAGTTACACGCCATTATCGTGACCACCAGGCCGGCAAGCCAACTTCTACAAATCCTATTGCATCTATTTTTGCCTGGACTAGAGGCTTGGCATTTAGGGGCAAGTTAGATAACAATC
>JBDSIB010000025.1:0-7027 GCA_039918155.1 Ferruginibacter sp.
GAAAGAAATTCTGATCTGATAATAATGTCTTGCTATGCGCCGCTCTTTGTTAATGTAAACAAGGCCACAGCAACAGCGCCGAAAGCATGGCAGTGGGACTCTGATCTGATCGGATACGATGCATTAAACAGCTACGGCTCTCCATCCTACTACGTTCAAAAATTATTCGGAAATTTATTAGGCGATAAAATTGTAACAACAACCGCTGAAAATATTCCAACACAACAAAAACCTTTCACCCGCAGAGATAGCGCACAAAAAAAATTCACAGTTGTAAATGTTCCTACTGTTTTCTATAGTGCTACAATGAATGAAAAAACAGGAACTGTATATCTTAAAATAGTGAATACCACCGGTAAAAAACAAGCGGTAAATATTAACCTAAAAGGTATTGCGAAAGTTTTGCCCGAAGCAACAATGTCTGTGATAAAAGGCGAAAAGCCCGGCGACACAAACACAATTACTGACCCGGAAAAAATTATACCAGCAGATTCTAAAATAAAAGGTATTGCAAATAAATTTAAAAGAACGCTGGACCCGTATTCTGTAACTGTGCTTCAATTACAAACACTTAAATAAAGATTAATTTTAAAAAATCTAAAAAGGTAATGTAAAATGAAAAATAAAATAATTCTATCAGCACTATTTGTTTTGATAGCTTTTGCTTCTTATTCACAGGATAAAAAATTCTATATCTTTTTAGCCTTTGGCCAGTCCAATATGGAAGGCAATGCAAGAATAAGGCCTGAGGATACAGTAGGTGTAGATAGCCGCTTCCAGGTAATGGAAGCTGTTGATTGCCCGAAACTGAACAGAGAAAAAGGAAAATGGTACACTGCTATTCCTCCATTATGCCGTTGCCACACCGGCCTTACAATTACCGATTTTTTTGGAAGAGAAATGGTCGCCAATCTGCCAGAAGATGTAAGAGTAGGAATTATCAATGTTGCAGTAGGCGGTTGTAAGATCGAATTGTTTGATAAAGATAATTATCAATCTTATGTAACCACTGCACCATCATGGATGCTGGGCATGATAAAAGAGTATGACGGAAATCCGTATGCGAGACTTTTAGAAATGGCAAAGCTTGCTAAAAAAGATGGTGTAATAAAAGGAATATTACTTCACCAGGGAGAATCAAATCCCAATGATTCTTTGTGGACAAAAAAAGTAAAACTGGTTTACGATAATATTTTAAAAGACCTTCATCTTAAGGCAAAAAAAGTGCCCTTGCTTGCAGGTGAAACTGTTAATGCAGATACAGATGGAAAATGTGCCGGTATGAATAAAATTATAGCAACACTGCCGGAGATGATCAAAAATTCTTACGTTATTTCATCCGCAGGTTGTACTGATGGACCAGACAATTTACATTTTGATGCGGCAGGTTACAAAGAATTAGGAAAACGTTATGCAGATAAAATGCTTTCATTATTAGGCATTACAATAACACAACAATAATAAAAAATTTAATTAATGCAATACAGAAAACTTGGAAAAACAAATATTGATGTTTCGGCTATCAGCCTTGGCACCTGGCAGGTTGGTGGCAAATGGGGATCTGATTTTGACAATGCCAATGCAGATACTATTTTAAATAATGCAATAGATGCCGGTATAAATTTTATTGATACAGCAGATGTGTATAGTGATGGTGATAGTGAAAAAGCAGTTGGCAGATTGATTCGCTCGAGAACAGAAAAAATTTATGTAGCTACCAAATGCGGAAGGCAATTAAATCCGCATGTTTCAGAATCTTATCAGCCTGCAGTGTTAAGAAAATTTGTAGAAGACAGTTTAAAAAATATGGGGCTGGACACGCTTGATCTTATACAACTACATTGCCCACCTCCTGCTGTTTATTACAGACCGGAAATTTTTGAATTGTTTGACCAGTTGAAGCAGGAAGGCAAAATACAACATCTGGGTGTTAGTGTAGAAAAAGTGGAGGAAGCTTTGAAGGCAATTGAATATGACAATGTAGAAACTATACAAATCATTTTCAACATGTTCCGGCAACGTCCTGCAGAATTATTTTTCAGCGAAGCAAAGAAAAAAAATATTGGCATTATTGTAAGAGTTCCTTTAGCAAGCGGTTTACTAACCGGTAAATTTTCATCGGTTACAAAATTTACTGCAGGCGATCACAGAACTTTCAATCGTGCGGGTGAAGCATTTGATAAGGGAGAAACTTTTTCCGGCATTGATTATGAAACCGGTTTGGCTGCTGTTGAAGAATTAAAACAATTATTTTCCGGCAACATTAACCTTGCTGCAATTGCATTGAAATGGATCTTACAATTTGATGCCGTTAGCTGTATCATTCCAGGCGCTTCCAATCCGCAACAAATGCAATCAAATATTAGCGCCTTGGATGTTGCTGATCTTTCTGAAGAGCAATTACAGGCAGTGCAAAACATTTATGAAAAATATATAAAAAAGTCAGTCCATCAATTGTGGTGATAATAAAAAAACAGGTATGATAAACAATAGCCAGGTTTTTAATAAACTTAAAATACCGATTGCGTTATTTCTTTTAATTTTCTTACATAAAAATGTAGAAGGGCAGGAAAAGTTATATGCAAACGAATTTCCGCTAAGCGATGTAAAATTGCTTGATGGACCTTTCAAACATGCCCGTGATCTGAATATTCAAACACTTTTGAAATATGATAAAGATCGTTTGCTGGCGGGGTACAGAAAAGAAGCAGGGTTACCAGCTAAAGCAAAAAGTTATGCTAACTGGGATGGCCTGGATGGGCATATAGGTGGTCATTATTTATCAGCAATGGCTATGAATGCCGCAACGGGCAACGCCGAAAGCAAAAAAATAATGCTTTACATGATAGCCGAACTTAAAGCATGCCAGGATGCAAATACCAAAAACAATGCAGATTGGGGAGTTGGTTATGTAGGGGGTGTTCCAAATAGCAAAAACATTTGGCTTTCCGTAAAAAACGGGGATTTTAAAGCATTTCACGCAGCGTGGGTACCATGGTATAATGTGCATAAAACGTATGCAGGTTTAAGAGATGCATGGTTATATACCGGTAACGAGGATTCGAAAAAAATATTTTTGAAATTTTGCGACTGGGCTATAAAAATCACAGCTGGTTTGACAGATGAGCAGATGCAATCTATGCTTGATACTGAACAAGGCGGCATGAATGAAATTTTTGCAGATGCTTACCAAATGACCAGTGAGAAAAAATATTTAACTACCTCAAAACGTTTTTCTCACAAGATGTTGCTCGACCCAATGTCGAAAGGAGTTGATAACCTCGATAACAAACATGCCAATACACAGGTGCCCAAAGCTATCGGCTTTGCGAGAATCGGAGAACTGGACGGAGATATTAACTACCAAAACGCCGGAAAATTTTTCTGGCAAACTGTTGTTACAAACCGTACACTTGCATTTGGCGGCAACAGCCGAAGGGAATTTTTTCCTTCTGTAGCTTCAAGTACTGATTTTATTGATGATGTGGAAGGGCCAGAATCCTGTAACTCTTACAACATGCTAAAGTTGACCGAAGATTTGTTTAGAATAAATCCCAAAGCAGCATATATGGACTATTATGAGCGCACAGTTTACAATCATATCCTGTCAACACAAAATCCTGACAACGGAGGATATGTATATTTTACGCCGGCACGCCCGCAAAGTTACAGGGTATATTCTGCACCCAATGAAGCCATGTGGTGCTGTGTAGGCAGCGGCATGGAAAACCATGGTAAATACAACGAAATAATTTACACACACCAACACGATTCATTGCTCGTAAATCTTTTTATTGCATCTGAGTTAAACTGGAAAACCAAAGGAATAAAAATCAAACAGGAAACCTCATTTCCTGATCAGGAAGGGACAAAATTGATTGTTACAGAAGGCACGTCAAAATTTAAACTGTTGGTACGGTATCCGTCATGGGTAAAGGATGGTGCTTTAAAAATTCTTGTAAACGGAAAAATTTATAAATATACTGCACACCCATCTTCTTACATTACAATAAACAGAACCTGGAAAAAAGGTGATGTGATACAGGTAGATTTGCCGATGCACAATTCAACGGAGCAGTTACCAAATGTACCAACCTACCTGGCAATTATGCACGGCCCTATTTTGCTTGCAACAAAAACCGGAACAGAAGATCTAAAAGGTTTGATTGCAGATGATAGCCGTTTTGGTCAACATCCAAGTGGCAAAATATTACCGCTAGATAAAGCACCTATCATCATCGAAGAAAATACGGCTGATATTACCAGCAATATGATACCGGTAAAAGACAAACCTTTGAACTTTACTTTCGCTGGTTTAAAAATGATCAACCCGTTAAATAATGTAGTGTTGCAACCTTTCTACCAGTTACATGATGCAAGGTATATGATGTACTGGATGGCATTGTCAGGCAACCAATACAAGGGATATGTGGATTCTATTGCTGCTTTAGAAAAAGAAAAAGCATTGCTTCAACAACGGACTGTAGATTTTGTAGCACCCGGAGAACAGCAACCCGAAGTGGATCACGAAATGAAAAAAGAAAATTCCGGCACAGGAAACCGTTCAGATAATTTCTGGCGTGAAGCAGGTAATGGCGGCTATTTCAGTTATAAACTTTCTACAAATAATGAAACAGCCCTCACGCTTACAGTTACCTATTGGGGAGCAGAATGGGGAAACCGGAAATTTGACATTTACATAGACGATGAAAAATTAATAACAGAAGATAACACCGGCAGATGGAATCAATCAAGATTGCAGCAGGTAGAATATATTATTCCTGCGTCTATGGTAAAAGATAAAGCAAATATTGTGGTGAAATTTCAGTCACTGAAAGGAACTACTGCAGGTGCCGCTTATTATGTGCGGTTGATAAAAAGTAAATAGTGCAATACGATTGGTAAACTGAATGAGAAATAAATATTTATAAAAAGGGAAACGGTATTTTTTAAAACGGCTGATTCAGGTTGAAGATTGGCAATGAAATAACGCTGTATGAGAATAGATAAGATAAAAGAAAATTTACCGGCACGTTTATTTTTAATGCATTTTAAAAATATTCAAAATGTCCGAATCTGTCTTTTATTGGCTGTTTTTAATCTCCTTTTGGTAACTACAACAGTGAATGCCCAGCGCATGGAGAATCTGTTTGACGCATCCTGGAAATTTTTTAAGGGTGATGTATTTAATGGAGAAAGTTTAAATGTTATGGATGCAAACTGGCGTACGGTAGAACTGCCACACGATTGGAGCATCGAAGACCTGCCCAATCAATCCGATTCGGTAATTGGGCCATTTTCAAAAAGCAGTATAGGAGCTACCGCCACCGGCTATACGCTTGGCGGAACAGGTTGGTATCGCAAACATTTCAAATTGAACAATATCTCTGGTCGAAAAATTTCGATCCGTTTTGATGGGGTATATATGAATAGCGACGTTTGGATAAATGGGAATCATTTGGGCAATCATCCTTACGGCTACACTCCGTTCCTTTATGATCTTACTCCTTACTTAAAAAAGGGTGGTGAAAATATTTTAGCAGTCCGGGTACATAACGAAGGTAAAAATTCAAGATGGTATAGCGGTTCGGGTATCTATCGCCATGTGTGGCTGATTAATTCAGCACCCGTTTATATCGAACCAGGAGGCATTTTTATTACTACCCCATCTGTTTCGGCACACACTTCAATTATAAATGTAAAAACAGCTATAATCTGTGAAAAAAATTCTTCATCATTAAAACTGGTAACTACCATCCAGGATGCCAAAAATAAAATAGTGGCCACTGCAGAATCACGGGTAAGTTCTACCAAAGAATTGTCACAAGATATCGTAGTAAAAAATCCTTCTTTGTGGTCTCCCGATGCGCCATATCTATACCAGGCGATTACAGATATTAAGAAAGGCGATAAAATTATCGATCATCTTGTTACCAATTTTGGAATAAGATCGATTGATATCAGTGCAGCAAAAGGATTTTTGCTAAACGGAAAAAGTATTGAATTACGTGGTGGTTGCGTACACCATGATAACGGCCCGCTGGGGAGTGCGACTATTGACCGTGCAGAAGAACGAAAGGTTGAACTGCTAAAAAAATATGGGTTTAATGCCGTTCGTACCGCACACAATCCTCCTTCGCCAGCCTTTTTGGATGCCTGCGACAGGTTGGGTATAATTGTGATTGATGAAGCATTTGATCAATGGCAGCGACAAAAAAATCCTCAGGATTATCATCTTTATTTCGACACTTGCTGGAAGAAAGATCTTGATGCGCTGGTGCTTCGTGACCGCAATCATCCATCAGTTGTTTTTTGGAGCATTGGCAATGAAATAAATGAGCGGGTAGATTCGTCAGGCCTTGCTATTGCCAGCCAGCTAATTGCGGAAGTAAAGCGTCTTGATGATAGCAGACCTGTTACCAATGCACTCTGTAGTTTTTATGATCATCCAGGTTATAAATGGGATATAACAGCACCGGCATTTGCGTTGCAGGATGTAGGAAGCTATAATTATATGTGGAAAGAATATGAAACTGATCATCAGAAATATCCTCAGCGTATTATGATGGGTACAGAATCGTATG
This sequence comes from Ferruginibacter sp., assembly GCA_039918155.1. Taxonomy (GTDB): domain Bacteria; phylum Bacteroidota; class Bacteroidia; order Chitinophagales; family Chitinophagaceae; genus Ferruginibacter. The sequence goes on from JBDSIB010000025.1 coordinate 6,585, forward strand.
CAAAACAGGCGCTTGTGAATTGGAATCTTGTTGAAAAACATGCCTTTATAATCGGTGATTTTGTATGGACTGCAATGGACCATTTAGGGGAAACAGGTTTGGGTAATTCCAGGATTGATAGCGGCAACAGGCGGGGCGGTTTACTACAGCCTTTCCCGTGGTTTAATTCCTGGTCAGGCGATATTGATTTGATAGGCGAAAAGAAACCTCAACTTTATTATCGTGACATTGTGTGGCGCACAAAAACAATGAATGTTGTTATACACAAAGAAATTCCTGCAGGAATGAAGGAAACAGTTAGTGACTGGGGATGGCCGGATGAGCTGCCTTATTATTATTATCCCGGCAGCGAAGGCAAACCTTTACAGGTAAAAGTATATACCCGTTATCAGCAAGTGCGTTTAGAACTCAATGGAAAAATAGTAGATCAGAAAAATGTTTCA
>JBDSIB010000026.1:0-9236 GCA_039918155.1 Ferruginibacter sp.
TTACAGGAGAGGAATACAGGTGTTACATGGTTAGGTGAAGACAGGTTAGAGCCGTTTTTAAGAAAATGGTTTTTCATTGCAACCAATAACTTAAAGGAATATAAATTATTGCATACGGGGATAGCCTTTAAAAGTTCAGTCTTTCAGGACGAGAAAGTAATATTAAATAAAAAGTACAAGTGAAAATGGTTTATAACCAGCCTGTAGCTGTTTTATGACACGCATCCACACTATCTTGAGAAATCAGTTCTTCGTTTTAAATTATGTAAATTTAGAAGTATGACTACAAATTGTTTGTCCACATTTATAATATATATTGCTATTAAGTCTGCAAACTCTGTTTAGTTTGTTATCGTTTTATTAATGATCTTTTCTTTTTATTGATGGTGATAATCGATTATACATTCCTGCCTGTGGAGCTTTATGCAGATTGAGTGTTTTTGTAAAGTTACCTGCCGCACTCTCTGTAGTACCTTCATAAACTACGGGCCCCATAGGCTAAATAATGAAGATGTCAACTGGCTTGTTCTATAAACAAGAGCTATATTCAGGTTTCCATTAAATTGTAGATATCTTGTTGCATTACTGTACGACACTAAATGAATAATATTCCGGTACAGTCTTCAATGGTATCATTCTTCCGGTAATTTCGGGGACAAGGTACAATAGAACGAAATATTTCAAATAATACCCCGCCTGTGCTTTTAAATCTGTTTCCTGCTCTAACCCGACATGCCAATAACGATCATTATTCCTGATTGCTTTTGCAGAAATGAGATCATTTTTACCGGCAGTATGCTGAAAGCTCCTCTATATAGCCACTGAAATTATCCCTGCCCGGGCCATTATAATACGCCGACAAAACCTGTGTAATTATTTTACCCGTCATCGGGATCCATATTTTACAACTCTACTTTTTTTAAAGGTATTTACAGTTCATCGTCTTGAAGAGGTTATGACTACGATTTTGGTTTGTGGTGGCACCATACAAGGAAATTTTGGTATGGAAGGAATCAATTGAAAAATAATACTATGAGGTATGAACTTCTATTATATTAAACAATTCATCTATTTCGAAAGGTTTGGCTAAGAAATCATCAGCGCCGGCATCAAGGGCAGATTTGGCAATATCTTTACTGGCAGAAACCAGTATGATGGGAATTTGGGAAGTGATGGGCATTTCTTTTAATTTCTTGCAGATATCTCTTCCATCAATGCCCGACATCCATATATCAAGTAACAATAAGTCGGGTAATTCATCTTTCAACTGCAGTATTCCTTCTCCATTCAGCATTTGTTTTACTTCATATCCTTTAAACTCAAGAATGGTTCCGATGGCATCTAAAATAGCCGGATCATCATCCGCCACCATAATGCATTTGGTTTTACTCATTTACAATTTTTAAGGTATATCCTCAATAAACATTTCTTTAAAGCAGCGTTATTATAACTTACGGACCGGGTTCGACAGGCTCACCCTGACAACTTTTAGAACGAAGCCTATCCGTAAATTAAGTGGTCATAATCTTTAAATATTTACAAGTATACCTATAAATCAATTTAAAGAAATTATCAGATCCTCTGTTGCACCAAAAACCATTCCTTTAATTTGATGTGTTGTTTATTATTTATTTTCAGCTGTATTTTTCTTATCCTTTTTGTACCTGTTAAACAGGTCCAGTTTGAAATTTACATTTCCATCACTGCCGGGCCGGCCACGTAAGAAAATACTCCTGCCCCCTTTTTTATCAGTACCAATATTTTCAGGATCGTAATCTTCTTTTCTTTTTTTAAGATTGCTTAACGGAACCTGTATGCTGATATCGGTATTTCCCTTTTGACTAAAAAGGCCTTCAACAAACAAGCTTAAAACACTGGACTGTATTTCCATCCGGTTAATGGTCACTTCGCCTTTATTAATATCCAGATGGTCTTTCAGTTCTGCAAAACGGATATTGTCAAAATCACGTTTTTTAAAAATGAAGTCCTGTATTTTTTTGATGGGTTCATAGTTATTTAAAGCCCCGTTCTTTAATGAGAAATCAATATTACCTGTTGTAGAAGACGGGAATAATTTACCCTCATCATTCATTACAAAGGAAGCATTGGCCTTTGCGGTAAGTTTTCCCTCCAGGCTCTGTGAAGTAATTCCGTCCTGGCCAAAATTATCAAAGGCATAAAATATTTTTTGTACATCAACATTTACAAAAGTGGTATTGACTGATGCAGTATGTATGGCCGCTCCTGTATTTAATAACTGTCCGCCGAGGCTCATAGTTCCGCCGGCAGTGGCCATACTCACATTATTTAGTATATACCGGTCAGGAAGCAGCGCTATACTGGCTTTTAAGTTTTGTGCCTGGAATTTTTTATAAAGAACTTTATCTGTATTGAGATTTATATTTATCTTACTTTGTTCCAACAGGTCATCTATCTGTGAAGAAACTTTTGCAAATTTATTTTTAGATGAAGGTGCTGATCTTGTATGAGGAGTATTGGTTTTTAAAAGATAGATAAATGATGCAAGATTTAATTGTGGTGAATAGATATTCCAGTTCACTTCTATTTTATTAGGAGCAGTATTGATCAGTGAAAAAAGATTTTGTGCAGTACCGTTCATGACAATTTTATTCCCCACTACATTGCATTGAAGATTTTGTACCAGTACATCAGAGTTACTAAAAACAATGCTGCCATTTACATCTTTCAGTTCTACATTCCTGGGTGCATACAATATGGTTCCGTTGCTGAACTCCAGGATTCCATTTATAAAAGAATTGATACTGGTATTATTTACTAACGGTCCTTTATAAGTCAACTTCATATTTGCCGCACCTCCTGTCAATTTCAAAGAATTGGTAGGTATTATTTCATTCAGTTCGCTTAGTTGAAAAGAGGAATGCATATCGCAGGTGAGCTGTGGGGTCTCCAGGTTCAGTATCTCGATTCTATTGGCAGACACCGGAAGGTTTTGCCATTTTGCAGTAAATTCATTTAGCACAATTACAGAATTAGAATCATTTCTGGCCAAGCCGGGTGTCACTTCATTTTTGTAATAACCGGAAAAAGAAGCTTCTGTAAAATCCATAAAAGGTGTGGGCATATCGCTTTTATTTACCAGCCAGTTTATCAATAGCAAAGGCTCTCCACCTTTTAATGGACCGGAGATATTTGCATCCGCATCTATTTGCTTACTGAGCTTTACCATGGAAAGCGAAGTAGCTATACGTTGTGGCAACAAAGATTTTATCCCTTCATATTCTACATTGCGAACATGAATTCTTAAAGCAAATTGTGGTGCTCCACCCTGCAGATCAAACCTACCAGAAAGGTTAACAGGAATATCCTGTAATTTTAAGTTTATGCTGTCAAATTGAAGCTGACCAAGCTTTTTATCATACCGCATTTCAAAGCCGGCTTTAAATGTCTTATCTTTTAAAAAACTTCCCCGGCCCAGATTAAATGCAAGGCTCTTAACAGCAATGGCAGCATTTACATCCATCATTACGTCCTCAGCTCCATCGTCAATGTTGGCTTTTATTTTATCAACTGCAAAATCGTATAACTTATTTCTCTTACGGTCGTCGAGGGTTATACGCATATTTTGTAGTTCAATGCTTTTCAGTTCATTGTTACTGCTGCTTTGTGACTGGCTTTTTGAAGTATCTCTTTTAGGATGAGTTAGATACTGATTGGTATAACCGGTACTATCGGTGTATAAATAAACGCTGCCATTTTCTACAGTAACTCCACTTACCGCCGGTAACCGGCGAACCAGTTTTGTGATGCTGAGGTCTATAAAAACTTTTTTTGCATTAAAAAATACATGATGATGCTGGGGAAATAAAGTATCGGTAACGGAGACATCATTGAGTAAAACAGCGACTTTGGGGAAATGGCTGAAAAAACTCAATTCAATATTACCGATGCTTACATTGCCATCGATCTTGCTGCTTATTTCGGAAGCTACCTGCTTTATTATTTTCTTTTTATTAAGAGATACATATGCAAACACAATGATGTAGCAACCCAACAATACAAAAAAGATGATCTTTAAGACCTTTAAAATTACTGACAATGTTTTTTTCAAAAAGCTATATTTATACTATGATCAGGCAAAATTGATGCTAAATAAATGTTGCACATCAGGAATGAGTTAAGTTTTAAAATTAGATATTAGCATTTACCTACGGTAGATGATTTTTTAATTAACCCGCCTTCGACAAGCCTGCCTGTCCGGTAGGCAGGCTCAGGCTGACAGCTTCTAAAAACTGATACTTTAAACTAATACAATTGTTCTTTTAAAACAATGACAATTATAAATAGCTTAATACCTTTACGCCATCAAATACCTCAAAAGTAATTTATAAAAAATGAAATTTCAGTTCTGGAGTGTTGGAAAAGCGCATGAGCCCTATGTTAAAGAAGGCATTGAAATGTTTACCAAACGTATCAGTAATTATTTCCCGGTGCAATGGAATATTCTTCCAATGTTGAAGAATACTGCTACACTGAGTGAAGCAGACTTGAAATTGAAAGAAGGCGAAATGATTACCAGCCTTTTAAAAAAAGAAGATTACCTGGTAGTGCTGGAGGAAACAGGTAAACAAATGAACAGTGAAGGGTTGGCTGCTTTTTTACAACAAAGAGGAAATGAAAGCGCTAAAAATATCGTTTTCCTCATTGGCGGTGCATACGGTGTAAGTGATGCAGTGTTGCAACGTGCCAATTACAAGTGGAGTCTTTCATCCCTGGTATTTCCGCACCAGTTGGTGAGACTTATATTGGCGGAGCAAGTATATCGTGCATGCACTATTTTGAGGAATGAAAAATATCATCATTCATGAGGAAGGGAAAAAGTAAATAAAGTAGGAATAAGGGAAAAGTAAATAGAGTATTAATAAAGTATAATGACTATCCACTATTTGTGGAATTATATCATTCAATTGCCGGATGGCTTTAGCCTCCGGATTTTTGATGTCTTTTACAGGCTTTAGCCAAATGAATAAGCCAGGAAATTAAACTATTTGGCTAAAGCCTTAAACCAGTTAACACTCTTCCCGAGGCTAAAGCCGTCGGGCAATTGAAAAATTAAACATTGCGGAATAACAATATTGATTGCAAAAAAGAGACTTTCAAAATAGATGATAGTTATTTAAAGTATATAATGCAATTCTATTACTTTGGACGCCTTACTTTATTTACTCTGTATACTTTATTTACCTACTTTACTTCTAAGCTTTATTTACATAGTTTTGACGAAAATAAAAAAATATGAATTTTACTGATACTCCGATCACCATTGCATTGATTATTACGAATGCTATTTTTTCCATCATCGGTTTTTCAAATGCTGCTATGGTTAATAAAACCATCATGTGGCCTTATTATGTAAAAAGAGAAAATCAATATTACCGTTTCATCAGTTCCGGTTTTTTGCATGCAGACTGGATGCATTTATTGTTCAACATGTTTACGCTGTATTTTTTTGGCAGAAATGTAGAAATAATATTTGCAGCGTATGGCCTGGGGGGAAATGTCTCTTATTTATTTCTTTATTTTTTGGGTCTGATTATTTCTGACCTACCGAGTTATATAAAACATAAAGATGATTACAATTACAGGGCGCTCGGTGCGTCAGGAGCTGTATCGGCGGTAGTTTTCGCAGCAATTGTTTTTAGCCCCTGGAGCAGTATCTATTTGTATGGAGCTATAAAAATATCTGCATTTCTGTATGCAGTTTTATACATTGTTTATTGTGTTTACATGGGTAAGCGTGGAAAGGACAATGTGAATCATGATGCACATTTATGGGGAGCTATATTTGGATTGATCTTTACTATCCTTCTTATTGCCGCAATGCAACCGGATCTATTTTCACATATTCTGGATGATTTTAAAAATCCAAGCATTTTTGGAAATGGATAAAGAATTATTCCAAAGTAAATTTTAAACAGTCTTTGGTTTTATCAGTGATCTTAAAACGATTATCGATCCTTTGTCCCACGATCCAGATTATTTTTTTACCGGATTCGATGACCCAGATTTTTTGTTTTTGATTGAGTGATAATTTACTATCGACAAAAAAGCGGCTGAGCTTCTTTTTGCGTTGCATACCAAGTGGATAAAAATAGTCGCCGGTTTTCCATTTGCGAAGCAATAAAGGAAATTTTATTTGCGATGCATCTAATTGTACAATGTTGGGATTTGTTTCAATTTTACCTGGATGGCCATGCCTTTCCATCTGTAACTTTCCGCCAGGGAAAATTATTTCTCTGGCATTTTCTTCCAGAATAATATTATCAGCTTCGTTGGTACTTAAAGGAGAAATGATCAACCATTTACGGTTGCGTAATATGCGGTGCGTTTGCGATTGAACATATTTCCCTGACTCACTGTGTAATAATTTTATTACTTCTTTTACCTGCGGAGCAGTAAATCCAAAGTCTTTAATAATTTCATACAGCACTGAATGAAGCGCTGCGGTTTTTTCTAATTTTAAAACAGGTAAATGAATTTCATTGCCGGATCTGGTTATTAATTTTTTCTTTGCTGTTTCTACTGCAATATTATAAAGCATATTTATCTCTCTGAAACGTTCTGCATTGTCCAGCAGGTTTTCTTTTACCTGCGGAAAGATTTTTTCAATCCTCGGTATCAGTTGATGACGGAAGTAATTGCGGGTATATTTATCACTGCTGTTACTGGAATCTTCCCGGTAGGACAGGTTATTTTCGTTTGCGAAAGTTAGTATGTCTTCTTTGCCGGCAAATAATAATGGCCGTACAATATTTTTTTGCTTTGGTAAAATTCCTTTTAAACCATTGATACCTGAACCTTTGAAAAAGTTCATTAAGATGGTTTCGCTGTTGTCATCGGCGTGGTGGGCGGTGAGGAGAAGGTGCCCCCTAACCCCCTGAAGGGGGAATTCTAAGTCTTCACGACTGGAAGGCTCTTTAAATATTTTCAAGAGTTCACTAAACCATTCATACCGTAATTCTCTTGCAGCTACCTGGATGGATGTTTTGTTTTCGGCTGCATATTTCTCAGTATCAAATTGCATTACAAAAAAAGGAACATTGTAATGTGCAGCCAGGTCTTTTACAAATGTTTCATCGCCATTACTCTCCTCTCCTCTTAATTGAAAATTGCAATGTGCTATTGCAAAATTAAAACCTGCCTGTTGGCACAATTCACATAATACAACAGAATCTACACCGCCACTAACGGCAAGCAGTAAATGCTCTTTTGGGTCAAAGAGATTCTCGGTTTTGATGTATTGTTTAAAAGTGGAAAGTAAAGAGCCCCCTGCCCCCCTGAAGGGAGAACTTAGATTGTTGGTATTTAATTTATTTGACAGAATTTTAATTTTAGCCCCTGTCCCCTGAAGGGGAACTTAGATTGTTAGTATTTAATTTATTTGACAGAATTTTAATTTTAATCGTTTTGAAAAATGATGCATATTGCTTTAACTGTACAAGAGAGTGACACAACGATGATGACCAAAGGACAAATGCTGGTTATCAAAAACAAAAGACTTTAATTCTAAAAAATTACCAGTATTTTAAAAAGTAATGATCTTAGGTTTCCCCTTCAGGGGTCAGGGGGCTTTCCTACTCCTCTATATCTTCCAGCGCTCCCTGCAGTTCATTATAGCTATGATTATCACCTGCTTTTTTTGCTTCCTCCATGCCTCTTTTGTATACTCTTATTGCACGATCGTAATCGGCCACTCTCTCCAGTAACTTTCCTAAATGATAATAAGAACCGATATATGTTGGTTCTCTTAGTAATATTTCATTGAAGAGTTTCCTGGCTTCATCATCATCGTCTACTTTAATATATTCCAATGCTAAAGCGTGCTGCAGAAAACTGTCTTTATCAGCGGTTTTCATAAACTCCAGCAATTTTTCTATTCTTGTCATTTCAAAACTTTTTTTTAAGGTTGTTCAAAAGTATCTTTACATCTCTTATATTTGCATTTAGTTGCATAAACAACCTTTATTTAATCATTCTTTCTTTTTTAGAGAAAGCAAATAAAAACGGATAATGAAGATATTAGTCTGCATCAGCAAAACACCTGACACCACTGCAAAAATAGCCTTCGCTGATAACAATACGAAATTTGCGGCAGATGGGGTGCAATGGATCATCAATCCATACGACGAATGGTATGCATTAGTAAGAGCCATTGAATTGAAAGAAAAAGATCCTTCCACTGTTCTGCATCTTGTAAATGTGGGCACAGCAGATAGTGAGCCTATCATACGCAAAGCACTTGCATTGGGTGGAGATGAAGCGATAAGAATAAATACAGAGAACAGCGACAGCTTTTACATTGCTTCGCAGATTGCCGCAGTTGCAAAAGAAGGCAATTACGATCTTATTTTTACCGGTAAAGAAACGATTGATTATAATGGATCTGCCATTGGTGGCATGGTGGCCGAGTTATTAGACCTGCCTTATATTTCTCATGCAGTAAAATTTGACCTGGAAGGAAATGAAGCCGTTGTAATAAGAGAAATTGAAGGTGGCGAAGAAACTGATAAAGCAGCGTTACCCTTAGTAGTTAGTTGCCAGAAAGGAATGGCAGAACAACGCATTCCAAACATGAAAGGTATTATGGGCGCTAGAAGCAAACCGCTAAAAGTAATAGAAGCTGTTGCGGCGGAAGCGCTTACCAGTGTAGTATCTTATGATTTACCACCTGCAAAAGCTGGTGTAAAATTAGTAAGCGCAGATGATCCGGCTGAATTGGTGAGGTTGCTGCATGAGGAGGCGAAAGCATTTTAAGGAGCCCCTGACCCCTAAAGGGGGACTAAGGATAAATCTTCACAACATTAGTATTAGCTCTTTGTATTGAAATTTTATTTTTTGTTTGGCCAACTTTATTAATTTTATTTAGCATCGTTGTGTCACTCTCCTGATAGCAATCGGGATGGACTGTAGAAACGATATACATTTTTCATTTAAAGAATGAAGATGAATATCGCATCAACATCATTATTAACTAACAAACCCAGGTTCCCCGCCATCGGCGGATCAGGGGCTCTAAATTCAAATTATATGAGTGTATTAGTATTCTTAGATCAGGCAGATGGCCACATAAAAAAATCATCTTTTGAAGCGGCAAATTATGCAGCTAAAGTTGCAGAACAATTAGGAACCTCAGCAGAAGGGATTGTGCTCGGTACAGTAAATGATGACCTTGCCACACTGGGTAATTACGGACTTAA
>JBDSIB010000027.1:0-12916 GCA_039918155.1 Ferruginibacter sp.
ATCAAAAAATGTTTATTACGATGACCTGATAGGTGGTAATATTTTGCAGAAATTAAAAATTACACCGATAAAGAAAAATGGATTTGTAGATTATATGAAAAGTGTTGGCAAACTTGGCGGCCAAAATAAAGTACCAAGGCTCGGAAACGATCGTAAAATAGCTGACGAATTAAGCTCATTCGCCTCAGAGTAATATGCGGTTAAAAGGAGATCATAACAAAATATTAATATTTTTTACCCTCTAATAAATATTAATGTTTTACTTTTGTGTTCAAATAATTTTTACAAGACCAATAAAGGCATTGAAAAAAAACATTTTAAATATTAGCTTCTACCCCTCACGGGTTTTAATTACACATCAGCGACGTGGTTGCTGATAGGACGAGCATATAACAAAATGCCCCTGTCAGTGAAAAAATCCCCCGGCCACTTCCAGCACATTTAGTGCTTCAACATTTTCACTAATTATTCATTTCAATTTTACATAAATTGGAACATTCCGAAATTATCATTCGTACTGCACATGCAGCCGATATAAAATATGCTTCTATCATCACCGCAGAAATGGAATCTTCTGCCAAAGTGAGAGGCACAGGTATTGCCAAGCGATCACCTGAATACATTGCAAAAAAAATCACCGAAGGCAAGGCCGTCATTGCGGTTACCCCCACTGGTGACTGGGTAGGCTTTTGTTATATTGAAGCCTGGGGCCATGATACTTTTGTCGCCAACAGCGGTCTGATCGTTTCACCCGATTTTAGGAAAAGCGGTGTAGCTAAAAAAATAAAAGAAACAGTATTCATGTTGTCGAGGATAAAATATCCTGAGGCAAAAATATTTGGTCTTACTACCGGCCTTGCAGTAATGAAAATAAATTCTGATCTTGGCTATGAACCGGTAACTTATAGTGAGCTTACGGATGATGAACAATTTTGGGCTGGCTGTAAAAGCTGTGTGAATTATGATATTTTGATGAGCAAGGACCGGAAGAATTGTATGTGTACAGCAATGTTGTATGATCCTAAAGATCATTATGAACCTGCAGAAACAGCAGCAGATTTTAAACAACATTCAAAACTGTATGAAAGGTTCATGCGGCTGAAGCAGCGTATGATGCTCCGATTTTTAAAGCGGGAACAAAAAGGTGGTGGCAAAGTTTCGCTGCTGCGGTATTTTTTTAATTTCTAATAAAAAGCTTAATGAAAAAAGTAGTACTTGGGTTTAGTGGCGGATTAGATACTTCTTACTGTGCTAAATATTTTACAAAAGATAAAGGCTATGAAGTACATTCTGTAATTGTAAATACAGGCGGCTTTAGTGAAGAAGAGTTACAACAGATAGAAAAGCATGCATACAATCTTGGCGTTATTTCTCACACAACCATTGATGCTGTCGAAAATTACTATAATTCCATTATAAAGTATTTGGTTTTCGGAAATGTTTTAAAAAATAATACCTATCCCTTAAGTGTAAGCGCAGAAAGATTGATACAGGCGGTGAACATTGCGGAGCATGCAAAAAAATTAAATGCTGATGCTGTAGCGCATGGAAGTACCGGTGCAGGGAACGATCAGGTGCGGTTTGATATGATCTTTAACAGCATGTTGCCCGGTATAGAAATCATTACCCCAATACGTGACTTGCAATTAAGCCGGGAAGCAGAAATAAATTATTTGAAAGAGAATGGGGTAGCAATGAATTTTGAAAAAGCTGCATACTCTATTAATAAAGGGCTTTGGGGTACCAGCGTTGGTGGAAAAGAAACATTGAAAAGCAATGGTATGTTGCCGGAAGAAGCCTGGCCGACACAGTTAGATAAGTCCTTAACAGCCGAAAATATAAAACTGCATTTTACTAAAGGAGAATTGATAGCTGTAAATGAACAAACATTTTCACATCCGTCAAAAGCTATTCAATATTTACAAACTATTGCAGCACCATTTGCAATTGGACGTGATGTGCATGTGGGCGATACTATTATTGGTATAAAGGGAAGAGTTGGTTTTGAAGCAGCAGCACCCATGGTTATTTTAAAAGCGCATCATGCCTTGGAAAAACATGTACTAACAAAATGGCAATTGAATTTAAAAGATCAGTTGTCACAATTTTATGGCAACTGGCTGCATGAAGGACAAATAATGGATCCGGTAATGCGTGATATTGAATCTTTTTTTGAAAGTACACAGCAGCATGTGACCGGTGATGTATTTATTCAATTACTTCCATATCGTTTTATTGTAAACGGAATTGAATCTTCTTACGATCTTATGAGTAACCGGTTTGGCAGTTATGGTGAAATGAACAGCGGCTGGACAGGGCAGGATGTAAGAGGGTTCTCAAAAATATTCGGTAACCAAACCGGCATTTATCATTTGATAAAAGAAGATGCAAATGGAAAAAATTAAAGTTGGAATTATTGGTGGCGCAGGTTATACGGGTGGTGAATTGATCAGAATTTTATTGAATCATCCGGTTGCAGAAATTGTTTTTGTGCAAAGTAAAAGCAATGCCGGTAATCCTTTGAGTAAAGTGCATGAGGACCTGGCAGGTGATACGGAAATGCTTTTTTCTAAAGAGCATCATTATGATGTAGATGTATTATTTCTGTGTGCCGGTCATGGAGAAGCCAAAAAATTTGTGGAGGCAAATGATATTCCTGCTTCTGTAAAACTTATTGATATTGGAAATGATTTCCGTTTAAAAAAGGATTCAGAAATAAAAGGGCGAAAATTTATTTACGGCCTGCCAGAAATAAATAGAGAACAAATAAAAAATGCAGATAGTATTGCCAACCCAGGTTGTTTTGCTACATCTATTGAGTTGGGGCTTTTACCTATTGCAAAAGAAGGTTTGCTTAAACAGATATATACAACTGGAATCACAGGTTCTACCGGTGCCGGGCAAACGCTTTCTGCAACGGCTCATTTCAGCTGGAGGGCAAATAATGTACAGGCATATAAAACACTTTCTCATCAGCATTTGGGTGAGATAGGCGAAACCTTGTTACAATTGCAACCTTCTTCTGATATAGATCTCAGCTTTGTTCCCTGGCGGGGAGATTTTACCCGTGGCATTTTTATAAGCTCACAATTAAGTTGTGATTTGAGTATAGAAGAATTAACTGTTCTGTACAATGAATTTTATAAAGGACATCCCTTTGTGCATGTGAGTAAAGAACCTGTAAGTTTGAAGCAGGTTGTAAATACCAATAAAGCCATTGTTCAGATAGAAAAGATAGGCAGCAAGTTGGTGGTGCATTCTGCATTGGATAATTTATTAAAAGGTGCCAGTGGACAGGCGGTACAGAATATGAATTTAATCTTCGGATTGGAAGAAACAACCGGATTAAAATTAAAAGCAAATTATTTTTAGATGAATCTATTTGACGTATATCCTTTAAATGATGTTACCATTGTAAAAGCTGATGGATCCTGGGTTTGGGACGATAAGGGGCAGAAATATCTTGATCTTTATGGTGGCCATGCAGTAATCAGTATTGGCCATACCAATCCGCATTGGGTAAAAAGAATTGAAGACCAGTTACATAAGATTTCTTTCTATTCTAATTCTATAAAAATTCCATTGCAGCAGGAGCTTGCTGATAAATTAGGTACCGTTTCCGGTAAAGAAGATTATCAGTTATTTTTATGTAACTCCGGTGCAGAAGCAAATGAGAATGCTTTAAAATTAGCTTCATTTTACAATGGACGTAAAAAAATAATTGCTTTTAAAAAAGCATTTCACGGCCGTACCTCATTGGCAGTTGCAGCAACAGACAATCCATCTATTGTTGCGCCGGTAAATGAAACAGATAATATTATTTTTCTTCCTTTTAACGATGAGGCTGCGCTGGAAAAAGCTTTCAGCGAAAATGAAATTTCTTCTGTCATTATTGAAGGCATACAAGGTGTTGGTGGAATCAATGTCGCATCTGAAAATTTTTTACAAAAAATAAGAAGCTTATGCGATCAATATGATGCGGTATATATTGCAGATTCTGTGCAGTGTGGGTATGGCCGTAGTGGCAAATTTTATTCGCATGATTTTGCCGACGTAAATGCAGATATTTATACCATGGCAAAGGGGATGGGCAATGGATTTCCTGTTGCCGGTATTTCCATTGCACCAAAGTTTCATGCAAAATATTTTATGTTGGGCACTACGTTTGGCGGCAATCATTTAGCTTGTGCTGCCTCCTTAGCTGTGCTGGAAGAGATTGAGAATAATAATTTAATGCAAAACGCTGAAAGCATTGGTAATTATTTAATAGAGGAATTAAAAAAGCTACCGAATATAATTGAAGTACGTGGTCGAGGTTTAATGATTGGTATTCAGTTACCGGAAGAATTTGCCGGCGTAAAAAAGAATCTTTTATTTAAGCATAAAATATTTACGGGTGAAGCCAAACCTAATGTGATCAGGCTTTTACCGGCATTGAATATGACGAAAGAGCATGCGGATATTTTTTTACAAGCCATTAAAACAGAACTGGAAGGATGAAAAATTTTATCTCAGTAAATGATGTGGAAAATATTGATGCCCTGGTTGAAAAAGCCAGGCACTATAAGCAAAACCCGTTTGCAGATATAAATTTAGGGAAAAACAAAAAGATCGGCTTGCTGTTTTTAAATCCAAGTTTACGCACCCGTATCAGCACACAGATTGCTGCACAGAATCTCGGAATAGAACCCATTGTTTTTAATGTAGATAAAGAAGGTTGGGCGTTGGAATTTTCCGAAGGCGCAGTAATGAATGGCACTACCGTAGAACATATAAAAGATGCAGCGCCACTGCTTGGTGCTTATTTTAATATCATCTGTATTCGCACTTTTCCTTCTTTAAAAAACAGGCAGGATGATTATGCAGAAACAGTGATATCCGCATTTATAAAATATTCCGGCGTACCGATTGTAAGCCTGGAAAGTGCAACCCTTCATCCCTTGCAATCGCTCACAGATATTATTACTATAAAAGAAAACCTTCCACAAAATAAAAAACCTAAAATAGTTTTAAGCTGGGCACCACATATAAAACCATTACCTCAATGTGTTGCAAACTCTTTTGCACAATGGATCAATAAATGGGACGAAGCGGATTTTGTGATCACTCACCCTGAAGGTTATGCGCTGGATATACAATTTACAAACGGCGCAACCATCATCAATAATCAGGATGAAGCATTGAAAGATGCAGATTTTGTTTATGTAAAAAACTGGAGCAGTTTTAATAATTACGGGGCCATGCCGTCAGTACCAGGTAACTGGATGCTGGATGAAAAAAAGTTAGCTATTACTAATAATGCAAAAGTTATGCATTGCCTTCCGGTAAGGAGGAATGTAGAATTGAGCGATGAGGTATTGGATGGTGCCAACAGCCTGGTAACGCAGGAAGGCGCTAACAGGGTATGGGCAGCACAGGCAGTTTTATCAGAAATACTACAAACAAACTAGGCCGACATGGAGAAACTGTATGTTATAAAGATCGGTGGAAATATTATTGATGATGAACATAAGCTTTCTTCATTTCTGAAAGACTTTGCAGAGATAAAAGAAAAAAAAATACTGGTACATGGCGGTGGTAAATTGGCCACCAAAGTTGCAGAAGCCGTGGGCATTCAACAGCAAATGGTAGATGGCAGAAGAATTACAGATGCAGAGACTTTGAAAGTTGTGACAATGGTGTATGCCGGTTACATCAATAAAAATATTGTTGCCATGCTGCAGGCTGAAAGTTGCAATGCTATTGGCTTATGTGGCGCAGATTCAAATGTAATACAAGCACATAAAAGAACCGGCGCATCAATTGATTATGGTTTTGTTGGCGATGTAGATGAAGTGAATAGTGAATTTATCAAAACCATTTTGCAAACAAATACTTCTATTGTCTTTGCCCCAATTACACATAATACAAAAGGGCAATTACTAAATACCAACGCAGATACCGTAGCAAATGAAATTGCAAAAGCCATGCAGGCTTTTTATGATGTTGCTTTAATTTATTGTTTTGAAAAAGACGGTGTTTTAATGGATGCCTCGGATGATGCATCTGTAATTAAAGAAATTACAACCAGTAGTTTTGTTACCTTAAAAAACGATCATATTATTTCTGCGGGAATGATACCAAAGCTGGACAATGCTTTCGCAGCATTGAATGCAGGTGTGCAGCAGGTGATTATCGGCAACGCAGAAAAACTGGCAGCATTGATCAATCATCAATCCGGCACCGCCATCATACATGGAGAATAATGCAATCACGATATTAAATAAGGAAGCTGTTGCTTTATTGCAGCAGTTAATTGCTATTTCATCTCTCAGCAGACAAGAAGATAAAACTGCAGATTGCATAGAGCGTTTTTTACAACAAAAAAATATTCGGGTAAAAAGATTGATGAACAACGTCTGGTGTTGCAATAAATATTTTGATGCAACCAAACCCAGCATTTTATTTAATTCGCATCACGATACCGTAAAAGCAAACGAAGGATATACCAATGATCCGCTGCAGCCGGAAATTGAAGATGGAAAATTATTCGGCCTTGGAAGTACAGATGCCGGTGCATCTTTGGTAAGCCTGCTGGCCGCATTTTTATTCTTTTACGATCAAGAAGATCTGAATTATAATATTGTTTTTGCTGCAACAGCTGAAGAAGAAATAAGCGGCGCAAATGGTATTGAGAAATTATTCAGCGATGCCGATTTTAAAAAATGTTTTCTCCATAAAGATTCGTTTGCAATAGTAGGGGAGCCAACACAACTGGATCTGGCTATTGCTGAAAAAGGCCTGCTGGTGCTGGACTGTACGGCTATCGGTATTGCAGGTCATGCAGCACGGGAGGAAGGCGATAACGCCATTTACAAAGCTATCACCACAATTGACTGGTTTAACAATTACCGTTTTGAAAAAATATCTGATCTTTTAGGCGAAGTAAAAATGAGTGTGACATCTATCACAACAGAAAATAAAGCACACAATGTTATTCCGGCAGCGTGTTCTTTTGTGGTGGATATCCGGGTAACGGAATTATACAGCCACGAAGAAATTTTAAAGACTATTTCAGAAAATGTTGCGGTAGCAATAAAACCGAGAAGCACAAGATTAAAATCATCGGCAATAGCAATTGATCATCCCATTGTAAAAGCCGGAATTGCTTTAGGGAAAAAAGTATATGGCTCACCAACATTATCAGATAAAGCACTGATTCCTTTACCAACACTTAAATGCGGCCCCGGCAACAGTGCCCAAAGCCATAGTGCAAATGAATTTGTAGCTTTAAAAGATATTGGAGAAGGGATTGGGTTTTATGTGGAGTTGGTGGAGAGAGTAAATAAAGTAGATAGGTAGATAAAGTAGATAGAGTAGAAAAAGTAATTAAAGTAAATAGGGTCTAAAAAGTAAATAGAGTATTGATTTTTCATCATTCACTATTGACCTTTGACTAATGACCATTGACTTTTGACAAATGACTTTTTAAAGAATAACAATTCATCATTTAGCAATTTATTTCCATGAAGCTTTGGCAAAAAAATATTGATGTAAATAAAGCAGTCGAAAATTTTACTGTTGGCAATGACCGTGACTTTGATGTGCAGTTGGCACCTTTTGATGTGTATGGGAATATTGCACATGCTAAAATGCTTGCCAGCGTTGGCTTGCTGACGAATGACGAAGCAGCAACTCTGGTAAAGGAGTTACAAAACATTTTTAAAAATATAGAGCAATCCAATTTTGCGATTCAGCCGGAAGTAGAAGATATTCATTCGCAAATAGAATTTTTACTAACCGAAAAATTAGGCGATACCGGAAAAAAAATCCATTCTGCCCGTAGCCGCAACGACCAGGTGTTGGTAGATGTAAAATTGTTTTTACGGAGTGAAATTGAAAATCTTGTTCATGCCATCGAAGCATTTTTCCAGTTGCTGCAACAAAAAAGTGAAGTATATAAAGATCATTTATTTCCCGGCTATACACATCTGCAATTGGCGATGCCATCTTCCTTTGGCTTATGGTTTGGCGCTTATGCCGAAAGCCTGGTAGATGATGTAGAGACTTTAAAAGCTGCTTACAATATTGTAAATAAAAATCCACTGGGCAGCGCCGCCGGTTATGGTTCCTCGTTTCCGATAAATAGAAAACTTACCACAGAATTACTGGGTTTCGAAAATCTGAATTATAATGTAGTATATGCACAAATGGGCCGTGGAAAAGCAGAACGAATCACTGCACAGGCTTTATCAAATGTTGCAGATACTTTGGCAAAAATGAGCATGGATGCCTGTTTATATCTCAACCAGAATTTTGATTTTATTTCTTTTCCAACTGAATTGACAACAGGCAGCAGCATTATGCCGCACAAAAAGAATCCGGATGTTTTTGAACTCATCCGTTCTTACTGCAACCGCATCAAAGCGTTGCCAAATGAGATCATGATGATGACCACAAATCTTCCCAGCGGTTATCACCGGGATCTGCAATTGCTTAAAGAACATCTTTTCCCATCCTTCAGTATTTTGCACAATTGTATCAACATGGCGGCGCTCATGTTCAGCAACATCACGGTTAAAGAAAACATTCTTACAGATGAAAAATATAAATATCTTTTTAGTGTGGAAGAAGTGAACAAATTGGTTTCGCAGGGCGTTCCATTCAGGGACGCCTACAAGCAGATAGGCCAATCGATTGAAGAGAATAATTTTAAATATCAATCCGCTGTTCATCATACCCACGAAGGTTCCATCAATAATCTGCAGAATGAGCAGGTTGCCGCAATGATGAACAATCTGATAGCCCAGTTCAATTTTAGCAAGGCTAATAGCGCTTTAAAGGATTTATTACGTTAAATTGCCGCACATATATAATTTTTTCAACATCAAAATTAATTTATGGCTGCAGAAGAGCAGAAAAAGCGCATTGCTATTTTTGGGAGCACAGGTTCTATTGGTACGCAGGCGCTGGATGTTATTCGTTCTCAAAGTGATCTTCTTAAAGTAGAAATTCTCACAGCCCATTCCAATGCGGATCTGTTGGTAGAACAGGCAATGGAGTTTAGTCCCAATGCAGTGGTAATAGGAGATGAGAGTAAATATGAAAAAATTAAAACTGCTTTATCCTCAAAAAATATAAAGGTTTTTGCCGGCGAAAATGCGCTGGAAGAAGTAGCCGATTTTGATACTTATGATATAATGCTGGCTGCGATTGTTGGTTTTGCGGGCTTAAAACCAACGTTGAAAGCCGTGTCAAAAGGTAAAGTGATTGCACTTGCAAATAAAGAAACACTGGTAGTTGCAGGTGATATTGTAATGCAGACTGCACTTGAAAACCGGTCGCCCATCATACCTGTCGATAGTGAACATTCTGCCATTTTTCAGTGTCTTGTCGGTGAGTCCCGCAACCCTATCGAGAAAATAATTTTAACGGCAAGTGGTGGGCCTTTCCTGGGGAAAAAGCCAAATTTCCTGGTGAATGTAAAGCGGGATCATGCCCTGCAACATCCCAACTGGAGCATGGGTGCCAAAATTTCTATAGACTCTGCAACCCTTATGAACAAAGGGCTTGAGATGATAGAAGCAAAATGGTTATTCAATCTGCAGCCCGACCAGATAGAGGTGGTTATTCATCCCCAAAGCATTATTCATAGCATGGTACAGTTCCAGGACGGAAGTGTAAAAGCGCAAATGGGATTACCGGATATGAAACTTCCGATTCAGTATGCGCTGGGTTTTCCGAACCGAATAAAGAATGATTTTCCCAGGTTAAGTTTCCGCAAATATCCAGCGCTTAGTTTTGAAGAACCTGATTATAAAACCTTTCGCAATCTTGGGCTCTCCATCGAGGCATTAAAGGCAGGTGGCAATAAACCTTGCGTTTTAAATGCTGCAAATGAAATTGCAGTATGGGCTTTCTTAAAAAACCGTATCGGCTTTCTGGATATTACCGCTGTGGTAGAAAAAACCATGGAAAAAATTAACTTTATCAGCAATCCAACGTTAGAGGAATATTTTGATAGCGATGGCGAGGCTCGTAACTTCGCCGCTTCTATAATGAAATTATAAAATAAATATTTTGTACCGGGCAGCATACCATTGGTCATCATCGTTGTGTCACTCTCTTGTACGGCATATCAATAATCACCAATAAACGCAGCTCTAAAAAAAATAAAAACGTACATGGTTTTCGACACAATATTAGCCATCAATTGGCCAAGCGTAGGTTTAAAAACAGCGCAGTTATTATTATCTCTTTCTATTCTTGTTATTCTTCACGAGTTCGGGCATTATATCACCGCAAAATGGTTTAAGTGCCGGGTAGAAAAATTTTATCTTTTTTTCGATCCATGGTTTTCCATCTTTAAAAAGAAAGTGGGCGAAACAGAATATGGTATAGGTTGGCTGCCATTGGGAGGTTATGTAAAGATCTCTGGAATGATAGATGAGAGTATGGATAAAGAACAGATGAAGCAACCGCCACAGCCTTGGGAATTCCGCAGCAAGCCGGCCTGGCAGCGTTTGATAATTATGCTCGGTGGTGTTACCGTTAATGTTATTCTTGCATTCATTATTTATGCAGGTATATTAATGGTTTGGGGCGAAGATAAAATTCCAAATCAATCTTTGAAGAACGGTATCTGGGTTACTGATTCTCTGATGTATGAAATTGGTTTGAGAGACGGTGATAAAATTGTAGCTGTTAATAGCGATACGGTTAAATATTTTGAAGATGCACCTAAGAAAATCCTTTTCAGCGGCGGTGGACAGATAAATATTACCAGGAATGGTAAGGATACAATGATCGTTATTCCCCGCAGTTTAATTGGCCAGCTTATTGAAAAAAAGAAAACTAAGGGCAGACTTTTTTTACCACGTATACCTGCAGTAATTGGGGAGTTTGATGCAAAAGATACTTCTATTGCAAAAAGGGCAGGTCTGCAATATTGGGATAAGGTTATAAAAGTAGATTCTCTGGATGTAACTTATTTTGACCAGGTAGCTGGATATATGGGAGCTAAAAAAAATCAAAAGGTTGTACTTACAGTGGATAGAAAAGGCCAGGATATTATCATTCCGGTGATAACTGATGAAGATGGTAAAATAGGTCCACAATTTTTAACCAATGCTCAATACGACAGTCTTGGGGTTTTAAAGATCAATCATACTGATTATACATTTTTCAGTGCTTTCCCTGCCGGGTTTAAACTGGCAATAAATTCTTTAAAAGAATATATAGAACAATTTAAATTGATCTTTTCTCCAAGCACGGGCGCTTATAAAGGTGTCGGAGGTTTTAAAACAATGGGTTCTATTTTTTCCGGCACTGGCTGGGATTGGGAATCTTTCTGGAACATCACAGCATTGTTTTCTATCATACTTGCTTTCATGAATCTATTGCCCATACCGGCATTGGATGGTGGCCACGTTCTCTTTACTTTAATAGAAATGATCACCGGCCGTAAGCCAAGTGAAAAATTTCTGGAATATGCACAGATAGTTGGTATCGTCATTTTACTTGCGCTGATGTTGTATGCCAATGGTAACGATTGGTTTGGTTGGGGAAGAGGGAAGTAGGTTTCCCTATTTGAAATGTATCAGTATGAAAATGTAGTTCGTATTAATTTACAAACTCAGAAATTTAGGAACTTATTAATTATCACTCATAATTCATTAACCCGACTTTGCGTTTTTTTTCAAAAATAGTCCTCATCTGTAACATCTGTTTCCTCATAGCTTTTGCAATGAGGTTTATAGAAAACAGTGTTCACAGCAATGGGAGCCACGATGCAGTTATTCCCTTGCCATTTTTGGAAGGCAGCATTGCGGTCCTGGGATTAGTAGTTGCTATTTTTTTAAATATGGCATTTGTTTTTATTATTATTTTTCGGAAGTCTATTCGTAAGCCGGTTAATGTCTCAAGGGTTATAATCTGGTTCAACATTATTTTGCTGCCGGTGCAGATATGGTATCAATTCTTTTATCATTAAGAGAAAAGAGTAATAGAAAGATAGAATCGTTATAAACGAAGGAATCATTGTTACTAAAATTCTGATTGTCTTAATATTCAATACTCAAAATACTCAATCCCGAAAATGATTACAAACCTTCTGCGAGACAAGCCTACAAAGATTTTTGTTTTCTTTACAGCTTTCTTTGTGGCTAATGCTCTCATTGCAGAAACCATCGGCACAAAGATTTTTTCTTTGGAAAAACTGTTCGGTGCTCATCCTTCCAACTTCACCATTTTCGGACAAAGCGGTATATCAATTAGTCTTACCTGCGGTGTGCTTTTATGGCCGCTGGAGTTCATTATAACGGATATTGTAAACGAATTTTACGGACCTAAAATAGTACGGCGTATTTCATTAATTGCAATCGGGCTTATTTCTTATGCCTTTGTGATGTTTTATATAGCAATGAAAGTACCACCTGCAGACTTTTGGGTAACCAGCCATGCCGCTTCTGATAATGTACCCAGTATGCAGGATGCCTTTAATGGTATTTTTGGGCAGGGTATGAGAATTATTGTCGGAAGTCTTGTGGCATTCTTTGTGAGCCAGTTGGTAGACGTAACTGTATTTCATAAAATTAAAAAGATCACCGGTGAAAAGAGAGTTTGGTTAAGAGCAACAGGATCTACTTTGGTTTCACAAATTGTAGATAGTTATATCGTTTTATTTATTGCTTTCCTTGGAGTATTTACCTGGCAACAAATATTGGCAATTGGCGTAGTAAATTATTTTTACAAAGCATTTATGGCCATTGTACTTACACCGTTGATTTATTTGGTAGAGCACCGGATAGAAAAATATGTAGGCCATGATGTAGCCAGAAAAATGAAACTCGCCGCCATGGGAAAAGAAGAAGCATAATTCTATCAAAAAAATATAAAAGAAAAAGCATGATATTCCTATCATGCTTTTTTGATGAAC
>JBDSIB010000028.1:0-4743 GCA_039918155.1 Ferruginibacter sp.
GGCTGTAATGCCGGCGCAGCATTTATATAATCCAAAACGATCTTTGAAAAAGCGTTTGTATTGCCGTAAGGAATATGCTGAGCTTTCATGGCCTCACCCCTATCCCCTCTCCAAAGGAGAGGGAAGCGAAGTATATTTTATAATTTAATTGAATAACTCTATTATCTAACTTTTTATTGACCATTGACCATTGACCATTGACCATTCCTATACCACTTCCCCTTCCAGATCATAATCAAATGCCTTTGTAATTTTTACATTTACAAAATCTCCGGGATGTAATTTTTTACTGCTTTGTATTATTACTTCATTGTCCACTTCCACACTGTCAAATTCTGTACGACCGAGATAACGACCAGCTTCTTTTTTATCAATGATCACTTTAAAAGTTTTGCCAAGCTTCTCTTCATTTTTTTCTAAAGAAATTTCCTGCTGCACTTCCATTATTTCCTGGGCTCTTTCTTCTTTTTCTTCAGCAGAAATATTATCTATCAGATCATGAGCGCTGGTATCTTCTTCATGACTGTAAGTAAAGGTACCCACCCTGTCAAAACGCATTTTCTGTAAAAAGGTTTTCAGTTCTTCCACATCATCCCTCGTCTCTCCGGGAAAACCCGCAATCAAAGTAGTACGCAAACAAATACCCGGAATTTTATAACGAATCTCACCAATCAGATCTTCCATTTCTTCCCTCGTTATCTGGCGCTTCATAGCCTTCAGCATATTGTTAGATGCATGCTGCAGCGGCATATCCAGGTAATTACAAATATTCTCCCGCTCGTTCATCGCATCAATAATATCCATCGGAAATTTTGATGGATATGCATAATGCAAACGGATCCACACCAAGCCTTTTATATCTGCCAATGCATGCAGCAATTTTGGCAACTGCCGTTTTTTATAAATGTCCAGACCATAATAAGTCAGTTCCTGCGCTATCAGCATCACTTCTTTTACACCACGCTGCACCAATTGTTTTGCTTCCTCTACAATGCTTTCTATAGTGCGGCTCACATGCTTGCCACGCATCAGCGGAATAGCACAAAACGAACAGGTGCGGTTACAGCCTTCGCTAATTTTTATGTAAGCGTAATGTTGAGGTGTACTCAACAATCTTTCACCAATCAATTCCCCTTTATAATCGGCTTCAAATCTTTTTAAAAGCAATGGCAATTCCATCGTTCCAAAAAAAGCATCTACCTCAGGTATTTCTTCTTCTAAATTATTTCTATAGCGTTCGCTTAAGCAACCGGTCACATACACTTTATCCAGGCGACCACGTTTTTTCAATGCCACATTATCCAGAATAGTATTAATGCTCTCTTCCTTCGCCTTATCAATAAATCCGCATGTATTAATAATTACAATATTATGATCAAGCTTGCCATTCTCATGTACCGTATCAATATCATTTGCAAGCAATTGCCCACTCAGCACTTCGCTATCCACCATATTTTTACTACAACCCAGCGTAATGATGTTTACCTTATCTCTCTTTATACTTTTTGTCTTCATAATTTGCGGGCAAAGGTAATTTATAATTTGGTGGAAAGGAGCGGTTTATTGAGGTTTATTGCACGAATTAGGGCTAATTACACGAATTACCTTTATAAGATATAAACGTCTTTTCTTACATACATAATTCGTGTAATTAGCCCTAATTCGTGTAATACTGTATTACTTTTACACAAACCGTTGATAAAAAATATCGTTTATCAAAAAGGGGAATGTTAAAAAAATATTATGTTTGAACAATGATTTTAAATGAATCCAATATTTTGAGAGTTGCAATCCTGGATATGTACGAAGGTTTTGATAACCAGGGAATGCGTTGCATACGTGAAATTTTGAACCAGTTTGCCGAAATAAATGGCATAGCGTTGCACAAAGATGAGTATGATGTACGCCGCAAAAATGAAGCTCCAGGCCTCGATTATGATATTTACATTTCCACCGGTGGCCCAGGCAGCCCGTTAGAAAGCAAAGGCAGCGAATGGGAGCAGGTATATTTTAAATGGCTTCAGCAGGTAGAAAAATTTAATGATAATCCGGCCAATATCATCAAGAAAAAAATATTTTTGATCTGTCATTCATTTCAACTGGTATGTCGCCAGTACGAAATTGCAGAAGTTTCCAAACGGCAAAGCACTTCTTTTGGCGTATTTCCTATTCACTATTTACCAGATGCTGATAATGAACCCATTTTTGATGGATTAAAAGATCCTTTTTATGCTGTGGACAGTCGTGATTACCAGGTTACAAAGCCTCGCCACAACCGTTTACGGACTATGGGCGCCAGCATTTTAGCCATAGAAAAAGCCCGTCCACACATTCCTTTAGAGCGTGCAATTATGGCTGTTCGTTTCAACGAAAATATGATCGGCACACAGTTTCACCCCGAAGCGGATGCCGTTGGAATGAGTCTTCATTTACAAACTCCCGATCGTAAAAAAACCGTGATTGATAATTATGGTGAACCCAAATGGCAATCCATGATCGACCAATTGAACGATCCCGAAAAGATCATGAGCACTTACGCCCACGTCCTTCCCAATTTTTTGAATAATGCCGTAAATAATATGCAGTTGGCAGAAGTTTAAAATAGTTTTTTGTAACCAGCAGCATACCATTGGGCATCATCGTTGTGTCACTCACTTGTACGGCACACCTATGTTCACCAATACAGAAACTTTTTTATCTTTATAGAGATTGTACAATTCGATAATTCAACCATTCAACTTATATCTATGGACAAAACACTCCGGAAAAAATTCAACGAAAGTTTTACTCAGGAAAAGTATGATGCATACGAGCAAAAAGTAGAAGCCATTCACCCCGGCGCATTGGATTTTAGAAATGCAGAAACACCTGTGTTTGTAACAAAGGATTTTAAAAATAAAATGTTGGCTGCATGCGAAGATATTATAGATGTAATTGTTGCACCGAATTTTAAAGAACTTACACAACGCAGCATTCCTACTGATCTTGTTGTTCCGGGAGAAGATGGTCATCCCCAATGCCTGGTGTTTGATTTTGGCGTTTGCCAAAATCAAAAAGGCGAACTGGAACCACAGTTGATAGAAATGCAGGGCTTCCCTACCCTATTTGCCTTCCAGGCTTTCCACAGTGAGCTTACTGCAGAATATGCAGAATTGCCATCTAATTATTCTTCTTACCTCAATGGTTACAATAAAGAAACCTACATCCAATTATTAAAAGAAATTATTCTCGGCAATCATGCGCCGGAAAATGTGATACTGCTGGAAATATATCCGGAGCAACAAAAAACACGTATTGATTTTTACGCAACAGAACAATTGCTTGGCATTAAAACAGTTTGTCTTACTGCTTTACAAGCCGAAGGCAATAAATTATATTATGATCTTAATGGAAAGAAGACAGAAATAAAACGCATTTACAACCGGCTTATTTTTGATGATCTGCAACAGCAACAAAATTTAGGAACCATAATTGATCTTACAAAAAAATATGATGTAGAATGGGTACCGCATCCAAACTGGTTTTTCCGCATCAGCAAATTCACTTTACCATTTATTGATAATGATTATGTGCCCGATACATTTTTCTTAAACGAAATAACGCAGCCGGTAAACCTGGAGGAGTATGTTTTAAAACCATTATTTTCATTCGCTGGTATGGGAGTTGTAATAGATGTAACGCAGGAAGACATTGACAAAATAAAAGATCCCCAGAACTGGATACTGCAAAAGAAAGTACAATACGCTTCTGTAATTCCAACGCTGGATGAAAATGCAAAAGCAGAGATTCGTTTATTCTATTTCTGGAAAGAAAAATGGAAAAGACCCATTGCAGTGCACAACCTGGCCCGCCTCAGTAAAGGAAAAATGATCGGCACCCGTTACAATAAAGATAAAACCTGGGTTGGTGGCAGTGTTGCATTTTTTGAAGAAGGATAAATATGACAGAAAGCAATTTTAAAAAAAATAATTTTTATGAAGAACGGAAGAGAAAGATTTGAATTTTATTTAGTAAAACTGGAAGCATTATTAGCCCAGGCTGCAGCAGATAAAAACCCTGCGCTATGGTTGTACAATAACAATGCACGCACACCCCTTTTTATGCTGGAAGGTTTGGCAAAGTTGTATGCCGGCATCCACAACAAAAAAAAATTTCAAAATATAAAAGCACATTTTAAATTACTGGAAGACACCATTGGTGCAATTGATTATTACGATGGTTTTGCAAAAGAATTTGTGAAGAATACTACAATACCGTCTTCCATCACCTCTTACCTGCAGGCACAAACGAGGGAAAAAATAGAAAGTTTAAACGATATTTTAACTGCTGAGAAATGGCTGGGTGATAAAGCTAATCGCATAAAAAAGATCCGAAAAAAATTAGACAAAGCAGATTGGCTAAAGCCGGAAGATGAAGTAAAAGGCATTGAGAATTTTTATAAAGAATCTATTGAAGAAATAAAAGTATTAGTGCTCACCGCCAATAAAGGTTTTACTCAAATCGAAGCTGAAGTACACAAATTCAGGCGGGAGCTAAGATGGCTGAGTATTTACCCTCAAGCTTTACAGGGTGCTATACAATTAACAGATAGCCATTTGAATGATGAATCTATACAAACATATCTCACACCGGAAATTGTAAACTCGCCTTTTAATAAAATGCCCGATGCAGGAGTAAACAATGTTTTTCTGCTACTGGAGAAAAATTACTTTTTAGCCCTTAGCTGGATGATAGCAGAACTGG
>JBDSIB010000029.1:0-32202 GCA_039918155.1 Ferruginibacter sp.
AAAAAGAAAGAAAGGATAAGTTTTGAGATGAAATTCATTTAATAGCTTAATTAATTTACTTTTGAAAGGTAGCAAAATTAAAGCTTTGAATGTTTCCTTTTTTATTGCAAAAAGAATTGCATCGGTAAACCGGCGTACTTTCAGCAGGTTTATAATTGGCCTGGCTATTGGCGCTACTACGCTCAGTGTGGCGGTAATGATAGTCGCCCTCAGTTTTGTTAATGGTTTTCAACATACTATCAGCAACAAGGTTTTCAGTTTTTGGGGACATATAAGAGTACAGCAAAGCCTAGATGATAAAGTAAATACAGCTGAGGAATATCCCATCACTCAAAATGATAGTGTTGAAAAATACCTGCATTCGTTACCAGATGTGAAAACGGTAGAACGCTATGCTACCAAATCTGCCATTCTGAAATTTAATACAGATATTGAAAGTGTATTACTAAAGGGAATTGACAGCAATTTTAATTTCAGCCGCTTACAATCTTTTTTACAAAAAGGAAAATGGCTATCTTTTGCAGATAGCGGCTACAGTAGCCAGATAGACATAAGCGCTTATACAGCAAACCAATTGCAGGTAAGCGTTGGCGATAGTATGCTGGTTTTTTTCTTCAGAGAAGATGGAAGCCGCACTGCACGCCGCCTAAACATTGCAGGCATTTTTAAAACCGGCATTGAAGAGTATGATAAAAATTATGCTATCTGTGACATCAACCTCATCCGCAGACTGAATAGATGGGAGCCAAACCAGATCGGCGGTTACGAAGTCTTTTTAAATGATTATAAAAGAACAGATACGGTCTCCAATATTATTTATGATGGATTGCCGCAAAGCTGGTACAGCCGCAGTATTAAAGAAGTGTATCCAAATATTTTCGACTGGCTTAACCTGCAGGGACAGTTAAAAAATATCCTGATCGGTGTTATGATGATCGTTGCAATTGTGAATTTAATTACCTGTCTTATTATATTAGTATTGGAAAGAACACGCATGACGGGAACGCTGAAAGCGCTTGGCGCAACTGATTGGGATGTACAACTTATTTTTTTATACAATACTACTTTAATAGCCATCATCGGCATAATTGCCGGCACATTGCTCGGGCTGGGAATTTGTTTTTTACAACAGCAAACAGGTTTTATAAAACTAAATGAAGAGGCTTATTACATGTCGCAGGCGCAGGCTGATATAAACTGGATGCAGGTGCTGTTGGTAGATGGCGCTACTTTAATTATCTGCATTGCTACATTAGTTATACCTACTCTTTTGGTAAAAAATGTGAAGCCTGTAAAAGCAATTCAGTTCCGGTAAAATAAATTTATTTTTTTGTGGAACCGGCTTTATACCAATGGTCATCAGCGTTGCGTCGCACTCTTGTACATTTTCACTTTATTCAGCAAAGTTTGCGGTTTGCAATTTCATAGTTGCTTTAAGCTATACAAAATTATGCCTGTAGCCACAGCAGCATTCAAAGATTCTGCTTCACCAATGCGTGGGATCGTTATCTTTTCATTTGCCAACGCCATTATATTTGGACTGATGCCTTTTGATTCATTGCCAATAATAAGAATACCTTCTTTAATTTTTCCAACAGATGAAAGCGTTGCGCCATCCAGAGCAGCCCCATATTTTTTTATAGCAGCATTTTTTGAAAGCCATACTTCGATATCTGTATAAAAAATATTTACTTTTCCAAGGCTGGCCATTGTGCTCTGCACCACTTTAGGATTGTACATATCTGCCGTATGCAAAGAGCATATTATATTTTTAATGCCAAACCAATCAGCAATCCGGATAATTGTTCCCAGATTGCCGGGATCCTGGATATCATCTAAAACCAGTGTAATTTCATTTACCGGATCCTGGATATTTACACTCGTCTTTTTCTCAAAAACAGCCAGCACCTGGTTTGCCGTTGAAAAAGCCGTCATTTTCTCCAGTTCAAAATCCTTTACTATTTCTATTGTTGCTTCCAGTTGTTTTTTAATGGCAACAGGTTGATTATCGGCCCATTCTTCCAGCGCATACACGGCTGAACAAACAAAAGCTCCCGAAGCCAATAACTCCCCTGCCAGTTTAGGCCCTTCAGCAATAAACGCATTATGTTCATCCCTGAATTTTTTGTGCTGTAAACTTTGAATATATTTGATGGTGGATTTGCTAAACATTGTTCAATTTTATATGCTGTTATTTCGCCAGGCTTTCAAAAATATGTCTATTTATTCCAAAAGTACCTTTATGCTATTGCTGGTTATTTCATCCTGCACAGTAGTAAAAAACCCTCTTGTAGACAGGCCTTATATCGGTAAAAACACCATCGAAGTTAAGGGAGGAAATTTTAGCAAAATAGAAAAATCTGCAGTCGTTCAAAGGCTTACCAACCAGTTGGATGATAGTTCTACATTTGCCACTAAAGACATTTATCTTTTTAAACATAAGATTTTAAACCCACCGGCTTTTGATACCGTGTATGCAAATAATTCAGCAAGGAATATGGAAGCTTCTATGTTCCATCTGGGATATTACCATGCAGATGCTACTTATAAACCAGATACCGGTAAGAGTGTTCATACCAGAGTACTTTTATTCGGACTACCATTATCCACAGAAAAAATCGGTAAAAAAGTAGAAGTAAAATATACCGTGGAAGCTGGCAAACAAACTTTGATTGATACGGTTAGTTACCGCCTTCGCAATCCTGATCTGCAACAAATAGCACTTGACTATGAAGCTCAGTCATTACTAAAAAAAGAAGACCCAATAACAAAAGTTGCAGTACTTGCAGAAGTATCAAGACTGGTAGATACTTTTAGAAATAATGGATATTATAAATTTACCGCAGCGGAGTTGCGGGTGAGAGCAGATACGACCATTGCAGCATTAACTACCATAAGCGATGACCCTTTTGAACAATTGCAATTACTTGCAGAAGCCCAACAGCAGAAGGATTCACCCAAAATAAAACTGGCAGTAGTACTCAATATTCCCGATGATACTACAAAACTGAATAAATATACCATTGGAGATATTTACCTTTTACCGGATTACAGGCCGGGGGATAATTTAACGGATACAATAAATATAAAGCAAAGGATTATTTATACCAGAGATCCTAAAGACAGCTCGATAAGATTTAAGAGATTCATTTTAAGAGACCATGAAAAACTTTTCAGAACAGGTTTCCTTTCACGCAATTTTACTTTAAAACAAGGTGATGTGTTTCGCCAGGATGAATATTATAAGACCATCAATAATTTTTCAAATGCAGGTGTATGGCAAAGTGTAAACATACAGGTGGTGGAAAGAAAAGACAGCAGCAATAAAGTAGATCTTATTACAGAATTGATACCCGGTAAAAAATTTGGATTTGAAGCGGCTCTTGAAGCAAGCTATTCCGCAAGCAACAGTGCAAATAATGTACTTGCCGGGAATCTGTTTGGAATTTCTGCAAACCTTTCTCTGGTAAATAGAAACATCGGAAAAGAAGCTATAAAAATGACCCATAGTTTCAGAGCCGGAGTAGAATTAAATAATAACCGCAATAAAAATAATTCTAATAAGCTCATCAATTCAAATGAACTAAGTTACAGTAACAGTATTTTATTCCCCAGAGTGCTACAGATATTTCCGGAGAGGAAAAGAAGGTACGTGGCGGGACAAAGTTTTATCAATACCAGTTTTGCATACAATAACCGTTTGAATCTTTTTAGCCTGCAGTCAGTAAATCTAAATTTGGGTAGCGCCAAGGTGAGTGAGAAAGGTCATAAATATACTTTACGCCCATTCAATGCAGAGTTCAGTTATTTATTTAATCAAAGCGATAGTTTTAAAACTATTTTAATGAATAACCCATTCCTCCGGTATTCTTACAATACTGCTTTTATTATTGGTACAAGTGCCAGTTATTTCAGTTCTTATAAAAATGCCAGGCATCTTTTAAGCATCAGTAAACAGCGTGATTTTACTGCAAATGCCGAAGAGTCGGGCCTTACCTGGGGAGCATTACCCATTTTAAAAAAATACAAAAGAAAATATATAAAGCTGGACGCAGAATATAAGTATACCGTAGTATATACAAAAACTGCTTTAGCATTTCGTCTATTCGGCGGCGTTGGCATACCGTTAGGAAATGATTCTTTTAAAACACTGCCCTTCTTTAAACAGTATTTTGGCGGCGGTAGTAATAGTATGAGAGGCTGGCCGGTACGTGGCATTGGCCGTGGTGGTGAAAGTCTCATTCCTCTTGACCCGACTAAATATACTTTTAATGACCGAACCGGTGATATGCGGCTGGAAGGAAATGTTGAATACAGGTATGATATTGCCCGAATAATCCCAAATACATTAACACTAAGAGGCGCATTGTTTATTGATGCCGGTAACATCTGGAATTTGAAAGATCTGAAGCCCCCTGGCGTGGAAGATAGTGCCCAGTTTAAACTAAAGAATTTATATAAACAGTTAGGTGTAAGTGCAGGCACGGGTTTCCGGCTGGATTTTAATTATTTTATCCTGAGATTAGATCTTGGCTTTAGATTTAAGAGACCAGAGCTGAGTTATGTAAACGATGGATGGAAAGTGCCGTCGATTGGTTTTAACGACGTCTTTAGAAAGCTATTTTCAAAGAGTGAAAGACAATGGAGATATGAAAATTTTAATTTTACGATCGGTATTAGTTATCCTTTTTAGGATTCTTTTTCCAGATTGTTGATGAACTGATCCATGCTGACCGCATTGTCAACATTATGTTCGCCAATTTTTGTCCGTCTTAATTCACTTAAGTAGCCACCGCAGCCTAACGCATTGCCAAAATCATTTGCAAGACTTCGTATATACGTTCCCGTAGAGCAGGTAACTTCGAACCGAACAACAGGCATCTCTATTGAAACAATTTGAAATTGAGTTATAGTGATTGTTCTTGGCTTGAGTTCTACTTCTTCACCACGTCTTGCTAATTGATATAACGGAACGCCATCTTTTTTAATAGCAGAATAAATTGGCGGCAGTTGCTGTATCTCTCCAATAAATTGCGTCGTGGCTGAATATATTTGTTCAGTTGAAATTGCAGCAGTATCTTTTTTATTTTCTGGCAAACTTTCAAGATCGTAAGTAGCTGTTGTAGCACCCAATGTTATAGCACCGGTATATTCTTTTTCCTGCGCCATAAATTCATTTATCTTTTTGGTAAACTTCCCGGTACACACAATTAATAATCCTGTAGCTAACGGATCTAAAGTACCTGCATGTCCCACTTTTCTAATGCGGATACTATTACGTATTTTTCTTACAACATCAAAAGAAGTCCAGTGAAGTGGCTTATCTACCAATATTACTTTACCTGCTTCAAAATCCGCTTTAGCAGCCTCACTTATCTGAATATTTTTTACAGGAGGCCTTTCAATATTATCAGCGCCATTGATCATTGCTTTATGTTTAGCGTAGTATGTTTCTTTTTTTGCCAATAAAATATTTTTTGCGAAAGTAGGATAAAATCTTGCAACGATAGCGTTAGAAAAACACTAAACTGCCTGCTGGGTTTTTAACTTTAAATACCTGTTGATGGTATTTACTGTAAGATTTTGTGGGGAAGTAAGAATGGACGCAATACCATATTTCTGAAGTTCTTTTACAACCAACCGTTTTTCATATACAAATTTAGCGGCTATTGCTTTTACATAAACGTCATCTATATTATCTGCATCGGCATTGGAAAGTTTATTCAGTTCTGTGTTCTCAAAAAATACTACTACCAATAAATGATGCCTTGCAATAGATCGCAAATAAGCAGTTTGCCTGTTGAGGCCGTTCACAGACTCAAAATTTGTAAATAAGATAAGCAGGCTGCGTTGCTTTATTTTATTACGCACCTGTGTGTAAAGCATTTCAAAATCGCTTTCTAAAAAATCAGTTTTCTCTTTATACAATGCCTGCAGAATATTCTCCCGTTGTATAGGATTTCGGTTAGCCGGAATAATAGAACCCATTTTATTGGAGAAACTTATCAGTCCAATTTTATCCTGTTTTTGCAGGCAAACATTGCTGAGCGCCAGGATGCTGTTGATGGCATAATCCAAAAGACTTAAACCATCAAAAGGCATTTTCATCAGGCGGCCTTTATCTATGATGCAATATACCTGCTGCGATTTTTCATCCACATAATTATTTACCATTAACTCGCCTTTTCTTGCGGTAGCTTTCCAATTAATAGTGCGTATATCATCCCCATTTATATAATCTTTTATCTGTTCAAACTCCATGCTCTGGCCAATTTTACGTATACGCCTGCTACCGCCAGCTTCCTGGGAAGTGTGGGATAAAAGCTGGTAATTTCGTTGATGAAGAAAGGAAGGATAAACACTGACATCTTCGGTTGCTGCTATTACATGACGGCGCAGAACCAATCCCAATTGCGATTGCACATACAATAAAATATTGCCGAATTCATAGGTTCCCCGTTCTGATGGTTTTACAGTATAAGTTATATTCTGCTGCTGCTGCGGCAGAAAAATTTTCCTGATTATAAAATCCCTTTCCTGGAACTGGAAGGGCAACTCATCAATGATCTGCATACTAACGGTATAAGGCACATTATTTTTGATCTTCAAATTAATTGTGTTATCGTCTCCGTTACTCAGGCGATCACTTACCCTTCTTTCGGCAGAGGGATTTTTGCCTGCAATAAATAGAAAAAAATAATCTGCCAGAAAAAGTACTGCAAATCCAGTAAAAAATATTTTAGCAACCGGGAAAAAAATCGGTACAAAGAACGATGCAATAAAAGTAACGGCACACAACCCTGCGGCTAAATAAAACCGGGAGGTTATAAATAAGTTACCGATATACTTTTTGATCATTGCAGAATATTACCTGTTTACAATTTCGTTTTAATAAGGCGCACTATCTTGGCACTTCCAGCGCTTTCAAAATACTATCGATCAAATCATCCGGACTGATGCCTTCCATTTCTTTTTCCGGCGTAAGCATGATGCGATGACGAAGTACCGGCTTTGCCATTTCAATTACATCTTCCGGAATTACAAAATCCCGGCCCTTCAGTGCTGCAGTTGCTTTAGAAGTTTTAAGCAATGCAAGCGATGCCCTGGTAGATGCGCCTAAATAAAGCGATGGACTGTTTCTTGTTTCATTTACAATGGTGGCAATATATTCTACCAGCTTAGGTTCTATCCTTACCTGGTGCACAATTGCACGGTAATGTTTTATTTCAGCAGTAGATAATATTTTATTTACTTCCTGTAAAAGTTCCTGTTGATTTTTTCCCTGCTGATTGGTGAGGATGGTAATTTCTTCCTGCAGGGTTGGGTAACCGATCTCAATTTTGAATAGAAAACGATCCAACTGTGCTTCAGGCAGGCGGTAAGTTCCCTCCTGCTCTATCGGGTTTTGCGTAGCCAATACTACAAACGGATATTCCATAAAATGCGTGATGCCGTCAACAGTTATTTGCCGCTCTTCCATTACTTCAAACAATGCTGCCTGTGTTTTTGCAGGCGAACGATTGATCTCATCAATCAAAACAATATTGCTGAAAATTGGCCCTGGCCTGAAATAAAATGCACCTTCTTTTGGATTAAAAACAGACGTTCCGATCACATCACCTGGCATAAGATCCGGCGTAAATTGCAAACGGGAAAAATTAACATCAATAATTTTAGCCAACAACTTTGCAGCTAAGGTTTTGGCAACGCCGGGTACACCTTCCAGCAACAAATGCCCATCGCAGAGCAAGCCGATCATAAGCAGATCAACAACCTGCTGCTGACCGACAATTACTTTTGCGATCTCAGCCCTGATGCTGTTTAATTTATTATTTAATTCTGATACAGGAGTTGACTCCGTAAAAATGTTTTCTTCTTCCATTAGTTTTTAATTTTATAAAATTCCTGAATCTGTTCGTTTATACTCAACAGCATTGTGTCCTCTACTTCGGGACTATCTGTTGCATGTTGCATATCGTAATACAATTGTTTTATTTTGATCAACTCCACACCACTTTTACGGCTGAGTGAAATTAAAAAATCATCATTTATCAAATTAGTATTTAAAAAATAATTAGTGCGAATATGTTCATTAAAATACGTGATCATTTTTTGTGCAATCGTTTTATTATCTTTTTCTTTTAGATACAAACCACCAATAGCTTCTGCAAATGCAACAGATGAATTTTTAACCGGCGGAATGATAGGAACAATCCTTTGTCGCCGCTTGCCATTAAAAAAGATATACAAAAGAAGCAATGCCAATGCCAGCCAGAAAGCCCATACCAATGGTGGATATTTAAAAATAGTACTAAGCGTGGAGAAAGAACTACCGCTGCCTTTATAAGTTTTCTTTACATAGTAACTGTTCCAGTATACATGCTCAGGCGCTTTGGGCATTACCTGTAGCAGCTGCGTCAAATACTGATAGTTGCTGCCTTGCAGCAAAAAATAATTACTGAATGCACGTGGATCGCAATGCAAAAACAATTTTCCTTTTCCCCAAAACAGAACAATACAGTTCGGGTCATCTGCCTGATTGTAACCAACCTTGCGGCAATAGGTACCATTTATTTCAGAAAAACTATTTAGAAAAGGAAGGTAAAAATATTGTAAGGGTTTGACTTTAAATGTTGTAATGCCGTCAATCAACCTTAGAGAAGTAGTAGTGAAAGTACGGGGTTGCAACCTTGCCAGGAAATCGTAATTTTTTACTTTACAATATAATTTATTTAAGAGGGTTGTATCAAACTCTGAAGCGGCTAAAAACGCTGTGTTGCCTTTGTAAACAAAATCAAGCAGTCTTGTCACATCCTTATCATCTACATACAATTCTTTACTAATAGAAATGTAAAGCGAAGATGTATCCGTTAGCCAGTTCAGGTCTTCACTAAAAGGATCATTTTTATCATTGATCCAGTTATCAGGAAAACTTTGTTCCACAATATGATAAGCCACATAGCCCCCAAAAGGATGTGTGTCTTTATAACCATAGGTTTCCCTCAGGTCAGGAATTTTCATCTTTTGCTGACAACCCATTTGAAACAGCAGCAAAGTGCAAAGAATAATATTTAAAAAACGTCTCTGCAATATTTTACATTTTATTATTAAAGGTGGAGAATGTTGTTTCTATCCTGTCAAATTTTTCTTTATCAATAGCTACGTTACCGTACCACACATATTCATAATTCATCACCAGCGCTGCAAATGCATTTCTTTTTACTTCCGGTATTTCACGTACATAACTGCTGTTTGTTTTATCGGCCGCAAAGTTTATAAGAGATCTTTGATTCAATTGCTGCAATGTTTTCAAAAAAAGATACCGGGTAGCCATGCGGTAATCTCCCAATTTATAAGCCTGCCGTATTAAAGCCTCGTAATCTGATCTTTCAAAAATGGCCTCTTCGGATTCCGCAGAAGTTACTTTTTTTGAGAAACTTTTTTTACCAAAAATACCTTTGCTTAAAAAAAGATTATAAAGAATATAGCCAACTACAAATAAAGCAATACCCCATAAAATAAATTGTAAAATGCCGGAACTAAAAAGATTATCAAAAAATGAATTTGACTGAACAGGTTTTGCCTTAACTTTTCCACCTTCTGCTTTTTGCCAGGCTTTCAAAAGGCTGTCAAGATTTTTGGCGTACGCAAATTGTTTTAAATTCCTGATCGCATCCAGAGAATCTTTTGAAAGATATACAGGCGTAATGGATAGTAATGTATCACTTAAAATACCCACTATTGGTTTTTCTTCAATTGTGCTTACCATACTGTCTTCCACAGGTGCCTGTTCCTGTGCATTTACTTTAAAAATGCACAAACAAAATATAAAAAGTAAAATACGAACTCTAATCATTTTCACTATTCAGCCGGTTAACAATACCATCTTTTTGAATATAGAATCCACGCCTGTAAAGTTTTATAGGCCATACTACAAAATACCATATAATTAAAAACAAGGAAGCGCCTAATATAGTAATACTCACCCACTCCGCCATTCCGCCGCCGCCACTTTTATTATAGGTCTGGCTCATTAAGTGCGTAATATAACTTTCTAAAAATGCTGCAACAATAAAGAATGGTACCAGGCATATTAAAATTTTAGCTGCGTCTTTAATACCTTTTTTAAAAGATTCCAGCCGGGTATAAGTGCCGGGAAATAAAATACCATTCGCAAGAATAAAACCTGAAGTACCTGCAATAATGATGGATGAAATTTCAATAGTTCCATGTACCCATATTACCAGGATAGATTTGAACCCAAGCCCATTCTGAAAAAAGAGATTTTGAAAGCTACCAAGCATAATACCATTTTGCCAGAGCGAAATGAATGTATAAATACCCAATGTAAAGCCGCCGATAAACTGCCTGAAAGCCACACCGATGTTATTGAACCCAATACGAACAAACATGCTGAAAGGATTCTCATCTTTATACACGCCGAACGGATCACCCTTGGCAATATTATCTTCTGTCATATCCACATATTTGTCTCCCATGATGCCCCGAACAAATTCAGGATTGTGTATAGATGAAAAGATGCCTATACAAACAAAGAGAATAAAGATAAGTGTGGTAAATAAAAAAATGCGATGGTATTTTTTAAAGAGAAGCGGTAATTCATATTTCCAGAAAGTAAAAATGCGGGAGTACTTTTCTTTTTTATTCTGGTAAATATTCTGGTAAATAGAAGCAGCCAGTCCGTTGATCCACCGGGTCACTTTACTTCGTGGGTAAAATGTTTTTGCATAAGAAAGATCATCGATCAGTGTAATAAAACGCTCCGCAGTTTCATCGGGATTTTCAGCAGGTTCATGCTGATAAGTGTTCCACTTTTCCACGTTCTTCTTTATAAACATTGCTTCTCTCATACGATACAGATATCCTTTTGCTTGTATATAAGCATATACAATTTGCTGATTTTTTCGATAATAAAAAAATCTGCTTTTTAATATTTCATGGCGCCAAGTAGCTAAATTGCATTTATCATGGCCATTATAGAAATCAATACGGTTTTTAATATCGATCTCGAATTTGAGATTGCGCCCTTTCACAAGCGCCTGATGGCGTACATTATAGACTTTGTGCTGCTGATCATTTATCTCTATTCGGTTAAATATTTTTTGTACGCTGCGCTTGATATTTCTATGAATGATAATATGGGACTGGACATTTTAGTGATCTCATTACCTATGCTTTTATATTCATTGCTCACCGAGCTTTGGATGAACGGGCAAACGATCGGTAAAAAATTAATGAACATCAGGGTCATCAGTCTTGATGGTGGCGAACCAACCCTTGGCCAATATATTTTAAGATGGATCACCAAATTTTTTGAGTGGCCTTTTTTGTTTGGCTACATATTACTAACCACCGGCACATTATACTCGTATATTTTCGTCACAGGCTTTTTTGGCGTGGCAGTGGTAATTATAATTGCTGTTTCAAAAAAAAGTCAGCGTCTTGGCGACCTTGCTGCAGGTACAGTATTGGTAGCTACCAAAACGGATCTTACGGTAGATGATACTGTTTTTATAAATATGGATAACAGTAATTATATAGTAACATTTCCGGAGGTTATGCGACTTTCTGATAATGATATCAATACGATTAAATCTGTAGTTACCCTAGATAAGAAAAGAAATAATCATGACACAAGCACACGTGTACAATACAAAATAAAAGACGTGCTTAAAATACAATCCAACCTTTCGTCTGTAGATTTTTTAGAAAAACTTTTAGAAGATTACAATTACCTGGCTACAAAGGAATAGGGTTACTCAATGAAGTATAACCCTATTAAAGTTTAAATATTATTTTTAATAACCTCTATTTGTATTAATAGCATGCATTATTAAAGAACCGAAAAATATAAAGTAAAATACTATTATAAGTAAAACAATGGCGCCAAGAATAAGCCCGATCAATGAGCAAACCCGCCCGGAGTTTACAGTGCTGTAACTGGAAGCCGAATATAACTCGGGTGCGGCGAGGTAAGTTTTTTTATCTTTATTTGCCAATACTAAACCAATAATGCCACAGACAACTCCAATAATTCCATAACAAAAAGCACCGACAAGAGAAATAATACCCAGTACCAATACGGCTGTCGCATTGGGTAAGTTGGCAGGCTGGTTGTAATTGGGTGTAATCAGATTTTGTTGCTCACTCATAACAGTTTATTTTTTAGTAGTTAAGTTTAACGATATAAGAAACCAAGATAGTAATAAAAATACAAGCAATACCGGCTTTTACCATTTTTGTTGAAAAACTAAACTGGAATTTCCTATCGAGCAGTAAAAAAATAAAAAACAAAAGCATCACCATCAATCCTGGGTACAACTTCAGGCTTTCTATAAAATTACCTTTCAATAACGCTATAAAACTTCGCTGTATGCCGCAGCCGGGGCAATCAATTTTAAAAACCTGTTTAAAAAGACAGGGCAACTCATGTTGCTGAAGCCAGTTAATAATATTGGTAAAAAAGATTAACAACTATATTGAATTATTAATATGCTCTTGCAAACAAAACCCTTTGTCTGCTTGGATTTCCTGTCAGTATGCACTTACCTCCTTCCATTTTATTGTTTAATGGAATGCAGCGAATCGTAGCTTTGCTTTCCTGTTTTATCTTTTCTTCAGTTTCCGGCGTACCATCCCAATGCGCAGAAATAAAGCCGGCTTTTTCATCCAGTAATTTTACAAATTCGTCCCAGCTATTAGCTTCCCTGGTATTTTCATTCTTAAAAGCCAGTGCCTTATTATAAATATTTTGCTGAATTTCTTCCAGCAGGTTTTGTACATACTCAGCAATTCCATCTAGCGTTACCGCTTTCTTTTCTTTGGTATCTCTTCTTGCAAGTTCCACCATATTATTTTCCAAATCACGCAGGCCAAGAGCAATGCGTACCGGCACACCTTTCAGTTCATGCTCGGCAAATTTCCAACCCGGCCTTGCATTATCATTATCATCATATTTTACACGAATGCCAAAAGCTTTAAGCCCGTCAATTATTTCTTTTGCTTTTGCGTCAATCACCGGTTTGCTTTCATCACCTTTATAAATAGGAACAATTACTACCTGCAAAGGAGCAATCCTTGGTGGCAGTATCAAGCCCTGATCATCACTATGCGCCATTATTAAAGCACCAATTAATCGTGTACTTACACCCCAACTTGTTGCCCACACATAATCCAGTTTATTTTCTTTATCGCTGAATTTAACATCAAATGCTTTAGCAAAATTTTGTCCTAAGAAATGGGACGTACCAGCCTGTAATGCTTTACCATCCTGCATCAGCGCTTCAATGCAATACGTATCTTCTGCACCGGCAAAACGTTCATTCGGGGTTTTTACTCCTTTTATTACCGGCACTGCCATCCATTCTTCCACAAATGTTGCGTATACATCCAGCATTTTTTTTGTTTCTTCTACTGCTTCGTCTTTTGTTGCATGTGCGGTATGTCCCTCCTGCCATAAAAACTCTGCTGTGCGTAAAAATAAACGGGTCCGCATTTCCCAACGCACCACATTTGCCCACTGATTTATCAGCAGCGGAAGGTCACGATAACTTTGTATCCAGCCTTTGTAAGTGTTCCAGATAATGGCTTCACTGGTTGGGCGAATGATCAGTTCTTCTTCCAGTTTTGCATCCGGATCTACCATTAATTTTCCTTTATTATTTGGATCATTTTTTAAACGGTAGTGTGTAACGATCGCACATTCTTTTGCAAAGCCTTCTGCATTTTTTTCTTCTGCCTCAAATAAACTTTTTGGAACAAACAACGGAAAGTATGCATTCACATGGCCTGTTTCTTTAAACATTTTATCTAACTGGTCACGCATGTTTTCCCACAGCGCATAGCCATAAGGCTTTATCACCATGCAACCTCGTACAGCGCTATGATCCGCCAGTTGGCCTTTTACCACCAATTCATTATACCATTCCGAATAATTCGCTGCTCTCGTTGTAAGTTCTTTACTCATGTAATTTTTTATTTTTTGTCCGGGCATTTGTTCATTGAGCATCATGGTTGTGTCACTCACTTGTACAGTTTGTCCATTATTCAGCCCTTTCTATTCGTTACTTCTTTATATATTTTAAAGTGAACAAAAGTAAGAAGTAAATATCCTTTTATAAAAATGTTTCTTTTGGCTGATGAAACTGCATTTTTTGCTCAATAAAGCTGAAAATGTACAAGAGTGCGACGCCAATGAAGATGATTAGAATTCATACTGCCAGGCCCAAAAAAATTAAAAGTACCCTATAAAATAAATCATCAGAACACCGTTATTTGGGAGTTATTTAACAGCAAATCTTCTAATATTAACGTCTTGAAGTTAATAGATTATGCAACTTTGCAGTAGAACTTTCAAAAGCAGTTTAAAATCGGTAACTTTATTTCACATTTTCTTAAAATCGTGTGCCATGAACTTCAAACTTTTACTTATCGCCATTTCAGCAGTTTCGCTGGCAAGCTGCAGTACCACTTATAAAAGCGGGCAAACGCCTGATGATGTTTACTACTCCCCTGCAAGAAGTATAGACGGAAACAGGTATACCAAAAACGATGAACCGAGAGTAACCGACTATGAAGAGCGGGAAATACGCATGAGCACTTATGATTATCGCTGGCGTAGTTTAGGAGAACAATATAACTACGATTACGCTTATAGCCCTTACCGTTACGGTTATGATTATGGATATTATTACAACCCATATTATTACCCATGCCCGGTTTACATTACCGGGATTGCTATTACAAACCCGGTAAACACTACGCCACGTGTTGCAAACCTGAGGGCTTATGGCACTGGCATTGCGGTTACTAACCAGAAAACCTATGGTACATACCAGGTAAACTCCCGTAAGGCTTATAGCAACAGTAATTCAAGCTCTAACACAAATTCATTTATCAGGAAAGTTATTAACTCAGCAAGAACAACTAATTCTTACGAAACAAATAACCGGAATGATAATAATAATAACAGAACTTATACGCCTTCTTCTAACAACAGTAGTTCGGGTACTAGTTCTGGCAGCAGTTCCGGCAGTGTATCAAGGCCATCCCGTGGCAGAAATAATTAATTAAAAGTTATACTGCAACAATCATATTATCAAATTGCCTGCAGGCGCAGGCTTTATAAAAAAAATTTTATGAAAAAAAATATACTACTCCTATGCTTATTATGCAGCGGAAAATTGTTTGCACAAATACCTGAAGACGCTTTACGCTATAGCTGGTATCCCCAAAATGCAACTGCCCGTGTTTTAGCCGTTGGTGGTGCTATGGGTTCGTTGGGCGGCGATATTACAGCAACCTTTGTAAACCCCGCTGGCCTTGGCTTTTATAAAACAGGTGATGCGGTACTTTCTCCCGGTTTTTCAATGAACAGGAACAACGCTAATTATTTTAATAATAAAACGACTAATAATAAAAATGCTTTCAATTTCGGACCATCTGGTTTTGTTTTAGGTGCTCCTACAAAGTCTGGTGGTAGTATTGCTTTTAGTCTTGCTATAAATCAGTCTGCTAATTTTAATAATACCATTCACCTGAGTGCATTGAATAATAAAAGTTCTTTCAGCGAACAGTTTGCAGAAGAATTTTCAAACAGCGGCTTAAGTATTGATGATGCACTTAATGTAACATCTTCAGTGCCTTATGGCGCAGCGCCGGCATTGTACACTTATTTAATAGATACGGTAACCGCAGGCGGAAAAACGATTGTGAAAGCGGCACCGGAATATATTCTGGATGCGGGCCAGGCATTGCAGCAGGACATGCTTAAACAAACAAGCGGCGGTATTTACGAAATTGCTATTGGCGGTGCAATTAATAAAAATGATAAATGGATGTTTGGTGGTACCATTGGTATTCCGATCGTTTACTATAAAAGCAATACAACTTTTACAGAGTCTGATACTTCTAATAACACAGCAAATTATTTTAAATCGTTTAATTACAATGATAATTATACTACAACTGGCGGTGGCGTAAACCTTAAGGTCGGTGCTATTTATCGGCCACAGGAATATTTAAGGTTTGGACTTGCCATACACA
The DNA here is from genome assembly GCA_039918155.1 of Ferruginibacter sp. GTDB lineage: Bacteria > Bacteroidota > Bacteroidia > Chitinophagales > Chitinophagaceae > Ferruginibacter. Next base: position 16,066 of record JBDSIB010000029.1, read on the forward strand.
CGCCATCTTTTATGTGGCTGCAGGATAAAAGAACGACAACTTTAAACACACAGTTGGAAAATCCTGTGTTAAATTCATCTTCCAGTTCTCTTGATTTTACAAACAATGCAGCAGGCGTAAGTAAATATGTACAATCATCTCCGTGGAAAGCAATATTAAGCGGCTCTTATGTATTCAGAGAAACACAGGATGTTACCAGGCAACGTGCTTTTATTACTGCCGATGCAGAATACGTAAATTATAATGGTAATAGGTTTCATGCAGACAACTCTGCAAATGGGCTTGACAATAAAGCGTATTACAAAGGTGTAAACGATGTAATAAAACAAGATTATAAAGGCTCTTTTAATTTTAGAACAGGTGGCGAACTGAAATTCAATACCATTATGTTTAGAGCAGGCTTTGCTTACTATGGCAGCCCGTATAAAGACAAAGATTTGAAAGCAAGCCAAACACTTTTAAGTGGCGGGCTTGGCTACCGTAACAAAGGATTTTTTATTGATCTTACTTACATTCACAACATGACTAAAGATATTAATATCCCTTACCGACTGGAGACAGGAAGTTACTATGCAACTACGCAACAAAAGAAAGAAAATATTGTGGCTACGGTTGGGTTTAAATTTTAATATCTGAATTTTTTACGATACTTAGAATGCCATTTAACGAAGGAGTGCAGAAATGCATTCCTTCTTCTTTTTTAAACCAGGTTTCCTGCCGCTTGGCGTAGTGACGGGTATTTTGTTTTATTAAACTGATGGCTTCGTCTAAAGGGATCTTGTCTTCAAAGTAGTCGAATAGTTCCCTATACCCTACTGTTTGTAAGGCATTCAGGTTTTTATACGGTAACAGCTCTTTAGCTTCTTCTATAACTCCATTTGCAACCATTGCATCTACACGATTATTTATTCGTTCATAAATTTCTGTTCTTGGCATTTGGAGGCCGATAAGAATAATATTAAATGGCCTTTCCTTCTTTTGCTTAGATTGATATTTTGTGATTGATTTTCCCGTTACTGCTTTTACTTCCAATGCCCGGATAATACGATGCGGATTTTTTATTTCACCGGTAGCAAAAAAATCAGGATCCTGCTTTTCAATTTCCTGCTGCAGCCATTCCATGCCACTTTTCTTGTATTTTTTTATGATGCCTTCTTTCATTTTTCCATCAATAAAAGGGATGTCATCCAACCCATACATAAATGCTTTAATGTATAAACCTGTACCACCAGTCATTACAGCAACATCATTTTTCTGAAAGATATTATCTGCAGCATCCAATGCATATTTTTCAAAATCTGCAGCAGATAAATTCTCCTGGATGTGATGGGAATTAATAAAATAATGACGAACTGCAGCCAACTCTTCAGCCGAAGGCTTAGCTACCGCAATGTTGAGCTCTTTGTAACATTGGCGGCTATCCGCAGAAATAATATCGGTTGAAAAATGTTGTGCAACATTTATTGCCAACGCTGTTTTTCCAATAGCCGTAGGACCGGCAATAATAATGCAGGTTTTCAATTATCTGAAATTAGTAAATGGAAAATGATGAAAGGGAATTATCGAAAAAAATTTAAAAATCCTGGCTACTGTCATCTGTTTCCTCAGTGCTTTCCTCTTCATCAGAAGCATCTGTATCCACCTCATCTCCTTCGTGACCATAACCTTCTTTTAATGCTTCGGGCTGAAGATCATATTTTTCTTCCATTTCTGCAAGGCGTTTATCTACCAATCCTTTGGTGCCATATTGCGATGGCGAAATACCTTCTACTCTTATACAGGCAGGGTAAGTAAGTTTCTTATTTTCTTCTTTATCAACCTGGATAAGCTCTACCATAAAATGCCAGTTCTTATTGAAGTCATACTCGTAAATAAATTTCTGATTGGGATCTTTTATTTCACTGCCAATAGTGACTTCTGACATGATCAACGGATCTGCTTTATAATCCTTTTCATACTTTTCCAGCGAAATCTCACGCCCACGTTTCCAGGTATCATTGCTGCGGTAAAAAGTTGCTTTGTGTTTATTGTCAAATTCAAAGCTTGTCAAAATTGCATTATGCAAATCAAAGAAAGTCTGTGTGTGCATGATTGCCACATCACGGTAAATACTTTCATCATCTTCCCAATATATCCTGAATCGTAAAATTGCCATTTGGTAAAATTAAGATTTTTTTATTGATCAACATATTAATAAAGTCATTAATCAATTGTCATCTGTCAGTTACATATTAACAAATGACCTGGTGACTGATTAGCTCATTCACCTATGCCGATTTCCTTAGCTTTTTGATGCATAAACTCAACTGCAGCTTTGTAGTCATTTGGAATTTCGCCGTCCAATATTGCATTGCGGATCGCATCTTTAATAATACCCACCGGTTTAGATGGGGGAAGCTTAAACGTTTCCATAATTAATTCTCCGGTTACAGGTGGTTGCCAGTTTCGGATATGATCGCTTTCCTCCACTGCTGCACATTTTTCCCTTACCAATTCAAAATTCTCTATAAACCTTTTTACTTTCTGCTTATTTTTTGAAGTAATGTCCGCTTTGCACAAAAGCATCAACGCATCAATATCTTCACCGGCATCAAAAAGTAATCTTCGTATAGCCGCATCAGTTATGCTGTCTTTACTAAGGCTTATTGGCCGTAAATGTAATTCTACCAGTTTGCGCACAAAACGCATTTTTTCATTTTGCGGCAACTTTAATTGCGCAAATATTTTAGGCACCATTCTTCCTCCTACAACTTCGTGCCCATGAAATGTCCAGCCATGGCCTTCTTCAAATTTTTTGGTGGCTGGTTTGGCGATATCATGCAATACTGCTGCCCAGCGCAGCCAAAGATCATCGGTCGTTTCTGCAATATTATCCACAACCTGCAGGGTATGATAAAAGTTATCTTTATGCCCCATGCCATCAATATACTCTGCACCTGCAAGTGCAACCATTTGCGGAAATATAAGCTGTAGTAATCCCGTTTTATACAACAGATCAAAACCAACAGATGGCTTTTTACTGAGTAATATTTTATTCAGTTCATCTGCGATTCTTTCACCACTAATAATTTTTATTCGCTTCGCATTTTCCTGTATTGCTTTTAAAGTATTTTCTTCAATCTCAAATTGCAATTGAGCAGCAAACCTTATGGCACGCATCATACGAAGCGGATCATCGCTAAAAGTATTGGCAGGAAGTAAAGGCGTTTTAATGATCTTATTTTCCAGGTCAGTAGTGCCATCAAAAGGGTCTATTAATTTTCCAAAATCATTTTTATTAAGACTTATTGCAAGTGCATTTATTGTAAAATCACGCCTGTTCTGATCATCTTCTAATGTTCCGGGTTGTACTACCGGGTTGCGACTGTCGTAAGAATAACTTTCTTTCCGTGCGCCTACAAATTCAATTTCTATATCTTCTAATTTCAACTGGGCAGTACCAAAATTTTTGAAAAAATTTACTGCTGGTTTTGGTAAAAAGTGATCTGCTGTTCTAGCTGCCAGTTCTATTCCATCGCCAATGCATACGATGTCCAGATCTTTGGTTGGCCGGTGCAATATCTTGTCTCTTACAAATCCACCGATCACATAGCAGCCCATACCTGTTTCTGCAGCAGCTTCGGCAATTTTTTTTAAAATAAACAATTCTCTCTCCGTACAATTAATATCCATAGCGGCAAAGATAAATGCTGACCTTTTAATCGACTGTTTCATTTTTTTCCAATCCTATATAAGATTAGCATTAAAATATCCGTTTAGCATTGTGACAGGGCTAAAAGGCTTGGCATTATAGTTGACAAATATAGATTCCACTAAAAAATACCCTTTTAAGCAACTAAATTTGTCATATTGACGAACCAACCAGAAAATATGGATAATAATTTTTATAGCCAGGGAAACGAAGAAGAAATGGAGTTTATGCCAATGATTCCCCTGAACGAAGATGATGATGGAAATGCCGATGAACAAACGCTTCCAGATGAATTGCCGCTATTACCACTCAGAAATACAGTTCTTTTTCCGGGAGTAGTAATACCTATCACCGTAGGGCGTGATAAAAGCATTAAGGCAGTAACAGATGCTTACAAGGCTGACAAATTGATAGGCGTTGTGGCACAAAAAGACAGCAGCATAGAAGAACCTACGGTAAGTGACCTGGAAAATGTAGGAACGGTAGCAAAGCTGGTAAAGCTGATCAAAATGCCTGATGGCGGAACAACCATTATTATCCAGGGCCGCAAGCGTTTTAAAATTGAAGAAATTACTACTGAAGATCCCTATTTTAAAGCTAAAATAAAAGTATTACAGGAAGAAGAGATAAAGTCTGACGCAGATTTTGATGCGCTGGTTGGTAGTATTAAAGATATTGCTTCGCAAATCATTAGCCTATCCCCAAATATGCCAAGTGAAGCCGGTATTATTTTAAAAAATATTGAGAACCCTTCTTTTCTTATTCATTTCGTCAGCAGCAACCTGAATAGTGATATCAAGCAAAAGCAGCAATTACTTGAGATAAGCAATATTAAAGCACGTGCAGAACTATTAATGAACCTGATGCATACTGAATTGCAGTATGCTGAATTAAAAAATAAGGTTACCAATAAAACCCGTGCTGAGCTTGACAAACAGCAGCGTGAATATTTTCTGCAGCAGCAGATGAAAGCCATCAAAGATGAACTTGGTGGTGATAATGTGGCTGAAGTAAAGGAAATGCAGAAAAAAGCAGAGTTGAAAAAATGGACAGTTGCGGCAAAAGATATGTTTACCAAAGGAGTGGAAAAGCTCGAAAGAATGCATCCTTCTACACCGGATTATTCTGTGGTATACAATCATCTTGACCTGATGCTTGATCTTCCCTGGGAAGAATATACACAAGATCAATATGATCTTAGAAAAGCAAAAAAAATACTGGATCATGATCACTATGGTATGCACAAAATAAAAGAGCGCATACTGGAATACCTGGCTGTGTTAAAATTAAAGGGTGATATGAAAAGTCCGATCTTATGTTTTATCGGCCCTCCGGGTATTGGTAAAACAAGCCTTGGCAAAAGTATTGCCTCAGCCATCAGCCGTAAATATGTAAGAGTTAGTTTGGGCGGCTTGCATGATGAAAGCGAAATACGTGGACATCGTAAAACCTATATTGGTGCTATGCCGGGGCGTATATTGCAATCCATCCGCAAAGTAAAATCCAGCAACCCGGTAATGATATTAGATGAGATAGATAAGGTAGGAAATACAGTGCATGGTGATCCATCATCAGCTTTGCTGGAAGTGCTGGACCCTGAGCAGAACAATTCTTTTTATGATAATTATTTAGAACTTGAATACGACTTGAGTAAAGTTCTATTTATTGCTACTGCAAATAACCTTAGCAATATACAACCAGCCCTGCGTGACAGACTGGAGATAATTGATCTGAGTGGATACGCCATTGAAGAAAAAATAGAAATTGCCCGCAGGCATTTACTGCCAAAACAAAAAGAAATGCATGGATTGAAACCTGCAAGTTTTAAAATAAGTGATACTGTTTTAGAAAAAATAATTGCAGATTATACAAGAGAAAGCGGTGTAAGAGAATTAGACAGGCAGTTAGCAAGCATTATGCGCTACCAGGCTAAAGAGATGGTGATGAAAGGAAAACTAAAAGCTACTATTACCAATAATGATGTAGAAAAAATATTGGGCAAACCAAGATACAGCAATGAATTATACAAAACCGCTAATATGCCGGGAGTAGCGGTAGGCCTTGCCTGGACCTATGTAGGCGGTGATATTTTATTTATAGAAACCCAGTTAAGTGAAGGAAAAGGCGAATTAAAATTGACCGGAAACCTTGGCAATGTAATGAAGGAAAGTGCCAGCACAGCTTTTACCTGGCTGGAAGCAAATGGTAAAAAAATAGGAATTACACCGGAACTCTTTAATAAGAAAGATGCTCATATACATGTACCTGAAGGTGCTACGCCAAAAGATGGCCCAAGTGCGGGTATTACAATGATGACAGCGCTTGCAAGTGCATACACCGGCAGAAAAATAAAACCTTTCTTAGCCATGACCGGCGAAATAACTTTGCGTGGGCAGGTACTTCCGGTAGGTGGTATTAAAGAAAAGGTATTGGCTGCAAAGCGCTCAGGTATTAAAGAAATAATTATGTGCTCCCAGAATGAAAAAGATGTGAGTGAAATAAATCCTCAGTTCATTAAAGGCATGAAATTTCATTATGTAAAAACGATGCAACAGGTGCTTGACCTGGCATTGGTATAAAATATTTTATTTAAATAAAAGAGACCATCACAAAGATGGTCTCTTTTTTATTTTCAAGATTATAAATTTATTATTTCTTAGGCCCAACAGTAAATGTCCAGATAGGACGCTCATTTCTGAGTACATAAAAATTTAAAGTGTACCCGCTTTTTAAACCATTTTTATAAGCTCCACTTTCCAGGTAAAAATATCCGTCTTTTGTGTTGGCTTGATAAGTTGAAACCTGTGTAGAATTAGCAACACCTGTAAATGCTACTTCTACCCTGGCAATGTTTACACTGGAATTAAATTTCAATGTTTCGCCTTTGCCCTCAGTAGTTACAATTTCGCAACTAAGCGTTGCATGTTCATACCCTTTTTCTACATTTAATTTACCCGTTATCAGTCTTTTTTGCTTTAAGTCGTGAGGTACTGTCTTTACAAGTTGTGCATTTGTATTCATAAAAATTAAAGAGAGTCCAAGTACAGCAAGTATTTTTTTCATAATTATTTTTTTTAGGTGATTAGTTTTTTTCATTAGTTCCGGATGACCATCTGGAAACCAGGTTACGGGTTGAATATTTGCCAACATAAATAACAAGGTTACCGTCATTTTGAATAGTTATCCAGTGTGAATCTGGGCCGGTCGGATAAAACTTATCTCCTTTACCAAAACCACCTTTGTCAACAGAGCCACCATTTGCAGCCCACCTTGGCTTACCTGCATAATCATACATTACCAAATTTCCGTCCTCCTGAAATATGCAGCTTTTCATAGCAATGCCACTGGTTTTTGAATTCCAAATGGGACTGTATTTTTTTGCTGTCGCAAATTTGTAGATCACCAGGTTGCCATCTTCCTGGAATATGAGACAATATCTATTATCGACAGAATAATATCGCTGCCCTTTAATAAAAGTGGTATTGGTTTTAAATGAACCCTGTGGTAAAGCTTGTTCGCTGCCCGGTACTTTTATTCGGGGTGGTGATGTTTGTGCAGTGATTTGCAAAGCACAAAAAAGCATTGATAAGACTAATAATTTTTTCATAATGATTTTTTTAGATGAATTTTTCTTTCAGGTTGAACAGTTTTTTATCTGTTGAGCATAAAGATATGTAGCACAATAGGCGCATTTTTTACTAACCGCTGAACGGAGGGATAAAATCGGTGAAAGAAGAAAAAGGTGCCAGTTTACTTCGTAAGGAGTTCTAATTTGGACAGAAGTTATGGCCATTGCAGGCGCTTTATCTAAGATTTTTTAACAGTAATCTTTAAAATAATAATGAATTATTAAAACCAACGAGTAAAGTTGAGCGTATGTTATTATTATCGCAACTGATTTCATGTTGGTTGTTTTAAGGGTTAAAAGAAAATCCCCCCCGATTCTTCGGGGGGAATTTTTATTTAGATCAATTTATATCAATTCCCTAACCTTTCTTTTCTCTTTTCTATCCAGTCTTTTTCTGTTGGTGCAGAGAATGCCTGCATTACTCCTACTAAAAAAATGGCTGCCACATTTGCTGCAAGAAAAATCATTTCATAACTATTATATTTATCTATATCTGTATAAGCATGCTTAGAAAAAATGAACATATCTTTTACAAAAAAGTACACCCAAAAAGCCAAGGCAATTGTGAACACTGTATAAGAGATGTACCTTACCGGAACTGATAAATGATTTCTTGTCTGTCTGAAATAAATAAGGTAAATACTGGTAAAAAGCATCATGGGAAAGGACACTATAAATAATATATAAATGTAAGATGCCCATGGAATGTAATCTACAAGGCCAAAAAACAACCTTATCACCAGGAGCAATAGAATAAATGCTATCAGCATTCCCAACATGGTAAATATCAATGTAATAAAAAGCCTGGTATATTTTGAAAACCTGTCTTCCATTAAAATATTTTAAGGCTTAAAGTAATTAAGGTTTGTCTTTGGTGTTAAGATTAACAAAGTTTCATACATCAGCCTTACGGTGTTTTCAATATCAGATTTATGTAGCATTTCAACCGTTGTATGCATATACCGGAGTGGTATAGAAATAAGAACTGAAGGGCAACCGTCATTAGAATATGCAAAAGATTCTGTATCAGTACCGGTACTGCGGCTAACCGCTCTTAACTGAACGGGTATATTATTTTTAGCAGCAGTATTTTGTACAATATCTAACAGTTTATTGTGTACTGCCGGCCCATAACATAGTGAAGGGCCTTTACCACATTCACATTCGCCTTCCGAAATTTTATTTATCATTGGTGTAGTGCTGTCGTGTGTTACATCAGTAACAATGGCAACATCGGGTTTTATTCTGCGTGCAATCATTTCTGCACCTCTTAACCCAATTTCTTCCTGCACCGCATTTACAATGTAGAGTGCAAAAGGAAGTTTCTTTTTGTTTTCTTTCAAAAGCCTTGCTACTTCTGCAATCATAAACCCACCTACCCTGTTATCAAATGCACGACCGATCAAAAAGTCATGTGCCAGTTCTTCATAGCCATCTTCATAAGTAGCGACAGCTCCGATATGAATGCCCAGCGCTTCTACTTCTTTTTTATTTCTTGCTCCACAATCTAAAAAAAGATTATCCACTTTTGGTTGTGGTTCTTTTTCTGCATTGCCTAGTCTTGTGTGGATTGCAGGCCAGCCAAATACTGCTTTTACGATTCCTTTTTTACCATGTATAAGCACCCGCATAGATGGTGCAATCTGGTGATCTACTCCGCCATTGCGTTTTAAATAAATAAGCCCTTCGGGAGAAACATAATTTACAAACCAACTTATCTCATCTGCATGTGCTTCTATAACAACTTTAAAAGCAGCTCCCGGATTAATTACACCCACAGCTGTGCCGTATGGATCTGTAAAAAATTCATCTACATAAGGTTTTAAATAACTCATCCATAGTTTTTGACCACTACTTTCAAAACCTGTAGGAGATGCATTGTTGATATAATCTTTTAAAAAAGTGTATGAATTGGAAGTTAAGAGCGCTTTACGCTTTACTGCTTTGGCCATGTATATTTTTTTACAAAAGTAATTCAATACCAGCTATTGCAGCAACAATAAAAATGCACAGTGCTTCCATTATAAATGCTGATGAAAATTAATACCGCTGAAATAATAGCCCCGGTATAAGTGGCTGCCCCGGTGAGGGTTTTGAGCGGGGCTGGTGCCGGAGCAATAACGGATAACGGGACCACTGCTGAAAAAAGATAATATGTTTGGCATCAAAAAACTATTTAAAAAAAGTAGCAATGTAAGTAGCTGCGGCAGACACCATCATAAGGCCATCTACAAGGAAATAATAAAAAAAATAACCTTGTTTTTTGAATGAAAAACGGTAGACGATCCAGACAATAATTCCTGTAATTGCAAATGCTATTACCTGCGGATCATCTTTAAAATAAATGCGTACCCAAATACCAGTGAAGGCATATAATATAAAAACGATTGCGATAATTATTTTAAGATTGCGATGACTGACATCTGTAGCCAGGCTGTGTAGGGCGTGAATTTTATCAATAGCCATATCTCTCATATCAAAGATGATGCACAACAGGAGCATAAAAAAGAACCGTGCTGCAAAAAGTGAAATTACAGGGTGCGTTTCTGTATGCAATACCGGGATAGCGGGAATAATAATGGTAACATATGCCCAGGTAAATGATAATAAAGTGGTTTTTAAAAACCCTGCTTTGCGGGCAAATGCCGTAAACTTAAAGGGCCATAACGGTAACGAGTAAAGCAATGTGAGTGCAATAGCGACTGCGACATATAGATAGAGATAGGGCAAAAAATAAATACAGTAAAGCATGCCAATGGCAGCCACAGAAAACATACTGAGGTAAGAAAAATGCTTTTTTATAAAAACGGGTAAAGCTCTGTCTGTACTGAAAGAATACTTACTGATAAGCCAATAGAAATTATAGCTACTTAGCGTTGCAAAAAAAATAAATCCGTAAATATAGATACCTGAACTTGTGTGCAGGAGTACATCTGTTTGAAAACACAAGGCAACGGCACAAAAAGAAATAAAGACAGAATGTGATAAAATAAAACGCAACCAGCCCATTACTCAAAGATATAATATAGCGGCCCCATTGTAACTACGTTGCTTTTATTATTTGCAAAGTCTTTTACGTAAACTTCAAAGTACAAAGTATCGGTGTGTGGCCTTGTAACAGGGTCCGGCACCTGGAGTAAACCTTGCTGATCGAAAAGGCTTATGGCTATATCTGCATTAAGATTTTTATGATTGATCTTTGAAAGATCGGGAAATTTTATAGAGTCAAGTTCGTTCGCATTGGTAGTAATATTCCTGATATATACATAAGAAGAATGGGAAGTATCATTTATACCAATATCGCCTTCAGTATCTGTAAGTTGAAAATGAATTACCGGAAGCGCTGTAGCATCCGTACTTAAAGTACCATCGTAAAAATAATTAGGAACAATTGATTTAAATTTTATCTGCGGCGCTGTAGTAAATTTATCTTTACTACAAGAACTGAAAATAACCAGGAATATGGAAGTAACATATAATAAACGACGCATCATATTAATTTATATCAAATTTAGTGATAGAATTTCAAAATAAGCACTCTGTTACAAAGATTAGGATACCCAACCCTGCTAAAATGCTGCATTGCAAAAAGATTTAACGATTTTTACTAAAATTTTCTTTCGGTTTGGTACTAAATAACGATTATATAAAGGACTTGGTTTTTAAACCCACTGCTGATAGTTTTGAAAATAATGCTTTGGCAGTTTTTAATTTTCAATATGAACACAATAAAGTGTACCGCCAGTTTTGTGAGCTACTTAAAATTATTCCCGGAGAAATAGATTCCATTAAAAAAATACCTTTTTTACCGATACAGTTTTTTAAGACAAAAAATATTGGGAAAGATGGTGAAGCCGCTGAAGTGATCTTTGAAAGCAGTGGTACAACAGGAAGTGTAAACAGCCGCCATTTTGTAAAACAAGTTGCAGTTTATGAAGAGAGTTTTTTAAAAGGGTTTGATATTTTTTATGGAGATGTTAGTCAGTATTGCATTATCGGTCTTCTCCCCTCTTACCTGGAAAGAAGTAATTCTTCGCTGGTGTACATGGTAAACCGGCTGATAAAAGAATCAAATGATGAAAGCAGTGGTTTTTATTTGCATGACCTGGAGAAACTTTATAAGCAACTTATTATAAATGAACAATCGGGAAAGAAAACACTATTGATTGGTGTAACGTATGCGCTGCTTGATTTTGCGGAGCAGTTTTCTATGACTCTTAAAAATACCATTGTGATGGAAACCGGCGGCATGAAAGGGCGTCGCCAGGAAATTACCAGGGAAGATGCACATCAAATTCTAAAACAACGATTAGGTATAGACGTAGTACATTCAGAATACGGTATGACGGAATTGTTGTCGCAGGCTTACTCTGATGGAAAAGGAATTTTCAATTGTCCGCCCTGGATGAAAATACTGATACGTGCCGAAGATGACCCTTTTGAAATAATACATTCCGGAGATATATTAACTAAATACAATGCGGGCGCTATAAACATTATTGATCTTGCCAATATTAATAGTTGTGCTTTTATTGCCACAGATGATGTTGGAAAACTATATCCTAATCGGAGTTTTGAAATTGTCGGCAGACTTGATAATAGTGATATAAGGGGCTGTGGGCTAATGCTTCTGTAAAATACCGACCTTTAAATTGATTTTACCCTCTCTATTCTTGATAATTCTTAAAAAATAATGATGTTTTTTTGCTGAAAATAAGCTTGGGCATCATTCAATTTTTTTCCTGTAACACAATACTGCATTGACTTTATACGTTTTCAAACGTCTTCAGCATGATAAAATAGGTATAAAGTTGATTTATTTATTGCTACAACCCGTTGTACTTTTGATATAGAAGAAAGAGAGGAAAAAGATTCACATGGCAAGCAACCGAATAAAGTAAGGCAATCGAAAGGTCTGTATCGTGTGATACGGCGGCAAGATAACAAAAATATAATACAACAGTGCAAAACTGTTAAAGATTTTCATATGGCAAGCAATCGAAAGGTCGCTCCGTTTCTACGGAGGGACCTATTTTTTTTATATGAACTTATTTAAGCTCAATATCTTCGGGCTTTGTGATCACTATTTCGGCTTTGCCATTAAATAACTGCACTTTACCAGTAACACATATATTTTTATCCGCAAAAAGCTCTTCTACATTCCCTTTAAAATTGATCCTGTCTTTTGCGAAAATTACCACGGTAAGAGTACTGTTAGGGTATTTAGCGCCCAAATTCAGCATACTAACCTTATCTGAATTACGGATACCGAAAACCCTGGAACAAACAGTAACTATTTTTCCTGCATTTTTTACAGCATCTGCAGCGTCTATTCCATTTTCATATTGGCTGGTTAGCGCAGCAGTATTTATTACAGGTGCAGGAATATAAAATAATTTATCTAATACAGCAGCCAACCTTAAACCGGCAAGTAGTAATTGCTTTTCTACTACCATTTTACTCCATTTAAAGTAATTTTCATCTAATATAAAACCAGGGAAACTATAAACAGAATCCAGCAATAACCTCCCCTGTTCCATCCAGGATGCAAAGTGAATGCCTTCGATAGTATCAAATGTCGCAGGGTTTAATGTTTGATATAACTGAAGGCAGCTTTGGGTAGAAATTTTTCCGCTGTCAATAATATCCTCATCCCAAAAATGATGCAGATTGGTTTTGGTAAATTCATATTGTATCTGCACCCTGTTACCGCCAAGGTCATCATCATAACCCGTGTGTAGAGGCTGATGCAGATCTCCCATCAGATGCAGGAGTATAAGTAAATCCCTTTTCACCTGGTCGTTGCACAAAACATTCTTATGCCGCAGCTCATTAAAAGTAATGATGAGCCGGTTTACAATATTTTCATCTGTAGAGGGTTCGTATGATTTCCCTTTTGCAAAATCAATATAATGCCAGGGTTTTTGAAAGTCATAATCACTGTTACTCCGTACGCTATCCATCCAGTTGGCTACCTCTGCAAGCGTCATATCACCAAGATATGATTGTATATTTTTCTTTACATCGTCTTTTAAAAAGTTCATCGCAATTTCAACTACCATTGTATGTCCTTCCGGTCCCCAGGCAAAAGACTTAAGGCTAAAAAAAATCACTAATACAATAGAACTCAGGCTCTTCTTTAATCTGAAATTTCTCATTAAAATAATTAAATAATAAATAATTGATCACCTGCCTGGTACTTTTTAAGATAACAGATAGCTGTGTAATTGGGTAAGAAATAAATCAGTCGTTAAAGGGAAAAGATGGTGCGTTTACAGGGATAAAATAAAAACAGTAATATTATCCTGGCTAATTAAAACCGGGAGAGTTTTGTTTTGGGAAGATTGAAAAACAATATTACCTGCAGGCAACATTTAAGAATTAATAAGGCGTTTAGGTTAGTTATCGAGGGAAATGAGTAAAGGTTTTAATTATCGGTTGCTGTAGAAGTGATAATTAAAAAACGAAAATAAAGAAAAATAGTGAATGATATCATTCAGTCCTGATATAATACATAAATGACTTACTGGAACTAACCAATTTGGCAAATGTTCTATAATCTAATATTTCTAAATCACCGGATCGACACCACAATCTTTTTTACCAGTAGTATTTATCATCATTTCCGTTTCAAGCGTTGCATGTTGAATATTTTCATGCTCGAGTGCATGTTTAACTTTGGCCTTTATATCCTGCTGCTGTTGCATGGTTGAATTTTCTCCTACCACCAGGTGTGCCGTCAATGCATTTTCTGTAGTGCTGATTGCCCATACATGAATATGATGAACGTCTAATACAGCGTTCACTTTTAAAATAGTAGATTTTATTTTCTCTAGTTCTATCTTTCCCGGAACTCCGTCGAGAGAAAGGCGAAGACTATCCTTCATTAAATTCCACGTGCTCACAATGATCACAGCACAAACAACCAAACTGAGTACCGGATCTATCCAGTAAATATGAGTAAAATAAATAATTATACCACCAATCACCAACCCAAGAGAAACAACTGCATCAGACGCCAAATGCAGGAAGGCACTTTTTACATTTAGGTCTTTGTCTTTATTGCGGAAAAACATTAGGGCGGATACTCCGTTGATCACAATACCGATGCCTGAAACAATTGCAATTGTAATACCTGGCAATGGCTGTGGGTTCCTGAAACGCAGTATTGCTTCGTACCCGATTGCGCCGATAGAGATCAATAAAACGATCGCATTAAAAAGCGAAATGAGTATGGATGATTTTTTAAACCCATAAGTATATTTATTATTTGCTTTAGCCTTATTTAACCTGAATGCCAAAAGGGACAATGCCAAAGCGCCAACATCTAAAAAATTATGGCCGGCATCAGACAGTAAGGCCAATGAATTAATTCGAAATCCTATAACAACCTGGATGATAACATAAGTGAGATTGAGTATAATTCCCACAGTAAACGCTTTACTTACATTACTCAATTCAACAACTCCGTGATGATGATGACCATGTCCTTCATGATCATGTATGTGTGCCATTAATTGCTATTTACTATAAATGTAAAACGTTCTATCAATAATGCTAATAAAAAAAGCTGCACCTTATAGATGCAGCTTCGTGAACTGGCTGGGACTCGAACCCAGGGCCCATACATTAAAAGTGTATTGCTCTACCAACTGAGCTACCAATTCTTCACCCCTTTTTTAATTAGGGAGTGCAAAAATAAGGCAAAAACATATTGCAGCAAAAGTTTTTCTAAAAGTTTTTTAGATAATGCAATTTTGCTCCTCAAATTAGTTTGTAAACACCCGTTTATCTGCCCTATTTTTGCCATTATTAATATTTAAGCATGAGCGATTTTTTTAAAGACAAAGTAGTTGCAATTACCGGCGGAAGCGATGGCATAGGTAAAGCACTTATAGAATTGCTTTTACCAATGGGTGCGAAAGTTGCTACCTGCGCCCGCAACCAGGATAAATTATATGATCTGCAGTTAAGGCACTCAAACCTGCCACTGCATTGTATTGTTGCAGACGTAAGTGTATATAATGATTGTAAACTTTTTATTGAGTCTACTATAAAACAATTTGGTTGTATTGATATTCTTATAAATAATGCCGGCATATCCATGCACAGTTTATTAAAAGACGCAGAAATAGATGTATTTAAAAAAGTAATGGATATTAATTATTTTGGTACTATTTACTGTACCAAACTTGCTTTAAATTCTATTATAGAAAAAAAAGGAACCATTGTTGGCGTTTCTTCAATTGCAGGTTACCGCGGCTTACCTGGGCGTAGTGGATACAGCGCAAGTAAATTTGCTGTAAACGGCTGGCTGGAAGCAGTAAGAACAGAATTGATAGATGATGATGTAAATGTAATGTGGGTTTGCCCCGGCTTCACCAGGAGCAATATCCGAAAAGCTGCTTTAAATGACAAAGGGAAATCACAGGGTGAAAGTCCCATCAATGAATCGCAATTAATGAGTGCAGAAGATTGTGCATTGCATATATTAAAGGCCATAAAAAGAAGAAAAAGAACACTTGTGCTTACCTTTAAAGGAAAGCAAACTGTTTTTATGAATAAATTTTTTCCTGCCTGGGCAGACAAGCTCACAAAAAATTTCTTTTTTAAAGACGGAAAACTTGTAAAATAAATTCTTCAATAAACTTTTAATAAATAATGCCGTTAATTACCCTCACAAGCGATATAGGTGTACAGGATTTTATGCCTGGTGCTATCAAAGGGCAATTGTTACAGGCAAACGGCAGTTTTAATATTGTAGATATCACCCATTTATTGTCGCCATTTAATTATCCGCAGGCGGCTTACGTTTGTC
>JBDSIB010000030.1:0-79666 GCA_039918155.1 Ferruginibacter sp.
ACAAGCTTGAAAAAAATCTGATCTCCTGTTATGGAGAACTATTGAAGAACAACCGCACAACCCTCGCCGTTTACCAGATAGCAGAATATACAGCTATACAGCCTGATGCCTCTGGGTATGATACCGAAGAAGTAACCTATGCAATCCTGGAAGTGCCGGCAAATGAAAACCAAACCATCGGCGGAGATTGCAAACTCGAAAAAACATTTTATATCCGTATCCCTGCTGATTTAATTGCCACTGCCATACCAATTGAAAAGCCAATACCAATACAACCGTACAACCCGTCGCCGAAAAACAACAGCTTGCCTCATAGCCTTGCAGCTTTAGGAAAAATAACTGTGGAGCCATTAAAGAGCGGTATTTATAACGGTGAGCAAACCAATGGAGTGCCGGACGGATATGGCATTTATCTCTTAGCTGACGGCAGTTTCTATTGCGGCTCATTTGTGAACGGGAAAATAAATGGCAACGGTGTAATGTATAATTCATCATTGGAAAAAGCTTTTATTGGCAATTGGGTAAATGGAAAACTAAATGTTGATTATTATGAAGTAAGTCTTAATAAATACGGTGTTGATATTTATACAGCCAGGGGGAATGAGCAAATTAAAAGAGCAGGCATGTGGGTAAATGAGGATGGGGAGCGTATTGCCACAGCTAACATGACCAATGTATTCACAAACGACCAGCGTGGCATCTATAATAATCTTTCGGCGTATGGTACCATGAGCGTTATGTACAATGCTTATACAAATGATAATGATTTCTCCAAAGGAAAGACGGCCAATTTTTACTCCGACAGGGAAAGTGAAATATTCAATATGTCTACAACAATAAAATATGCCAGTGGTACAGACAAAAGCCTTTTTGAAAAGGACCTCACCTATTCCGTGCCTTCGTATTTATACCCCACAGCCACTGTTAGTATTGACAATGCTCATTATTATTTTGGCAAGTTAGCAATGAACAAAGGCAATGGTTATGGTAGTATTGCCAGCAAGAATCGTGGAGGCTATTTACTCACAGCCATGTTTACCAATGGTGAGCCGAAAGGTTTTAAACAGGAAGTATTTAATGGAAAAAATAAATTCATGTATGCCGGAGACTTTGAACTAAATGACAGTGGGCATACCGGCACTTTTGCGAAATTTAATTATTCAAATCCTAAAGACATTTCCATCCAGATCGGTGGCTTTTCCAACGATGGGCAAGAAACGCTTCTTAATGGTATCTATATTCAATTGGGACCTACAAAAAAGGCGGTTACTTTTAAGAGTTCACAACAAAATAATTCTAAAGGTTACATCATGCTCCCGGCAGCGAATACACTTTATCGTGGAGGATTATCAGGAGTATCGGCAGAAGGTATGGGTGAAGTATTAAAAGCCGGTAATGTAACTCTAATGATTTTAAAGAAGGCAAGCCACAGGATAAAATTAATAGTATTCCGGTATGGGTTACACCCATATTTATTAACATCTTCAATAAGGCTTTTGATCTTATTGACAGGATTGATTGATGGGCAAATAACTTGTTGCCAGTATTTCTGCAATGATCATAAAAGATTGATAAAGACCTTTCTGCTAACCAGCATCAAAGAGTAAATAGAAGATTTTACTGGATGATATGCTCTCTTATAGGTATGAGAAATGGCTATTTTGCTTGTTATATCAAGACATTCATTTTCTCCTACAATTGAAGCTTAACGATTGCGATCATTATTTTGTGTTACTTTTCTCGTTAAATTTACTATTTGAGTATCTTTAAGATAAAGCAGAATACCTTAAGTTCTAATATAAAAAGTAGAAATGAAAAAAATGATTTTTTTTCTTCTTGCATTCCTGGCTTTTAATGCGGAGGCACGGCGTTTAAGTATTCCAAAAAATGGAGATGGTGGTTGGTATAAACCTGAATACCCAAAGCTAAAGCCGGGAGATACGGTTATTTTAAAAGGCAGCTATGCTTACTGGAACCTGGAAAATGTGAACGGTACTGCAGACAGCCCGATCGTATTTAGAAATGAGACCGGCAGAAGCCGGATTGGTATTGCTAATAACTATGCTGCTATTTTTTATAACTGCAGCCATTTTATTATTGATGGAAGTGGGGATTCCACTTATAAATATGGAATTGTGTTTGGGCCAGTCAAAGGTTTTTATATTCCACTTGGCCTCACTACTACCAATTCTACTGATTATGAGGTAAAACATGTAGAGTTAACACATATGCAGGTTGGGATTTTCAGCAGCCCAGATACCGGCAGAACAATGTATAATGTATGGATCCATCATAACTGGGTGCATGATATGGATAACCCGGCAGAAAAAGGCCGTTCTGAAGGTTTTTACATTGGTAATACTTCTATCCGGACAATTAAAAACACAGCGCATTTTGAGAACATCCGCATCACAAACAATCTTCTGGAAGAATTATCCGGTGATGGGATACAATTATGCGATGCGCAGGGCTTTGAAGTAAGTAACAATATTGTACGTAATTACGGCAAAGCAAATCTTGAAGCCCAGCGAACGGGTATTCTAATTGGAAGTAACAGTATGGGTACCATTAAAAATAATCTTATTGAAAATGGTCCTGGCAATGGGATCGAATTGTTTGGCTACGGTCTGAATACCATCAGCGGTAATGTTTTAAAGAATACCGGAAAGGCACTGTTGCATGATGCTATATTGATACAGAAATTCGGTATTGATGGTGCTCCTTTAAAAGTAAATTGCTTCGATAATGTTATTGAAGGTGCTTCAAGAAATGGCATAACAAATAATAATACCATGGAGACCGGCCGGCCAGGCAAATGGACGAATAATAAAATAAGCGGTGTGGGCGGAAAAAAATATTACAGCAAAATCGGAGATATTGTAAAATAAGATCAGGCCTTTTCTGGATTTGAAATAATAGTGAATCTATTTTTAAAAAAAATACCGTATCCCTCCTGAATTTAAAAGCATCGGGGTAAATCGTTCATTGGCACTGACACTGGTTACAAAGAAAAGCTCTTCCAGAAAGAATGTGTCTCTCACAATAGCAGGTCTTCTATAGTTACAAAGTAACCGCCCATTCCTGATTTTAAAACCAGTGAGAATAAATACATTTTAAAAAGTTACAATCATAAACTCTTACGCATTTTATAAAATAACAGATTGATTATTTGGAATGCTCTCCTATTATTCGTTTCAGATGCCAGTGGGTTTTAAAATTAGACTTTTGCATTTTATAAGTTTCCTCTTGGAATTAATCTAAATACCTTGAATATAGATTGAAGGGGTTCTTATTACTCATTTCGCTACGGCAAATCCTCCCCTGAAATAATCCTACAAAAAAACAATAGCACTTCGAATGCCTGTTCAACAACGCTCTGCTGCTGACGGGCTGCGCCGCTTAGGCGGATACCCTTTTTGTGTCGGGATTTTGTGTGGGAGGCTTACAAAAAGGTAGTAGCCGGGCGGCGGACAAATGCTGATTATTGTATGCGGGTGAAAACGCCAAATATTTTACTTATAAGCAGCAATTATTTTATGCTTCCATAGGGCTAAAGCCCGGATCTTTTATTGCTAACTTATTATCGCCGCCCTAAAGGACGGGGCAACAAATGACGGCAACTTGTTATCTTTAATTATGAAATTCATCATTTTAATTTTACTGCCGGTGTTTAGTTTTTCTCAGAATAAAAAAGATGCTTACCCGGCTTATACCGGAAACGATCTTGGTGTACACTATGCCAAAGCAAAAACAATTTTTAAAGTCTGGGCGCCGGGTGCTAATGCAATAGTTGTAAGATTATACAAAGCCGGAGATGGCGGCGAGGCTTACAGTTCACAAAATATGCTGCCACAAAAAAAAGGTGTGTGGCAATTGCTGGTAAAAAAAGATCTGAAAAATATTTACTATACTTTCCAGGTGCAGCGGCAGGGTAAATGGCTGAATGAAACGCCGGATATTTATGCAAAAGCTGTTGGGATAAACGGGAAAAGAGGTATGGTAGTATACCTTGCGGAAACCAACCCGGCCGGTTGGGCAAGCGATAAAAAACCGGCGCTGAAAAACTTTACTGACATCGTACTTTATGAAACACATGTAAGGGATATTTCTATCAGCGAAAACAGCGGTATAAAAAATAAAGGAAAATTTATTGGTCTGGCAGAAACCGGTACCAAAAGCCCGGAAGGAGAAAAAACAGGGCTGGAT
This sequence comes from Ferruginibacter sp., assembly GCA_039918155.1. GTDB lineage: Bacteria > Bacteroidota > Bacteroidia > Chitinophagales > Chitinophagaceae > Ferruginibacter. The sequence continues at coordinate 4,207 of JBDSIB010000030.1, forward strand.
CATTTAAAAGAGTTGGGTGTAACACATGTTCATTTACTCCCCTCTTTCGATTTTAATTCTGTAGATGAAACAAACCCGGATGCCAGCTACAACTGGGGTTACGACCCCTTAAATTATAATGTGCCGGAAGGAAGCTATTCCACCGATCCTTATCGGGGACAAGTAAGAATAAAAGAATTTAAGACGATGGTGCAGGCGTTACATGCAAATGGCATAAGAGTGATATTGGATGTGGTGTATAATCATACAGCCAATCGTGAAAGTGCTTTCAATCAATTTGTGCCGGACTATTATTATCGCATGAAGGAAGATGGCACTTACTCCGATGCAACCGGCTGCGGAAATGAAACTGCTTCGGAAAAACCAATGATGCGGAAATTTATGATCGCTTCGGTGGCTTATTGGGCGAGGGAATATCACCTGGATGGTTTTCGTTTTGACCTGATGGGTGTGCATGATATTGAGACGATGAATGCGATCAGTGATACGTTGCATAAAATAGATCCGACCATTTTTATTTATGGTGAAGGCTGGACGGCTGGTGCAAGTCCGTTGCCGGAAGACCTGCGTGCGGTGAAAAAAAATACTTATGAATTAAAAAATATTGCAGCTTTTAGTGATGACATCAGAGATGCATTGCATGGGCCTTTCAGCGATGTAAACAAGACCGGCTTTGCAAGCGGAACTGCAGGAAATGCAGAGAGTGTGAAGTTTGGAATTGTTGCTGCAACACAACACCCGCAGATTGATTATACCAAAGTGAATTATTCAAAAGTGCCATGGGCAAATGAACCATCGCAAAGTATAAACTATGTGAGCTGTCATGATGATAATACTTTATATGACCGGTTAAAAATTGGTAACCCTACTGCGGATGAAACAAGCCTGGAAAATATGGATAAGCTTTGCCAGTTTGCAGTTTTCACTTCGCAAGGCGTACCTTTTATACATGGCGGTGCAGAGTTATTGCGTACAAAACAAGGCATAGGAAATTCTTACAAATCTCCCGACAGCATAAACGAAATTGACTGGAGCAGGAAAACACCCTACGCACCGATATTTGATTATTACAAAGGCTTGATTGCTTTGCGTAAAGCGCATCCCGCATTTCGTATGCCGACCACAAAAATGATACAGCAGCATTTAAAATTTACAGAAACAAATGATCCACTTTTTATTGCTTATCAACTTACCGGTAATGCCAATGGAGATAAATGGAAAAATATTTTAGTATTATTAAATGGAGATACTGTTGCAAAAAAAATGACACTTCCACCGGGTGAATGGATGTTGGTTGCCGATAAGAACAGCATCAATGAAAAGGGAATAAAAAAATTGAATGGAGAAGTGGTAGTTGAGGGGACAAGTGGTTGGGTTTTGTATCAGTAGGAAATTAGTTTGGTTCTTTATTCCAATGATCAAAGGGAAAACAGCTCTTGAATTAAATGAAAAGGGAACCTATGACTTTATAGGATTTCAAAACACTACCTGGGACAATGTAATTGGTATTAGGAAAACAGGATTTATTAAAGGTGTGGAGTTCTTTCATATACGGATACTTCTCTTAAATAAAGAAGAATTTATTAAGCATAAGTATTTCTTATTAAGGCCATTTTACCGAATTATATCATTCCTGTCTTCCACTCCATTTTTTATCTCTTTATATTTTATAGATGGAACTAATGAAGAAATATTACAAAATATAGAAGATTACTATTTGCAAATAAAGGCTGGTGGATAATAAAGCATTCCAGGGATTTTTGACCTGCGTTTCTATAAGTGAGTTTTGAATTGTTTATTTTAAATTTGAGAAATAGACTAAAAAGCAATTTTGGATTTTTTCTAAATGAAAAAAACAGTAGCCTCTAATCAATAATTTAATCCTGTGACAAAAATTATTTTAATACGAAGCATAATATTATCAGGAATATTTATTTGCTATTTAATTTTTACGATTCGTTATTTTAAAGTTTTGAGACAAAATATACTTTTCTCTAAAGGAATAAGAACATTTCATTTGGTGATGATCTGGGTAATTCCTTTTATCTGGATATTAATATTGAAGGCCCTGACGAAGCGCACACCGGGATCGTATGAAGTGGAAAATAAAAGTGAACCGGAACCATTTTCCAAAAGTGGATATGATTTCCCTGGCGGAGTCGGTTTTTAAGAATGCTTAAAAAAAGGGAGTACTTTTAAAGCCTCATTTTTAACAGGCTTATTATGACCCGTAAAAATTTAAATGCTGTAGGTAAATTATTTCTATTGTTGTTTATGGTATCCTGCCAGATATGACAACAAAAAGTAATTGCAATGTACTCCTTTCTAAAAATATAAAAAATGGTATAACTGCGGCTATCATTGGCAATAGCTAAGCTGTACATTGAAACAAACAACAGAAGAGCATTAAAATTATGAAAGCGTTTATAATACCTTTACTAGTGATAGCCCTTACATCTTGCAGCAACGATCAAAAATTTGAAAAAGCAAAATGGGAAGAACAAGGTGATTTGGAAATTTACCCACACAGAAAATATATGCTGAATGATTTGACCAGTAATTATAAACTCACTGGTCTTACATACAATGAATTAATAAATTTAATTGGGGAACCTGAAAATTATAGTGGTAAAGAAAAAGATATCGTTTATTACGATATTGAGACAAACTATGGCTCTGACATTGATCCTGTTTATACAAAAACTTTACAATTAAAATTGACAAAAGACTCTACAGTTGAATCTTTTATAATCATGGAATGGAAAAAGTGATTTTGAAACTCTGGTTAAAGACTCTTGTCCACATAAACTTTCCAGTCAATTCTTTAGCCTAAGCATTATAATCCTACAAAAAATAATAGTACTTCGAATGCTTGTCCAATCAACATCCTACTGCTGACGGGCTGCGTCGCTTATGCGGATATCCTTTTTGTGTCAGGGGTTTTTGCGGGCGGCTTACAAAAAGACCTGCCTACCGGCAGGCAGCTAGTAGCCGGGCGGCGGACAAATGCTGAATGTTGTATGCGGTTGAAAGCGCCTGATACTCTCCATCAAAAAATTTATAAAAGCTATTTTCAAAACCGGTTGTGGTTTATAAAATACCCATGACAGGGTATTACCGTTGGGTGCACAACATGATACCTTTATGTTTAGCATTTTAATGTAACCAAACTAAAATAATTTTTATGACAAACGTTTCAAAATGGATGAGTTGGGAAGGCGGTATAGACTTAACAGCAGTTACTTCTCCGGATCTGCAAATGCCTAATGTGATCGTGCACCTGGGCCGCATGGTTAACACGCCGGTTGGAGCTGCAGCCAGCGGTATGGTTTTATATCAGCCAGATCCAAATGCAAATCCGTTAGTAATGGGCTTTGTGAGCACCAATGAAGAAGTTGGTAAATATTTTGGACCTAATATTTTTGCAGGTACGCCGTTTGAACAGGCCCCGGTTTTAACTGCTACTTTCGATATTTCAATTACGAAAGATAAAGCGATTAGCAAGTGCACTGTTGGCGGTTATACTTTTGAAGTGGAGATGAGCGATTTTAGTGAACCGTATTTAATAAACAGGGAGCCTTCTGCTATGCCTCCTTTTCATCAGCAAGGTGTAGAGATACATGCAAAGACGGTGACTTTAAAAGTTAATGGAGAGGCTGTAAATATAATTGTACCACCAGTTGGTATTACCGGCGGACCTGCATCGGTTGTTTCTCCAAATGGAGTTTATGCAAGATAGTTTTCGCAGCTCTTTTAAACTGTAATAAAATGCACTTCAATATTTTTTATGAAAAGAATAATTGCGTTGCCGTGGTTATTGTTTTCAAATGAATAAAATAGTTTTTTATATTCTTTAAATAATATGACAGCACAAAATAAAAACATCCTTTTATCACTCGTCTACTTTCTGCTTGCCACCGTCATCACGGGTATTTTTATTGCTAATAAATTCTGGCTCTACAGCAGTGAGAATGCCATGATACTTTCCGGCAGTATAGCAGCTGTGAAATGGTTGATACAAATTGTAGCAGCTTTTATTTTTCTAAAAGAATTAAAATGGGTTTTTATCCGTCGCATTGCTTTCGTTTGTTTCATAGGTTCCGTCATCTTATTTGTATATTATATTTTTAATTTTTTACCACTGCCGCTTGGGGGCTTTTCGCAATTTATTTTATCCATTGGCTTAAGTGTGCTCGTAATGATAGCCATGTACTACAGGGCTGTAAAGAAAACAGGTTTATCTATTACATGGTTTCTGGGTTGGATATTGTGTCTAATAATTGCAATAACACTCCAGGTATTTGTAGTGTTTTAGGTGAACCAAAATAAAAAAGCTTATTCTCCACGGTGCCTTATATCTCCAAAAATATTTCTCTTCCATTCAGTCTTTTTCCCAAACGAAATGACTGAATTTGATTTGATAATATTGAAGCTGCCTCTTAAAAAATAAAGGAACAGTATAATTAAAAAGAATTTTTAAACTAAAGCGGAAAATATTTGTTGTAGATACCCTATACTAATAATGTATCAAAATAAATAAACCGCATGTTCAAAAAATTCACTGTTTCTGATATTCTGCTTCTTGCAGCAGCATTCCTTTCCCTTATCGTTTCGGAAGTTATTTGGTTTAATGGCGATAAACTAGGCGCTCTTTTCATTGGCTTATGGGTTCCTTCTATACTTGGCTTCGCTATTTTTTTAAAGCTTTTAAAAACGCCTCGTAATGACTAATTTTATACCCTACTTCGCAGGTTTAATAACGCTTATTTTTAGCGCAGGAATGTATTTTTCCATAAAAGAGAAAGGATAAATTTCATCATCATTTTTTGGATCATATTTTCTTTAGATTAATTTTTTCCGGCAATGATTGATATCTTCTACCTGACGCTAAGGGAACAGGCTTATACATTAAAATTATTCCTGAGTATTCTTTACTGCGGCTTATGTCTCCGGATGCCTTCCGTCCCTTTCAATGCATAGCCCTAATAACTTCTGGTTATTTGTATTGGTAGTATTTTAAACGGCCTGCCACGAGTTGTTGAAAGATTGAATCTTTATTATATAAATTGCAAATCCGACTGTGGCCGAACATAAGGTTTTATTTAATTTACTAAACTACATCGATGCTCAAAGCACGAACTCCATAAAACTAAAGTGCTGAATAGAAATAGTATTTTTTTTAAATGGATAGCAGGGATAAACGGAGTCAGTCTAAATTTTAAAACTATCCAGATATAGTTATGTAATTTTTAATTTTATTTGAAAAAATCACCTGATTGTGAAAATATTTATTTTTTTACTTTTCTTTTTATCTTCCTGTGCAGTTAACGATCAGAAAGAATATAGCTATATAGAGACAGCTATGCATACCAGTATAAATAGTACGTCTCCGAAGGAAAACAAACCACTACAAATAATTGCCTTATCCGATTCAGGTGCACATCTAAAGGCCTATTTAAACTTCTGCCTTTCAAACAAATATTATAATAGAGAATTTCAAAAATCAGGTACTGTTACAGGCAAACCACTTTCTTTTAAACTGCTAAATAAAGAATCAGTTGATATTTCTAAAACCTTTACATTTCTAAATAAAGAAAGTTTAGAAAATAAAATTAGAAAAAATGTCTTATCGTTTGAAGTTCCAAAAAATCGGGAGTAAAATGATGAAATAAAATCACTTCATCAGGCTGCTAAAAAATGCATCTGCACCTTTAGACAAACAGAAATAATCACCTTATACAAATCATTTTAATTTGTTTATTTAATATCCTATATTTACTATAGGTACTTAAAGTTTTATTATTAGCCTTTTACTAATATTGTTTTTTACAAGCTCAACCTTCTGTTTTTTATAAAAGGTTATTTTTAAATACTTAGATCTGCATATTTTGTCGTGTATTTTGCAGCGTCGCTTTTTGGGAGTTCGTACATTAAATTCTAAAGTAGCTTAGACATAAAGTTTATTCGTCCATTATTTTTTAACATAAAACAACTGCTCATGAGAAGAATCCCAATCTTACTATGGTTATTTTTTTCGATTCCCACTTTTGTGTTTAGCCAAAGCAGGCAAATCAGTGGCACCATTACTAACACAAAAGGAGAACCGGTTCCTTTAGCTACAGTCACAGAAAAAAATACAAGGAACAGCACCACCGCCAATGAAGATGGCGCATTTAGCATCACCGTTACCGGTAAAAGCCCCAGGCTTGTTATTTCATCCGTTAATTACAGGCCCAAAGAAATAGCTGTAACCAGTCTGGCTGATTATAAGGTAGCTCTGGAAAATACCGGCGATTTGTCTGAAGTAGTTGTAACGGCACTTGGCATAAAGCGGGAAAAGAGAGCGCTTGGATATTCATCGCAAGAGGTGAGCGGCGATGCACTGACAGCGAGTAAACAATCAAATCTTGTAAATGCACTGCAGGGAAAAGTAGCAGGTGTGCAGATCAATAGTGGCGGTGGTGCACCTGGCCAGGGTTCACGCATTATTATTCGTGGTATTAAATCTTTGTCTGGCGGACGTAATAACCAACCTCTTTTTGTAATAGACGGTATTGTGATTGATAACAGTACCAACACAGTTGATGATGCGGGGGATATAAGGGGTCTTTCTAACAGGGCTTCAGATATTAATCCTGATGATGTTGAAAACGTTTCTATATTAAGAGGCGGTGCTGCTACGGCATTATACGGACAAGCGGGCTCAAACGGGGTAGTATTGATCACTACAAAATCTGCAAAGGCAGGTAAAATGCAAATCAATTTTACTTCTACTTATGGTGTTGATGAAGTAAATAAATTTCCGGAGGTACAAATGAAATATTCACAGGGATTTGGTGGCGTGTACGATTCAACAAGCTTTTGGCCAAGTTGGGGCCCAACGGTGCAGGTAGCCAGGGCATCAGACCCTACTCACCCTGCACAATTATATAATCAATATGCACAGGGCTTCCAACATGGAAACCAGGTAAGAAACAGTATTAACCTAAGCGGAGGTAGCGAAAATGCTTTGTTAACCTCATCCTTTTCCTACTTCAAACAAAACGGAGCTATTCCATTTTCTGATTACAAAAACATTTCAGCTAAAGTTGGCGGGCAATTTAAATTTGGCAGCCTGCTAAAAATAAAACCGTCAGTATATTTCATTAACTCAGGCGGCAGACGTGTAAATGCTGACCGCTATAATGAAAGCCTTACTTACTGGTCGCCAAGATGGAACGTAAAGGATTATATTAAGCCTGATGGCACCATGATAACATATTTACCGGGAAACAATAATCCGATCTATGGCACCTACAGCAATCAATACAAAGACAATGTAAACCGTGTAATTGGCGATGTGGCAGTTACTTTATCACCGTTTAAATTTCTTGATATAGACTATAAGATCGGGATGGATTATTATGCAGACTTCAGGCGCCATGCTGCTCCTGGCCCGTTGGGTTTAGTGGGCGAAATTGATCATGAGGATAATGGACTTGGCTTTGTAAATGAATACCGCATAGATAACCGGGTACTGAATTCTATTTTGTTACTGACATTTAAAAAAGACTGGACCGACAAGTTCAATACTACGCTTAGAGTTGGTACCGAAAGCCGTGATATTAAATACAGCCGATTGTTTTCCGGCGGTTCAGAATTGGATGTTCCAGATCTATTGACTCTCAATAACGCAAAAGTGAGAACAACAGATCAGTACCAAAGCCTTTACAGAATTGTAAGTACTTATGGAGATTTTACCATGAGTTATAATAACTATTTATTTTTGGATGTAACCGGGCGTAAAGAATGGACATCAACCCTGGCTGCGCCTAATAATTCCTTCTTCTATCCTTCGGTGAGTTTATCCTATGTGGTTTCGGATATGCTGAAAACACCATCCTGGCTAAATTATCTGAAGCTGCGGGCATCACTTGCAGCAGTTGGCAAGGATACGGATCCATATCAAACCAATGTGTATTATGGCTCCAGCGTAATTACATCCAGCAACCAGGTGGCTTGGACAAGAAACGATGACAAGGGAATTGCAACGCTAAAGCCTGAACGTACAAGCACACTGGAGTTGGGAACTGAGCTCCGCTTCTTAAACAACAGGCTGGGACTGGATTTTAGTTGGTATAAACTGAATAGTCGTGATCAGATTCTTCCGGTGGCTGTTTCGCCTACTACTGGTTTCACCAGTTTTATTATCAACGCCGGCGAAATTGAAAACAAAGGTATTGAGCTGTCATTAACAGCAAATCCCGTTCGCACAAAGGACTTCCGGTGGGATGTTAATTTAAATTTTTCTGCAAATAAAAACCGGGTATTGTCGCTCAACGAGGGTTTAGAAGAAATTGTTGTAGGTTCTCAATTTGGTTACGCAGGTTCTACCGTTTCTTTAAAATATGTACCAGGGTATGCAGTAGGTAATCTCTATGGTACTTCTTACAAAAGATACTATGGTAACAAACCAGATGATGGCGTAACTTTGGACAACAATCTGCCATTATTAATTGGTGCCAACGGTTTCCCAATCAAGGATGGTGCACAACGGTTGCTGGGAAACTCTCAGCCCAAGTGGATTGCCGGAATTACCAACACATTTAGTTATAAAAGCTTCTCCCTTTCTTTTTTATGGGATACACAACAGGGACAGGATAAGTACAATCAGCTGGGCAACTTTATGGCAGCCTTTGGTATTGCGAAATACACTGAAAACAGGAACGATATAAAAGTATTTGACGGCGTTCTTGCCGATGGAACAGCAAATACAAAAGCCGTATGGTTAGGACAGGGAACCGGGCCCGATGCTGTAAACTATGGCAGTGCCGGATTTTACAGAGCGGTGTACAGAGGTATTTCTACCAATTTCGTTGAAGACGCATCATGGGTAAGATTAAGAAATCTTAGCTTAAGTTATAACGTTCCTTTGAAGAAAAGCAACGTTTTTAAAGGCGCTACTGTAACACTTACCGGCAACAATCTTTTCCTGATAACCAAGTATACCGGTTATGACCCTGAATCCAGCAGCAGCAGTTCAGGCAGCAATTCAGATGCATTTGCAGGTTTTACCTATCCTGCTTTAAGAAGCTATTTGATAAGCGTTAATCTTAACTTTTAAATTCTACTATCATGAAAATAATCATAAGATATTTATTTATATTTTTTATTGTGGGTCTTGCATCTTCGTGTAAGAAATACCTGGATGTAAACCAAAACCCAAACAGTGCAACGAAGCCGCCCATAAACGGACTGCTGATCGGTGTTACCCAAAGTACTGGCTTAAATGTATTTCGTGTGGCAGACATTACCTCCTACTATGTGCAATATCTTGCCAATACCAGTCTGGCAGGTGCAACCGATACTTATGAGCCGATAGATGCAAGCGGCACGTGGACAAACCTGTACTCTACCATGACCGACATTGATGACCTGCAGGCTTTAGCTGCAGAACAAGGCGCTTTGAAATACCAGGGTATTGGTAAAATAATGATGGCTATGAACCTTTCGCTGGTACAAAATATGTGGGGTGCTGCACCATTCTCGGATGCATTTAAAGGCACGACGCTTACGCCTACCTACGATGATGCAACGGCCATTTACAATAGTTGCATTACCTTACTCGATGGTGGCATTTCACTACTTAGCAGCACACAGGTCAGCATTGATATTAATGCCGACGCTGACCTCATTCATCATGGAAGCGTCACCGCATGGATAAAAACAGCACATGCTTTAAAGGCAAGATTGCTAAACCAATTGAGTAAGACTACGAAATACAGCGCAGCTGCTATCTCTACAGAATTAGCTGCCGCATACACAAGCACATCCGACGATGCCTATATCACAACTTTTGATGTACGTAATCCATGGAACCAGGAAGCAGTTAACAATGCGTCGCTAAACCTGGATGGATGGCTCTCTACCAATTATATAAATGCAATGAACGGAACGACGTATGGTATATTTGATCCACGTCTTCCTTTAACTGCAAGCCTTACAAAATTTGGCGACTACCGTGGCACCCGCAATGGTGGCGACAGGGTTGGTAACGGAACCAGCAAAGAAGAATCTTATATCAGTCTAACCGGGTACTACTCCAGCACAAGTTCGCCTTTGTTCATCGCCAGTTTTGAAGAGATGAAATTTATTGAAGCAGAGGTTGCCTTTCGCTCCACTAATTTGCCAAAGGCATACACAGCTTACCTTGCAGGCATTGCCGCCAATATGAATAAAATGGGTGTTGCAGCTTCAGACCGTGATACTTACATAAACGATCCTTCTGTATCCGTTGGCTCCGCCAATATTACACTGGCGTTAATTTTTAAAGAGAAGTACAAAGCGTTATTTTTATCGCCTGTAACCTGGGACGATGCCAGAAGATATGATTACCAATACAAGTCATTTCAATTACCGTTAAATGTAGTCACTTCTACATTTGTCAGAAGGCTGGTTTATCCAACCGTGGAAACAGGAAGAAATAGCAAAAATACTCCTGTAGTAACTGATGTAACACAACATTTATGGTGGGATCAGTAAAGTAATTTACCTGCCGGTTGCTGTTCATGAAACATTCGATCGGTCAATCCTCATCAAATAGATTATACAGGTAATTTAAAAATCAAAATACTTTAGCCATCTACTGGCGCAGATATGCAGGGCGTAAAGGACCCTGCATATCTGTGTTCAGTATTGCTGTTACAAAATGAAGCGGCCAGCTCTAACATTTTAAAAAAAATTAGAATAGTACTGAGTTAGCGATTCACATAAATTGAGGCTTCCTATCTTCACCTTACTCAGAAAGTTGAGCTGATAAAGATCATCATTTCGAAAATTGTTTTGGGCTAAATTGCATTGTTTGCCGGAATAAAAATCACCGATAAGTTTGTGAAAAATGTAAATACTCAATTAATATCAAATGGATAAATTATTATACCCACGTTTTCTAATTGTAAAAGACAATTTTTATAGTCACCCGGAGGAAGTTTATAAAACGGCATTGCGATCCAGTTTTTATGAGCCGGAGCATGTAACGGGTTTCCGAAGCAAAGCAGTCTATCATCAAAAAGGGATAAAAGCAAAATTGGAAAAATTACTGGGCATAAAAATTACCCGTTGGGATACAGACCCGCTGGAAGAAAATGGTGTTTTTTACCAGGGATTGTCAAAGGGCAAAAAAAAGGAACTGCCAGGCGTGCATTCTGATGAACCTTATAATGATATTACGATTGTAATTTATCTTACCCCGGGCATACCGCTGGATTGTGGAACATCTTTGTGGATGCATAAACAAACGGGGATTATTGACCCGGTTACTCCGGCTGCAGCACGCAGGCTAAAAATGAATTTTACAGATCTCAAATATCAATTGGAAGAGGAAAGCCAGGACCGCAGTAAATGGATTGAAATAGACCGGATAGGTTATCGGTATAACCGAATGGTGGCCTACCCTTCAGGTATTTTTCATTCTGCCACAAACCACTATGGCGGCACTTTAAAGACGGGCCGTATTTATCAAACATTTAGAATAGGCGTAGACTGGAATACTTTCCGGATGAAGAATGACCTATAGTCTACTCATCGAAAAAATCAACCAGTAACTGCTGATAAGCATAATCATCTTTTGTTTTTTCAAAAACCATCTTTTTCATCAATTGTAATTGTTTCGGCTTCCGGATATTCATTGCTAAGGCCCATAAAGAAATTTCTTCTAACACATTTTTTTGCACAGCAGATAATGCAGTCACATCAATCTGTACTTTATTACAAAAATTATTGACAGCATTTGCCTTGGCTATACTATAATTGTTTTGCCACGATCTTTTCAGCACTGATAAAATTTTACTTGTGATGATCTGCACATTCAAAGGAATTTTTCCAACCAAAGAAACAGCAATATTACTTTCTGTAAAACGCAGCAGCGTTTCAGCTGTGCTGCGATATTTTTTCTCCGTCTTTATTTTATGATGCTCCTTTTCTGCCAATGCTTTTAATTTCGGGTCAACGGATCTAAATCCATATTTGTAATAAAACCAAAATGCACCGCTGCTGATCCCATCGGGATTATCCAATCCAAACTGGGAAGGTTCTATTTCAAAATAATTGATCCCGAAATTTTGTTTAAAAACATTCATTAACTGTGATAACAAATAACCCGATTCGCCACCTCTGAATGGATCGAAAATATTTAAGCCAATTTTTGCCCGATGACCAAAAGTCCACACTCCGCCATAAGAAGCAGGAATTCCATTTTTTAAAAAAGTAAAACCAAGAAAGGTTTCCAATGGCAATTGCCTTTCCGGAATCATTGAGTAAACTGAAAGGACTAATCCCCTACCTACGTTATAAAGACGCATTGTTTCAACCTTTAAAAAAGTGGCCGGATCAATTTCTCTGACCGTTAATGCCATGGCATTTTTGATCACCTTAAGATATTGTTCTCTTTCTGTAGTGGAAGGAATTATTGCCGGTGGCAAAGGTTCATTGAATAACAGTTCAGGATCAAATTTCTTTAAAATGTCCTGGTGATAATAAAGCTGCTTTACGGGGATGCGGTTGAAGGCCCGGGAAAACCGGCTGTTTTTGGGAACCAGTTTTACATAAAGGTCCATGCGTTCCATAAAAAGCTCTTTTAATAATGGCCGGTCATCGAGTGCCCTCAATTGCCCAAGTAGAAAAGGAGCGTATTCGGCAGGTTTTATGTTGAATACTTCCAACAGATCTTCATTTGATAAACCTGCTGTTGTTTCTGCTTTTAATACTGCTGGTAAAGTGATGTTCAGAATATTATTGAGCGATAAAGACGCATTATAAAAAGAGTCAAACTCTACCTTTAAATCTTTCTGAATAAGCAGCCAACTTAAAAAATCAGGAGAAAAACGGGTAATGATATTTGCAAAAGGTAAACCCTCATTTTCTATAAGTGCTTTTTTGCTGTCTTGGTATTGCTTACCATATGCTGCAATGCGTTTCAATTCTTTTTCAGCCAGCACCTTTGATGGTGGGCTGGTGGGATAAGCACACATAAACAATAGCAGGTCATGATAATGCAACGTTTGGTCTCCCCCAGGCAAAGGCATTGCAGCTAATGCTTTGAGTAGGCCTGTTTTTTTTATAATTGATTCCTCATCAAAAAGATCAAGTATTTTTTTTAAGGAGTTAACAATAGTTGAAAAATTATTCTTCATATTAAATGGGTGAATGTTTGAAGACGGTTAATTACAGCTAACGTACAGCTAATGTACTTAATTCGCAAGAAGCACCAAGCGGTGTTAGTATAGGGCAAAATCAGCAGTCCACAAGGCAGGCAGGTTATGCTGTATATTTTGTAAACAAATCATATGCTCATTGAATCTTTTATCGGTTTATCTTTGCACGAATCTGATGAAAATAGCAACTCTTTTTCTCAGGTATAATACAATCATTTATCAACACATAAAAAGGCATTAATACAATGGCAGAAACATGGAATAAAAAAGAAAGAGAAAAGAAAAAGAAGAAACAGAAACAAGACAAAGCAGAGAAAAAGCAAGAGCGTAAGGATAATATAGAGAATGGTGGAACTCCGGAAAGCATGTTCGCCTACCTGGACGAGAACGGCAACTTGTCATCTACACCGCCTGATCCGAGAAAAAAGATCATCATCAATGCGGAAGATATAGAGATTGGTGTACCCAAATACGAACCAACAGGTGATGGTGAAATCACCAGAAGTGGTATCATTACTTTTTTTAATCACGATAAAGGTTTTGGTTTTATAAAAGACCTGCAAACACAGGAAAGTGTATTTGTACATATCAATGCATTGGAGGAAACGGTTGCAGAAAATAATAAAGTGAGTTTTGAAGTTGAAATGGGGCCACGGGGATCTAATGCTATTAATGTGAAACTTGTGAAGTAAGTAATTAGTGAAAGATAACTGCTTCGATAATACAGTATTACTTAGAAACAACCCGTCTTGTATAATCAGATTTACGGTTGTTTCTTTCTGTAATGTCTCACTCTAACCCCGAGACCTTAACTACAATCAACGCCCCTGCTAAAGGTAATTACAGAAAAGTATAATACTTCGGATGCTTGTTCCATCAAGGCTCTGCTGCTGAAGGGCTGCGCTGCTTAGGCGGATACCCTTTTTGTGTCGGGGCATTTTTGTGCGTGGCTTACAAAAAGGTAGTAGCCGGGCGGCGGACCAATGCTGATTATTGTATGCGGGTGAAAGCCCCTGACAGTTTATCAAAGATATTTGCTGACAAAAATAACGGTACAAAAAATCCCCTGTAAAATACAGGGGATCATAAAAATATTTTTAGTAATTAAGCTTTACCAAGAACTACTACTAGTGCATAAATAACACCTGGTAAGAAAAATAATAATGTAAGTAAAAGGTCTATCCAGAATTTACTGTTGATCTCACCCTCATGTAGGTACACAGCAAGTGGTGGTAACAGAATGGCCAATATCACCAACAAAACCTGGTTTGTACTGCCTTCTGAGCTAGAATATTTTTGCTTTTTAAATTCTTTTAACTGTGCTTTTGCTTCTTTTATCCGGTCTTTTCTTTCGCTCTTACTAATGTGCTTAAATTCTTTTAATGCATCAGCAACTGATGCTGCCGGCGCATCCACTACCGGCCCAACTGGCGCATAGGGAATAACGATATGGGGTGCTGGTGTTATATGCCAATGATACACATCAGAAACTTTATGTGGTGCGTCAATAATACTTGCTGCATTGGCAATGCCTGCAAATAAAAAGATAACTAGAATAGCTAATGAACCGTTGCGGAAAAAATTTCTCATGCTTTTTGTTTTAGAGTTTTTAAAATGCTTTCACATAATCTTAACAAATATTAAGCCATTTCAATTTTCATATAATCCCGGCATAGAATAAAAATTGGTTTCATGTACCTGAGATATTTTTGGGGAATATTTTATTCTCCTTAGGATAAAGTTGTATAATTATATTATTTTTTTATAAATGTTTTTAGACGCAGAGGTAATTATAAATGTTTTAAATATCCTATAAAAATAAAGGCTGCCCTATGGGCAACCTTTATTTTTATAACGAAGTGTTGAGGGATTTATACGTTTGTGTCTGTTGTTTTTGTAACAGTCACCCTATCTGTCCGGGTGCTACTGTTACTATTTTTGGACAACAATGCAATAATTATTATCAATGCTACAATACCAATTGCAACCCATCCCCACATAGGCATTACAAAGGAAGTTTCAGAACTACTGGTATTAGTTGCAGTAGTGGTGGTGCTGGCAGCGCTATCCTGCGCAAATGAAACCAGTGAAGTAAGGCCCAACATGGCGAAAAGAAAAAAAGAAATGTACGTTTGCTTTTTGAATAATTTTTTCATACTATTTTTTTTAAGGTTAAAATGTTGCTGTTAAATAAAATTGTTACAGACAATCAACATAGTATTATAAAAAATGCGCCAAAATATTTAAACACTTAATAAGTGGTTAAATAAACAGTATTGGGCACTTGCCATTAATAAAATGCGTATCTAATTCCCCAAGAGTGGTGCTGTGGACTAACTATACTGGTGTAAGAATATGCATTCTGCAAAGTTTAGGCTGTGACATTCCAGCTAATTTTGCTGAAAATAATACCCCCGCTTAAAAATGATTTTGCAAAAAACAAAAACCTCCTGATGCTGTCCGGCATAATACATTTTTTCCTTTTTGCACTGTACTTATCCCGAAAAAAAACAACCTTAGTTATGCTACCGATTGATGAAAATCGATTTTTAAAAAACACCCCTGAAAAATGACAGAGTCTGTTATGAATTATTTCTGTAAATTACCTTTCAAAAAAAATTATAAATAATAAAAACTTAATACATGAAAAAGACCTTTGTAACTATCCTTGCAGTAATGGTGTTTGGCTTTTCCTACGCACAGGAGCTTACTGCCGACCAGATAGTAAATAAATATATAGAAGCCATTGGCGGAAAGGCAGCCTGGAGTAAGGTGAACTCTTTGGTAATGAAAGGCGCTCTTAAAGTGCAGGGTGCAGATGTTTCTATAGTAAGTACGGTGGTGGATAAAAAAGGAGCGAAGCAGGATATCACCATTGGCGGTATGCACGGATATAATATAATCACCGCCGATTCGGGCTGGAATTATTCTCCATGGCAGGGACAAAAAGTACCGGAACCCATAACTGCAGATGATCTCAAAGAAGGGCAAGACCAACTTGACGTACAGGGAAATCTAATAGACTATGCTGCAAAAGGCCATACAATTGAGTTGTTGGGCAAAGATGACGTTGATGGCGTAGAAGCGTATAAATTAAAAGAAACTTTAAAAAGTGGAAAGATAGAAACCATTTATATTGATCTTTCCACATTTTATATTATTCGGGATGTAACCAAGCAAAAAGCGAATGGCCAGGAGAATGATGTAAAGACTGACCTAAATAATTATCAAAAGTTACCGGAAGGTATTGTTGTTCCTATGTCCCTCACCCTTCCCTTTGGAGAATTAAAAATTACTGAAGTAAAGGTGAATAGTACCGTTGACCCCGCTGTTTTTCGCCCCTCTACAAAATAAATGAAAGACCGGAATTTTCGGTCTTTTTTAATATAGCCAAAAGAAACAGATCTATTCAATTTTAGACCCTATGCTGATTTTTTAAACTCGTTATAAAAATGAAAATAATAATAATTTTTACCGCACTTACGCTCAGTTGTGTTTATTCAATTGCTCAGATTTCCTCTGTTACATTTGGTACTATGAAGGCACGCTGGCTTGGCCCGGCCACTACAAGCGGACGTATAACCGCTATTGATGGCAGTGCTGCCGATGGAAAAACAATTTATGTTGGCACAGCAGGTGGCGGCGTTTGGAAGACAACAAATGCAGGCGCTTCTCTTAAACCGGTGTTCGATAAATATTGTCAATCAATTGGCGCTGTAGCCATTGATCAAAAAAATCCTTCTACTGTTTTTGTTGGTACCGGAGAAAGTAATATGCGTAATACCGTATCAATAGGAAACGGATTGTACATGACAACAGATGGCGGCGATAACTGGAAAAAAATTGGCCTGGATAGTACTGAACACATCGCTAAAATTGTAATTGATCCCAGGAACTCAAAAAATATTTATGTGGCTGTCCCTGGTGCTTTATGGAGTGATAGCAAAAACCGCGGTTTGTATAAATCGGAAGATGGAGGTAAGTCGTGGAATAAAATTTTATATATCAATGAAAAAGCCGGATGTGCAGATGTGGCTGTAAACCCCGAAAACCCGGAGGTCGTCTATGCATCTACCTGGGAATTCCGGCGTTATCCTTACGCATTTAATTCCGGCGGGGATGGCAGCGGTATGTGGAAAAGCACAGATGGCGGTAAAAGCTGGAAAGAACTAAATAATGGCCTGCCCGCAAAACCCTTTGGTAGAATTGCATTTGCTTTAGCTCCTTCTGCTCCACAAAATATGTTGGCCATTGTAGAGTCATCTGCATCTGGTTTATATATTTCTGCGGATGGCGGCGAGTCCTGGAAAAAACAGACTGCCACAGCAAATGTAGAAGCAAGACCATTTTATTTTAGTGTGATCGCAGTCGACCCTAAAGATCCAAAACGTATTTACAGGCCTGCCTATGAGTTTTCTTATTCTTCCGATGGCGGTCATTCTTTTGCGGGTGCAAGTACTGATGGCGTGGCTCTACATGCAGACATGCATGCCTTTTGGATAAATCCTAACAACACCAACCAAATGTACGTGGGCACAGATGGCGGAGTGTACATGAGCCTTGACAGAGGCGCCAGTTGGATTTTCATTCATAATTTACCGGTGAGCCAGTTTTATCATATAGCTTTTGATAATGCAACACCATATAATGTTATGGGAGGATTGCAGGACAATGGAAGCTGGTCGGCACCTTCGGCATCCCCTTCGGGCGTGACTAATGCAGACTGGACGGACCTGAACGGCGGTGATGGTTTTTGGGTGCAGCCCCTCCCGGCAAACCCCGGCTACGTTTATGCAGAATCGCAAGGAGGAAATGTTAATCGTGTTAATACCACGAATGGTAAGGGGGTAGATATTCAACCCAAACAAAATGAGGGGGAAGAAAAATTAAGATATAACTGGAATACGCCAATCGTTATTGGCGCAGCCAATAAAAAAAATCTCTACATCGCTTCTCAATATTTATATAAGTCTGTAAATGAAGGTAAAGAATGGCAAAGAATTTCTCCGGATCTTACAACAAATGATAAGAGCAAACAGAAGCAGGAAGAAAGCGGCGGCCTCACAGCTGATAATTCTTCAGCAGAAAATTATTGTACCATTTTTACTGTCTCAGAATCACCCTTCGATGAAAAAACAATTTGGGTAGGTACAGATGATGGCAATCTTCAATACACAATTGATGGTGGGAAAAAATGGACCAACGTGGCAAAAAATTGTGAAGCTGCCGGTATTCCGCAGCACGCATGGGTAAGCAGCATAGAGCTATCAAAGTTTGATAAAAACGCTTTGTATGTAACTTTTGAAAACCATATGTTTGGTGATATGAAAACCTATCTTGCTAAATCTACAGATATGGGAAAATCCTTTGAAATGCTTACCAGCAGCGAATTTACCGGATTTGCACATAAAATTAAAGAAGATGTAGTAAACAAAAATCTGCTTTTCCTGGGAACAGAAATGGGATTGTTCACTACTTTGGATGGAGGTAAAAATTGGTTCCGGATGAAAAACAATATACCGGAATATGCATTGGTACGGGACATACAGATCAATCCTAAAACCAATGATCTGTTGCTGGCAACACATGGCCGGGGCATTATGATATTGGACAATATCAGCGCCATTCGAAACCTTACACCGGAAATTGCTAAAAAGGATGTGTATGTTTTTAAAAATGCACCTATAGTACTTACAAACGGCCCTTTTGGCGGTGGTGGACATGATACACAAGGCGGATGGTCTGGAGGAAATCCCAGTTCTATCCCGCCGATACAATATTATTTTAAAGACAGGATAAATTCAGGAGATGTTTCTCTGAATATTTATGACAGCCAGAATAAATTACTTCAAAAAATACCCGGAACTAAAAGAAAAGGCATCAATGAAGTGTATTGGAATTTGCGGATGACACCGCCGAAGACAGCAAATGGTGGAACCAAAATTGATATTGGAAGTTTTACAGCCCCGATGGTTTTGCCCGGCACCTATAACGCCAGGTTGATGGTAGGAGATAAAGAATATAATACCCTGCTTACACTAATAGCAGATAATTCCAATAAGAATTTTACGCTCGCCGACCGGCAATTGCAATACAAAACAGCCATGGCTCTGTATCATTTACATGAAAAATTATCATTGCTTATTGACAGCGTTAATAATATCCAAAAAGGATTAAAAGAATCAGTCAATACATCTACTGATAAAACAGCAAAAGAATACCTGGCTGAATACAATGGACAACTTGAAACTTTAAGGGCAACACTTTTGGCGACAACCCAGATTTCTCAATTTGCTGATGAAGAAAGATTAAGAGAAAAAATATCCGGTGTGTATGTAACAGTTAGCAACCAGGAAGCTGCACCATCCAATTCACAGATGGCCAATGTTACTTATCTTCAAAATCAGGAAATGCAGGCTGAACAAAAGTTTAAAATGATTAATGCTAAGTATGGTTCTAAAGCTAAAGTATATATGGATAAAAAATGAGGTTACTGAGCGTGGAAATCCAAAATAGTTTAATTATAATATTTTAAAAGTCTGCGTAAAGTTTAGGCAATCTGTTTAATCTTTACCGGAATATTTTATTAACGGCGGTTCTAAATATGAAATCAGTTTATTAAATATTTCCGGATAAAATATAAATTTAATGTTTACAAAAAAATTATCTTAAATGCTCCAAAACTTCTCTTCATGAAAAGATCAATCTTTGTTTTTGCAACAATGCTTACACTGGCGGCTTGCAAAAATACTCCTACTAAAAGTTATGCTGGTACAGGTTTAATAGATGGTATTGATACTTCCATTAAGCCGGGCAATAATTTTTTTATGTATGTAAATCATACCTGGTATGATTCTGCGCAGATACCGCCATCACAAGCCGGCGTTGGTGCATACATGTTTATGAACTATCCGCAGCGCATACGCCTGCAGGGTATATTGGATAGTGTATCAAAAGCAGATAACAAACCAGGAAGCATTGAACAAAAGATCGGTGATTTTTATGCATCAGGTATGGATACGGCTACAATAAACAAAAGAGGTTACGAGCCTGTAAAACCAATACTGGCAGGCATTGACGGTATCACCAGCATTCCTTCGCTAATGAAGTTTGTAGCTGATGAATTAAAAGCTGGAAATAATTCTATCATGGGTTTTTACGTAGGCCCGGATAATAAGAACAGCAAAATGAATATTGCACATGCCTACCAAACGGGTATTGGCTTACCGGAAAGAGATTATTATTTTAAAACGGATGCACCGAGTGTGGCTATACAGGAGGCATATAAAAAATACGTTGCTACTTTATTTGAACTTACCGGAACAGATGCTGCCGCTGCGGTAAAAAATGTTGATATTGTTTACGGTATAGAGAAACAACTTGCCGGCGCTCATAGAAATAACGTAGAACTGCGGGACGTGAATGCGAACTATAATAAGATGACTGTCGCATCCCTTGCACAACGGGAACCTAATATTGGCTGGGAGACTATGTTGAATGAGTTAGGTGCAAAAACAGATTCTATTGATGTTGGTCAGCCTGCTTATTACGATAAACTAAATGCTGTTTTAAAAACAGTTCCCATCAACGATTGGAAGGTTTACCTGAAAGCATATTCGCTGAGCAACTATGCAGGGTTATTAAGCCAACCTTTTGTGGATGCCGAGTTTGAAATGGAAAAAGTAATAACAGGACAGGCAGTACAAAAAACACGTGGCGAAAAAATGGCGAGTGCGGTAGATCAGAATTTGGGTGAAGCTCTGGGCCAGATATATGTGAAAAAATACTTTAGTGAAGATGCTAAAAAGCGCATATTAGACTTGGTGAATAATCTGCAAAAAGCAATGGATGCAAGGATGGATAAACTGGACTGGATGAGTGACAGCACAAAACAGAAATCAAAAGAGAAACTTGCTGCAATGACCAAAAAAATTGGCTTCCCGGATAAGTGGAGAGATTACAGCGATGTGAAAATTGTAAGAGATAAATATTTTGAGAATGTACTTTCTACTTCATCCAACAACTATGTTTTTCAACTGGCAAAGTTGAACAAGCCTGTTGATAAAACAGAATGGTTCACTACCCCATCTACGGTGACTGCTTATAACAATCCTTCGGCAAATGAAATTGTTTTTCCTGCGGGAATATTACAATCACCTTACTTTGATAACAATGCAGATGATGCAATGAACTATGGTGGCATTGGCATGGTAATAGGCCATGAGATAACACACACATTTGATGATCAGGGTGCACAGTTTGATATAGATGGAAACGTAAAGAACTGGTGGACGACCGATGACTATGCAAAGTTTAAAGCAAAAACACAAAAGGTAATTGACCTGTATAATACATTTACCGTACTGGATACTGTACATATAAAAGGTGCAATGACTGTAGGAGAAAATGCTGCAGACATAGGCGGCGTGGCCATTGCATACGATGCTTTTAAAATGACACCGGAAGGACATGATACCACTAAAATAGACGGCTACACACCGGATCAGCGTTTCTTTATTTCTGTTGCTAAAATATGGCGTGTAAAAATGAAAGATGAATTTTTGAGGCTGTGGGTAAATAATAATCCACACTCACCACCAATGTGGCGTGTGAACAGCCCATTGATGAACACTCCTGCTTTCTACAAAGCTTTCAATGTGCAGCCTGGCGACAGCAACTATTTAGCGCCGGAGAAACGAGTACAGATCTGGTAAGAATAAATTAATTGTAAAAATTATAAGCAGCATACAGGATTGTGTGCTGCTTTTTTTTGTGTTGATGATTGTGGATGTTTGTTTTTAGATTTGGGGGAGATTTTATTGGAATAATTCAGTAATTATCTAAATTATTCCAATATCCCAACAACCTCAATGTAGTAATAAAGAAAGTTATAATAAACATAGTTTACTATTTGGTAGTATCCTCTTTGTCAATCGTCGCAAATTTATATTCTCCTGCTAACTTGGCTAGACCTGGACTTGAACTTTGGTTTTACTTTATTCTAGCATTAATAAGTTTAGGGTTGCTTATAAAAAACGCTTTCCTGTTTTTTAATAATGACAAATCATTGAAATATCTATTTTTAATCCATTTACTTGGATGTTCACTTTGATTAATAAACTTACCTAAATATTGTTTTACAAAAAAATAATAGCACTTCTGATGCTTGTTCAATCAACAAACTAATGCTGATGGGCTGCGCTGCTTAGGCGGATATCCTTTTTGTGTCAGGGTTTTGTGAGTGGGCATACAAAAAGATAGTAGCCGGGCAGCGGACAAATGTTGATTATTGTATGTGGGTGAAAGCCCCTGCATTAATGATTAAAAATCAAATTAAAAACCATAATACCGGCTGCGACTATCAAGCCAATACCGATAAGATTTTCTATTAATTTAGGATTTGCCTTTAAGTTTATTTTTTGACCCGCAAGAGCGCCCAATGTAAATCCAAGAATAATTGGCCACGCTTTTTGTATATCAATATTACCCTGAAAATAATGGCTGATACTACCCGTGGTACTGGTAATAACGATCATAAACAATGCTGTTGCAGTAGCGATCTTTACCGGCATTTTAAAAACTTTTATCATGATGGGCGTTTTTAAAAAACCGCCGCCAATGCCAAACAACCCGGCAAGTGAACCTGCCAGCAAACCAAAAAATGACACCATCCATAAGCTTACACGATACGCTACAAAATGACTTTTATTTTTTATAATAAAGCGTGGTTTTAATTTATTCATTTTATAAAATAAACCGCCCTGTGTGTTTTCTGTTTTTTTGAATTTTATGAAAAATGATAACCCCAATAAAAAAACCATTGTTGCAAATAAAAGTTCCAGGCGCTTTGCAGAAATATAAGAAAGTAATAAGCTACCAATTACTACACCTATCATGGTGGGTATTTCTAAAAGTATTCCCATTTTGAAATCTACATTTCCGCTTTTGCGGTTGAGGTAGGTAGAAAGTAAAGAAGAAGGGATGAGGGAGATCATGACGGCACCAACAGCAGTGGCCAGGTTAAAATGAAAAGCGGTTATTAAAATTGGCACCATAAAAATACCACCGCCAAAACCAACAACGGAGCCAAAGAGGCTTACCATAAAACAAATAATAATTAATAAGATCAATACGTATGGTTCCATAATCGGCTGCTTGCTTTTAAAGCATTTAGTAAAAGTGCAAGGACTATATAAAATAATTCAATTGATCTGTGGATACAAAAAACCAATTGAGCCTGTTATTACTTTTGATTTGTGTGCTACGAAGTTAGGAAATCATTAGTTGGAACGAAACTAGATGGTTGAGGCGATATTGCGGAACAATGATGATTTACTATTATTAAAAATACACTTCAAAAGCAGTGATTAAAACAGAACATACATCCTTCTTACTTCTCTTCTCATAAAAACCTCTCTATGTCTTTTATCGTATTTAGCCTTATAAAACAATTATAGATATAGTATTAAACTATTTTGTTTTATGGCAAAATGCAGCTATGAGCATAAAAAATATTTACAGGTATCCGGGTTATTTACTGCTCATCATAATATTTATGGTGAAGGTTGGCGTGCCTGTTTGCAAAGTCTGTAAAGCTATATTTAAAACTCCTGTAGTGCTTTTTATTACTGATTCACAGCAGGACCTGAGCAAAGTTTCAACCAATGAAAAGCCTGAACTATCAGAATCTAGTGCACTACATACAACTCTCTTTACCGCTGTAAATGCTCCATGGCTCTATTTAAAAAATATTTCTCCTTTTTTACCTGCACCTCATTGTGCCGTACCCACGCCTCCCCCATGGGTTAGAAGTTAATTTTCATTCTACACTTATCTGTGCAGGCTTATGCCTGGCACTTCAATTAACTTTTAAAAAAATCATTTTATGAAAAGGATAAACTTTTTTATACAGCCATGTATTGTTGTGGCTCTTATATTTTCAACAGTTATTTTTTCATCCTGCAAAAAGGATAATAGTCCTACAGTGCCGGCAGGTCCTGATGTAACTTTTTATGCACTCACACAAGATAATCGCCTGCTTAGTTTTAACGGCATGAATACTTCGGTAAGCTTAAGCAATGTTTCTATAACCGGTATGCAATCCGGCGAAACAATGGCCGGTATAGACTTTCGTCCAAACACCGGAGAATTGTTTGGCGTAGGTACGAGCAGCCGCCTTTATAAAATAAATATACAAAGCGGTATTGCTACGGCGATTGGCACCACCCCATTTACACCTGCTATCAGCGGTAGCCCACTGGGTTTCGATTTTAACCCAACCGTAGATAGGATACGCCTGGTGACTGCTACCGGCCAAAACCTGCGGCTTAACCCTGAAACGGGCGCTGTTGCTGCAGTGGACGGAACAATAAATGGTGCCACAGCCAGTATTACCGGTGTAGCCTACACGCAGAACAGGGCTGGCGCAACCAGTACCGTTTTATATGACATAGATATTACAAGCAATAAATTATACAAACAATTGCCTCCTAATGCAGGTACCCTGGTAGAAGTAGGAAGCCTTGGCGTAGATGCAGAATCTGCCAGTGGATTTGATATTAGCCCTGATAGTGCTTATGCTCTTGCAGCACTTACTGTTAGTGGTAAGAGTGGTCTTTATACTATCAATTTAGTTACCGGTGCGGCAACCAATGTGGGAAGTTTTTCCAGCCAGATCATAAGCCTTGCAATACCTACTATACCTCAGGCTTATGCTATCTCAAATACAAATGCGCTTATCATATTAAATCCGACTACGGGTAATATTTCATTTACAAAACCAATTACCGGCCTGCAGACCGGCGAGGATATTCTTGGTCTTGATATGCGGCCTGCTACCGGTCAACTGTATGCGCTGGGAAGCAGCAGCAGACTTTATGCAATAAATGTTTCTTCTGGTGCAGCTACACAGATCGGTTCGGGTACACTTACAACATTACTCTTAGGTACAGATTTCGGTTTTGATTTTAACCCAACCGTAGACCGGATCAGGGTGGTAAGCAATCTCGGCCAAAACCTCCGGCTAAATCCAATCGATGGCAGCGTTTCTGCGATAGATGGAAATATTAATCCTGCTACATACATGGTAAGTGCATCTGCTTACACTAATAATTTTGCGGGAGCTACTACAACAACATTGTTTGGGATTGACGCCACAGTAGATAAATTACTGCAACAAACTCCACCAAACAATGGCACTATTGTAGAAGTAGGCTCATTAGGTGTAAATATAGAATCTGCGAATGGTTTCGACATAAGCAGTGTGGGGGGTATTGGATATGCAATATTTACTTCAAATTCAGTTACCAATCTTTATACAATAAATCTTACTACCGGTGCTGCCAAAGCAGGCCCGGCATTTTCGCAACCTGTTCGTGGCTTTACGCTGGGTATAGGTTTGTAGGACGTATAGTATACAGATTAACTTTTATAGTGAAAAGCTCCGGTTATAATCCGGAGCTTTTTTATTGATAATGTTTAATTATGGAATAATACATCCTGCCGAAATTAATTCCCTAAGTTGTTTTACTTTTAAGAGCATTTAACGTTGCAAAAAATAATCAACAAAAAATTAAAAATGGGACTATTTGATAAATTGTTTGGAAAAAAGGAAACTTCAAACTCTCCGGAAGCAAATTCTAAAAATTCTGATTCGGACATGCCGGCCAAAACGGCTGAAATGTTAGACGAAGATCTTTATTGGATGATTGTTGACAAATCTTTAAAAAACACTTCAGACCAGGATGAACAGGAACAATTTTTAATAAATGAAATTGGCAAACTTTCACTTAAGCAAATTATTGGTTTCCGTTTACGAACTGACAAATTATTATATGACACTTATAATTCAGAAATGTGGTGCGCAGGTTACATAATGAATGGCGGCTGTTCAGATGATGGATTCGAATATTTTAGAAACTGGGTCATATCAAGAGGAAAAGAAACTTACTACAATGCAAAACAAAATCCTGATAATTTAATTGAAGAAGTTAATGAGGATTTAGAAATGTATGAGTTTGAAAGTTTCTGGTATGTTGCTCTGGATAGTTTTAAACAAAAGACAGGAAAAGATCTTTATGATTTTGTGGATGATAATAACTTCAACACAAGAGAAGGAGATTATCAGCAATTTGATTTTACCTGGAAAGAAGAAGAACCTGATAGTATGCAGAAGATCTGCCCAAGATTATTTGAAGCATTATGGAATAAATAAATGGCAAAATAAAAGCTATCAAGCATGTGCCCACGAGTGATAGCCAATATTATTAAACCTTCTCTAAAATAATAACAGCGATTGCCCTCCTACTTTCTTCTTAGCACCGGTAGGCCGTAAGTTGTAGGTAAAGGTGGCCATATAATAATTTCCCAGCACATTGCTGTTACTATACTTCAGCATATTCTGGTTTATCGTCACGGAAGTATTGTTCATATTTTTCAAAATATCGTACACACCTAGCCGTAATACGCCGGCATCATTTTTAAGCATGGTAATATTTAGCGCAGCATTCCAGCGCACAAAATCCCGTAATGCACCTGTTACAAACGAATTGTTCTTTACGTAGGCAATATTATTTTCAAATATCACATGTTTCGGCCAGCGTAATATCTGCTCTGAACTTATTTCATAATCAACCGTGTGGTAAGATTTAAAAATATCAGTATTGGAATTCCTTACTTTTTGATAGGAAAAACTAACATTATTATTCCATTCAAATACATCATTCCAGTTAAGGCCAACGCCACCCCAAAGATTCAGGTTATTATTAAATTGCTGGCTCAGGTTATTGTTATAACTAAAATAATTTTCTTTGTACTGATAATAAAATCCAATGTTACTTGTCATAGTGAATTTATGAGAAAATTTATTTTCTTTATTCACGCCTGCATTGCCTGAAATATTTTTTCCTGTCATGGCATTTATCGGCTGAATGATCTGTGTTCCATTTGGCTGCAATATTATATTTTGTATCACATCATTATCTATGGTGGCCGCACTTGCCCAACCCCATACATTCAGGCTTCTTTTAGAATCGTATGCATTCATATTTACCTGTATACTTTGCTGTACAGCCGGCACCAGGTTAGGGTTTCCATTATTAATAATATACGGATTGGTATTATCAAACACCGGTATAAGGTAGCGGTAGTCAGGAAGTATAACTTCTTTTTTATAATTGATCTGCAGTTTACCATACACTATACTCAGCTCCGGTAAAAAAGTATTCAGCTTTTGTGTTATCGGACTGTTGAGAGATGCCAAATCATTTTCAAAACGCTGCCATTGATAACGGAGCCTTGGCGTAACCGTTAGTTTTTTATATTTATACTCCAGGCCGGCAGAAGTAGAAACCGTATTACTGGTGCGATTAAAAATATTGCTCAAAGAATTATTTTTTGCAGTATTTCCATTATCAATTTCGTAAGTAGTAATTGAATTTTTTAAATGCTCGTAATTGTATTTTGCATCTACCCTTGCAGACAAATTTTTAGCCAGCGGTTCACTGTAGTTTCCGGAGATGCCGGCACTTAGTGTGGGTATCTGTTCATTGCGTTGCTGGTTAAATGCGCTGTCAATAACGTAAGGATATTTGTAATGAATAAGCGAATTGGTAAGCGCCTGGTTGTTTCGTGATTTCCAGGTTAAGTCATGATTGATATTATATCTTCTGCCTTTTTTTGTTTTGGATCGCCTGCTGTAAGTAAAATAATGAGTATAATTTTTACTAACGTTATCCCTGCCAAGATCTACCGTGCCATCACTTAAATTTCCAAATACAGAATGGGTACTATTTACAAATGTGCCATTATCGTCTGCAGTTTTTCCAAACATATAATTTGCACCCATCTGTATGTTAGTAACAGAGTCCGGTTTAAGCTTGGCTCCCAGGCCAAAATTATGAGCATTGATAAGTACATTTCTTTTTTGGGTTTGTGTACGCCGCAAAATAGTGTCTGCATTATTGTACTCTGTATAACCATTTTGGTCTGCATTTACTTTTACATTACCATAAAAGTATTGGGCAAAAACGGATTGCTTTGTATTGGGCGAATGATTTATATTAATACCCAACCCAGAGCTGGTACTGATGCCGCCGTACTCTGTGATGCCACCAAAATTAATATCATTTATTTTGATGCCGCTGCCACCGTTGGAATTGTTCCAGATACTTACACTGCGGTTGCCGCTTACATCACTGTTTCGTTGCATACCGCCTGATTGCATTAGTTCTGAAAAACTAAAACCCGGCCGGTTAAGATTATTGGTGTAGCCTAAAACACTTACCTGTAAAGTATCTCTAAAAGTATTTGCAATACCACCGCCTTCGTAGCGGCCATTGGTACCGGCACCTGCGTATGCCTTGCCGAACACCCCTTTCTTCACGCCTTTTTTAAAAGTAAGATTGATCACTTTGCCGATATTGTTGATGTTGTCATCGCCATTCCGCAACATCTCTTCTTTATCATCTGTCACCTGTACTTTGTCTATCACGTTCGATGGAAGATTACGGGTCGCCATTTTTGGATCGTCACCAAAAAATGTTTTTCCATCTACCAATATCCTGTTTACCCGTTTGCCGTTTACGCTGATGTTGCCATCTTTATCTACCTGCACACCTGGTAATTTTTTTAGCAGATCTTCTACCAATGCATTGGGCAATGTTTTAAAAGAAGCTGCATTAAATTCAATGGTATCTTTTCTTATTATCATCGGTGGGCGTTCAGAAATTACCAGTACTTCATCCAGCGATGTGCTGTTAGTTTTCATCCAAATTGTATCCAGGTTAAAGTTGCTGCTGTCTTTTGTAAGAGTAAAATCTTTACGAACAACTTCATAACCAGAATAAGAAACGAGGGCACGCAAAGGAACATTTAAGGGCAGGCCCGGCAGTTTAAACACACCCTCTTTATCAGAAAGACGATAAGTAATAATGCTGGTGTCGGATGCTTTGTAAACTGTGATGGTGGAGAGGTACAATGGTTTTTTACTGTCGGTATCCATTAGTTTACCGGTAACGCTGCCTTGTGCAGACAGCACCTGCGATAGCAATAATGCTATGGCAGCTAAATAAATTTTCTTCATGAGCTATACTTTTGTTTTTTCGTTTTTCTTGACAAGACTTTACTTTGTCAATGGCTGGAGCAAATATATACGATGAGTTTCGTATTGTGAAATGTTTTGGATTTTTTTAACAAGTGAGGGAGGTGGAATTGAAAATTTAATTTTGGAGAAATAGTATTTATTAATTGGAGAAATAGTGAAATGGATAATTATAAGTAGTGATTGATAATTATTATTTTAAAATTATGAAGAAGATAATTGCATGAATGTTATATTAGTGCAACCTTAATTTGCATATTTCAAAAAACACTTTTAATGGGGCATATAATTTTACTTTTAGTCAGTTTAACTTTTATCGGATGCCAAAGCAAGCCGCTGAATGTGTATGATGAAACTAATTATACCCTAATTCAAACTGACACATTTCAGGGTATTTTAGATAGACGAATCTTTGTTTATAAATATGATACTTCGAGGAAAATGCAAATTAATTATTGGGACAACGGTAATATATTGGCTAAAGGATTTTCGCATAAACAAAAATTAGATGGACGATTTGAAATGTATTATATCACCGGCAAATTGATGCAGGTAGATTCCTTCTTTGACGGCAATAAAATATCTTCAATAAAAAATCACAATACAGATACTTCAATTAAGATATTCAGAAATGGAAAACTAGAACCTTTTACAAGTATTGACTCAGTACAATAGTTATATTTCAATCTTTGAAATCGAATTGCTACCTTTTGGACTACTAAAACAGATACTCCTATGAAAAATATAATTTTTCTTTCAATTTTAATCTTAACATTTTTATGTAATGCCGAAGTTTTGGCTCAAACTACTTTTGAAGCCCCTCCCGTAACTACAGTAATTTCAAAAGAAGACTCTACAAAGTTAGAAGCGTCAATAGTAAATGCTGTAAATTGGATAGAAACAACAGATTTAGACAAACAGCATGATAAAAGAAAAGATGTTAACGGTTTTATTTTGAAATGGTATATTGATGTATTTACTTTAAATATTAGCCTGGTTGAAAAATTATCATCAATCAATGAAGGTAATTCTGATCTACTTTTAATTTACTTTGGGGGTTTTGCAAAATATTACATAGAGAATAAAACCACATACACAAAACTTGCAGCTACGAAAGCAGGTTTAATTTCTGTTATGACTGTTTATAAAAAGGGTATTGGGATAACAAAAAGCAAAGAGCTAGAAAAACTAATTAAGCTGACGGGCGAAAACAAATTAGATGATTATGTAAAGGAGAATTTTGATTAAGTAATAAAATACCTCTGGAAACAAATTTATAAAATAAAATATATCACATGAAACTTATCTCAACGCTATTAACGTTACTTATTTTACAAACGGCATTTGCACAAACAACAATCAATTCTAAAACGTATGGGATTCTCGAGTTTAAAGAGCTTGACTACGGCCTTGCGAAAGTTAAAGACGGAACAACTGAAAAAGTCAGTAATACCCCTACAGGCACACATGGTTGGTTAGCAGATTTTGAAATCATTGAAAAAACCGATTCGATTAAAGCTTTACCAAAAGCTAATTTCGGAGTTGTCTATATAGTAAATTCAAAGGACACTGTAAATATTGAAATAGCTATAGAATGGATTTATCCAGAGAAAATAACAAATGAAAAAGGAGAAAAGTTTAATAGCATTAAATACACAACAAAAAGGCCAACTAATATTCCATCAGCCTCTTCATATAGTTTAGATGAACCTTACGAAACAATAAAAGGCGATTGGAAAATGAATATTTATATCGAGAATAAACGTGTATGTAGCAGAACATTTGTTTTATACTAATCTACGCAGGTTAAGTTTTAAATTTAAGGGAAATATTAAAAATGAATACAGAAAAGAAAAAATACAATTTACCCGATGGATATTCATTTTTTCAAACTGCCCTAAAATCTGTTGAATTTTTAAATGATCCAATAAAATTTATTTCAAAAAGTATGGCAGTTTATTCTGATAGCTATACTGCTTCGCTGAAAAGAAATAAAAAAATCATTATTACTCAAAACCCGGAGTTCATTAATTACATCTTAAAAGAAAATCATAAAAACTATAAAAAATCAAAACTCTCTACTGAAAGTGCTGCCAGGTTTTTTGGAAAGGGATTACTTTTTTCTAACGGCGAATATTGGCTAAGACAAAGAAGACTTATTCAGCCGGCATTTCATAAAGAAAAACTACAGGGTTTAAATAATATTATCATTAAATCAATTGATGATTTTCTTATTACATTTCCCACGGGAGAAAGTATTGATATTTGCCCGATTGTTCACAGGCTTTCGTTCAACATTTTGATAAAGACATTATTTGATATTAACCTGTCTCCCGGAATCATGGATGAGATAAGTGAAATATTCAGTGACCTGTTAGAATTTTTAATTAAAGATACCAATCAGCCATTCAGGAGATTGCTGTACCCGATAACAGGAGAGAAAAATGACAGTTTTAAAAAAGCAAAAAGACTACGTGAAATTATTGGAGACATCGTCAGCCAACGTAAATCGGAAACCAAACATTTTTCTGACCTATTAGATATGCTTTTAAACAGCAAATATGAAGACACAGGAGCATCACTTTCCGAAGAACAAATTATTGATGAATTATTGATCATTATTTTTGCCGGGCACGAAACAACCGCAAACAGCATCTCATGGCTATTATACTTATTATCTACCAATGCTGAAAAGCTACAGAGATTAACAATCACTTTAAAAGAGATCAGTATTCTTGAGAGTGTAAATAACGAATATGTAAGAGCATGTATAAGCGAGGGAATGCGTTTATATCCTGCTGCATGGATGACAGAACAGGTTTCTATTAACGACGACCAGTTTGGTGAATTTACCTTTCCAAAGAACACAATCATCATCCCTTTTTTCTTTGGACTCCATAGAAATAAAAATCTTTGGAAAGATGAGCTACAATTCAAACCAGAAAGATTTATTGCGGACCCTACAATTTACAAATCAAAAAACTATTTTCCTTTTGGGGTTGGGCCAAGAATGTGTATCGGAAATAATTTTGCACTCACAGAAATGTCATTTTTCCTTCATCTTTTTTTAAATAAATTTGAAATTAAGTCAACAGGCCGAATACCGGAGATGAAACCGCTGATAACTTTAAGACCTGATAAAATTATTTTAAATATCAAAAAAAAATAATTAATATAGACATGCAGACTCAAGATTTAATTAAAAAAGCCTACGCTGCTTTTAATGCCAGAGATATTGATACAGCGCTCTCTACATTTCATCCGGAAGTGCAATGGCCAAAGGCTTTTGAGGGCGGCTATGTGAGCGGGCATAATGACATACGGGAATACTGGACGAGACAATGGACGGAAATAAATCCTACTGTGGAACCAACCGGATTTAATGAAAGGGAGTATGGAACGGTTAAAGTAAATATTCACCAGGTAGTAAAAGACTTAGACGATAAACTGCTGTTTGATGGAATAGTAAAACACATTTACACCATACAAGACGGATTGTTACGAAGAATGGATATTAAACTTGCGTAGGAAAATTATCATACTAATTATTCCGTGTGATGAATTTTCTTTAATTGCAAGGTTTTTGGTGAGGGATATCCTTCCAATAAAAAATCCGGAACAGCATTCAATTGCTGTTCCGGATTTTGATTTTTTTAAATCTATTATTGCTTTATAATTTTACAAAAATATTTTTAACAGTAGTGGTTTGTGATGCAACCTGAAGAATATAAGTGCCATGTTCAAGATTACTGATATCAATTTTTTCAGAATAAGATACAGTTGTTTTATTCCCTTTTCTTTCTACAACTTTCCTGTTTTGAATATCTGTGATGGTAATTAAATAGTTCCCTTTAATTTTATCCGGAATATTTACATTTATTAAGCCATTAGCAGGGTTAGGATAGATCATTGCCGAAGCCAATACAGGAACCTCTTCAACTTTTATTGACTCAGCCAAAATCGTTTTTTCCGTATTTACAAAAAACGCATTGCTTTGTGAGGTGGCCGCATCTTTTTCTGTAATAATAAATCCTGCCAGGTACTGCCAGGTTCCGATACGGGAAAGAGTGATAACTATTTTACCGGTATTATCTGATGATATATTATTAAAATGGGCAAAGTCGTTAATATTATTACTGGTAGCAATTGTATCTGATTTACTACCAACCTGCACTACAGTACTATTACCTGTACTTGCCCGACTGCCAAAAAAATCGAGATTATATTTTTTAGCAGTGTTTAGCCCGGTAAGCGTTAGCGTCCTGTTGCTGGTGCCATAAGAATTATACCGCAACACTGCTGGCGGGCATGCAGTAGCGGTTGATGCGTAATTAGCTCCATTGTCTGCCATACTTCCCCTATCAGTGATTATTGCTGCAATATTGCTTGCTGTAACATCAGTGTATAAAAATTTATTACTGGTAGCTGAAGTGCTGAAATTCCAGTTGTTCCATTCCGGATCTGTGAAAGGATTTGTACCACCGTAAATATTCACTTTTAATTTTTTTGCTGTTTCAGGCACAGGCAATACAACTACGGTCGCACTGTCTGAAGCACTTAATCCGCCACTATCCATTACAGTTAGTTTAAAAATATATGTACCTGCGGTTGCAAAATTTACCGAAGTCGTATCTTTTAAAGGATTTAATACCTGGCTACCAGCCGGTCCGCTTACAACACTCCAGCTAAAAGTTATTGGCCCTTCTGCATCATGAGAATTTCTTCCATCAAGCAAAATCTGCGATTGTGGAAGTTGTAACGTTTTATCAATACCTGCATTTGCAACAGGCGGAGTGTTGGGATCAGGATTGATGGTAAATTTCATTGTATCCTTTGAAATTTCACCATAGTTATCTGTAACAGTTAGTTCAAACGAATACAGACCATATGTCACAAAACTTACAGCTGATTGTACTGCCACAGTATCAGTAATTATTACACCGGAGTTACCAGATATTTTTTTCCATTTATACGAAACTATATTACCGTCCGGATCAAAAGACCCCGAGCCATTAAGCGTAGAAGTATGTGCAGGCAGAGTTATAGTCTGATCAGTGCCTGCATTTGCAACGGGTAAAGCATTGGCAATAAAATTTACGGTATCAATGCTGGTTGCCAACGAATCATCCGTAATGATTAAAGAAAAACTATAAGCTCCAGTAACCAAATGAGTGACCCATGGTTTCGCAATACTATCATTCGATAAAGTTGAGGGAGGGCCTGATATTTCTTCCCATTTATATTTCAAAACACTTCCATCAGGATCATAGGAAGCAGCGCCATTAAGCATTACACTGTCTGTTTTTAAGCCATAAATAAAATCATTACCAGCATTTGCAACTGGTGGTGTATTTGGGATTTTTATTAAAATATTAATTGTATCCTTACCGGTTTTCCCAACGTTATCTTTCACCGTTAGTTCAATTATATAGTTACCGGAAACTGCTGAAGAAAACAAAGCTGATACTGTTGTTGAATTTGTTATAACCCCGTTAGCAGGGCTTATAATACGCCAGTTATAGGTTAAAGCGCTTCCTTCCGGATCATAAGAAGCAGCACCATTTAAATGTATTGATGCCGGAGTTGATGTAATTGTGGTATCATTACCTGCCATCGCAACTGGTGCAGCATTTTTCCGGATACAAAGTGTATCCCATATTTTTTCTCCAATTATTCTTGTAAATAAAATATGGTGCCCATAATTATTTAAATGGATGCCGTCGCCAAAAGAATAAAAGTTATTGATGGTGCCATCAGTATTACTAACCGTCGTCCAGAAATCCACCGATTTGGTTGCATAAGTGGTATTTATCCAGTCACGAAGATCCATCTGCAACTGTTCTTCAGGAGCGCTTAACCCATTTCGTGGTTGCGTTGTCGTTACCCATACAGGAATATTCTGTGCATCCGCAGCGGCTGTAATATTTAAAAAATTACTATGAATGATGCTTACAGGAATTCCACGGGCAACGTCATTGGATGGTAAATTTAATATGATCGCATCTGGATGATAAGACAATGCCCTGGTAATATTTCTTGTAGTATCTACAGTAAACGGGGAAGGCACAACAGTGCCGGCAGGAGAAACATCATAAGAAGTAAGAGATGGCGTTGCAATATTTATAATACTCACCTGGGAATTTTGTACAGCAAGATATTGCTGGAATTTCTTTACCCAGGAACTGTCTATTGGTGTAGCCCCGGTGCCATATGCAGTTGATGAACCGACCACTACAATTTTGTAAGGTTGGCTGCACAACGGCGTTACCTGCGCTGGCCATGGCGTTGGTATCAGGGCATTTACATTTATTGCAACTGTATCCTTGCCTGTCAGTCCGGAGGTATCAGTCACAGTTAGTTCAAAGGAATAGATACCGGCTACAAGTGTTTTTGCTTTTACATTGCAAAGTGTATCGCCAACAAGAGTGCCGGTAGTAGGGCCAATTATTTTTTTCCATTTATATTTTAATAATCCGCCTTCAGGGTTAAACGAGGAGCAGCCATTAAGGATAAGAGAATCTACAGGTAGTTGTAACGTTGTATCGGCGCCGGCTTTAGCAACGGGCGGAAGGTTAGCTGGCGGCGTAACGATTGTAGTATCTGCGCCATAAGAAATATCGATAACACTTATTGCAGAAAAATCACTTCCTGCTTTGGTTCTTATATTAAAGCTCATTTCCGTTTGACCTGTAATATTAAAGACAGCCGAATTATTATAATTGGTATTGCCGGTTGCATTGTATGTTTTCCAGATGTTGTCATCTGCTCGTTTAATTTCAATACTCCGGGATGCTGTAGTATTGGTTCTTGCTCCCCAAAATTTTATTGCATAAATTTTATCCTTTTGCAAACCGGTAATTTTCCACAAGCCATTGGTAGCACTACTATTTACCAAGGCAAGGTCTGTAGTTGCACTTGCCGGGTAATCACTCACAATACCTGTAGTATTGCCATTTGCCATACCTGTAGAGCCAGTGCTGTATGTGCCATCCACACGGTTTATCACTTCTAACCCTATTCCTGAAAGTTGATTATTAATCGTTAAAGCATTTAATACTCTTACTCCCGCCCTGGCATCTGTCATATTGTTCCAAACATTAGAATTTATGCTTGGGGAGGTGGTGGTAGTACCGCCATTATTTGCGGCATTTCCTAGATCTATCAGCACTCTTTGCTGTGCTCCGGGTGGCAGAGAAACATATACAATAATATTTACAGTTGCCTTACTGGTGGCATTCAGGTTGTCCGTAACCGTTAGTTCAAACTGGTAAGTGCCCTGTACCAGGTTACTTACTGTTGGAGATACCTTAGTAGAATCAGAAAAATTATAAGATGCCGGTCCGCTTACTTTACGCCACCTGTAGCCTACAATCACCCCATCCGGATCGTTAGATGCAGAACCATCCAGTATTGCATTTGCAGGCAAAACAATTCCCTGATCCTGCCCGGCACTGGCAAGTGGTAATGCATTTGTAGTTACCGTTCTACGTTTATATTGTAAAAGCCATTCATAAATAGTGATGCCGTTTGGTTTATAAGTTAATGCAGTTGGTGTGGTCCAGCAATCATGTGCAATTACAGCATCATTGCTTACTACCGGGAATTCTGTAAGCAATGCCAATGGATTGGGGGTAGGAGTATAACTGTTTATATACGCTTTCCAGTTGCGTGAATTAGAAACTGGCACGGTACCGTCATTGGTATTATGAAAAGCCCAAACGGGAAGATTTGATGCGGCGATTCTGCTGGCAAGCGTTTGTGTTGGTGTAGTAGTACCTGCAAAAGGAATAATGGCAGCAAGTTTATTGCTGTTTGCAATACTGGCGCTTGCATAATCCCACACACCGCCACCACCGGCACTGATCCCCATCATGTAAACTCTATCAGGATCTACCCGGTAATTATTCATCACATACGCTAATATACCGGCCATATTTGAATTGCTTGGCCAGCCCATAAACTGCGGAGAAATTACTATAAAAGAAAAAGTACTGTCACCTACTTTAAATGTTGCCGGAAAACCTCCCTGGCTTATAATTTTGGGCAATCCGTATTGCAATACTTTTGGAAGATCAGTACTGTTACCAGAGCCTACCTGGCCAGCACCATGTGCCCAGATGATCAACGGATAATTTTTATTTGAAGTTGCATAACCAGCGGGCAAATACTGGTAAAATCCATTAGAGCCAGCATTCGGAATCGTTTGGCTAAAATAAACAGGAGTTTGAACCTGGGCAACGGATTGATTCAAGACATAAAAATACATCAAGATAAGAACAGCTATTTTTCTCATAAAAAAAATTGATTGAGCGTAGTATTGGAGGATAGCTGTAAGGAGATATTTCGAAGGATAAATAAAAGTAAATAATAATATTTAATTTATGTTTTAATTTTTTATGAATTATAAATCGATGGGTGAAATTCTCTTCTTTTTACCAGGTACAATAAGTTTTGCCAAATAAATATTTTACTCGTGATTCTTTTGCAATCAACGTCACCCTGCTGACGACTGCGCCGCTTAGGCGAATACCCTTCCTGTGTCAGGGTTTTGTGGGCGGCTTACAAAAGGGTAGCAGCCGGGCGGCGGACAAATGCTGAATGTTGTATGCTGGTGAAAGCGCAAAAGTCAAAAACAAAAAAGCCGTACCACAAATAAATTTATCTCTGCGATACGGCATATTAGAATGAATAAATTAATGCTTAAAAATAGGTGATCTTCCTTTTTGTAATTGAAGTGGTCTTTCCTTTATCATTAATAGTTGTCCGCATTGTCCAGTTTCCTTTTTCATCCAGCTCATATTTGTAAGTATTGGCTTCTGTTTTGGAAACGCCTTTGGCAAGTGTAGTAGTATTATCAGCTATTGGATTTCCTTTGTCATCTAAAGTTACTGTGCCGGTGTAATCTGTCTTACCAGTGCTGTCTGTGCTGCTGCCACCGATGTAAAGAGGCCCGTTGTATTTTGATGTAAAAGTCGCTCTCACCCGACCATCCGGAAAATGTTGTTTGCCTTCCGTTACCTGGCCGTATTCAGTCATCACCAAATCAGTGTAATAGAAATCTTCCTTATCGGTAGAGTCATAATTTTTCCCACCCGTATACTTTCCATCTTTCATTTCTGTAACCATACGGGATGACTGCTTACCATCTTTCATAGATGTAAATTCGGCGACGCTACCATCGGCGTTGCGTTTTAAAATTTGCTCAGAAACTTTTTTTCCGGCGGGGTTGGTGCTGTAAGTTTCTGTTTGATACCCGGTAGTATCAAATACTGTAACTGATACGATAGAATCACTTTTAGCAGTGCCGGTGCTATCGAAAGTTGTCATAGTTTCATCCAGCCGCTGCACTTTTCCTTTTAGATTATAGGCAAGTACATCTACGTTTTTAGGCGCTTCTGCAGCTTTTTTTTCTGTGCTTTGGTTGCAGGCAAAAAGGCTGATACCAAGTGAAATCAAAATAAGTTTCTTCATGTTGATGAGTTTAAGTTGATAGAGGCTATAAACTTACATTATTAATTATTGTTATTTGAAT
The DNA here is from genome assembly GCA_039918155.1 of Ferruginibacter sp. Taxonomy (GTDB): domain Bacteria; phylum Bacteroidota; class Bacteroidia; order Chitinophagales; family Chitinophagaceae; genus Ferruginibacter. The sequence continues at coordinate 43,028 of JBDSIB010000030.1, forward strand.
TTGTTTTTTGAGAAGTATTTGTTGGGTGATTACAAAGCAGTTGCCGCAACTTGATTTTTTTAAAAAACTTTAAATAGATTATTTTTAGGTAAGCCCGAAGTTTAAAACATTAAACTCAACATGATCTCCATAAATAAATTCAGAAAACTGGCCCTCTCCTTTCCGGAAGCAATGGAAGAACTTCACTTTGAAAAAGCTTCTTTCAGAGTGAAGAAAAAGATATTTGCTACTTATGACGAAGAGAAAAATATTGCCTGCATTAAACTTTCTCAAATAGACCAGCATGTTTTTTCTAAAGCAGGCAAATTAATTATTTATCCGGTTGAAAATAAATGGGGCAAGCAAGGCTGGACTATCATTGAAATGAAAAATGTAAATGCAGACTTATTTACAGATGCTTTGACGACTGCTTATTGCGAAGTAGCACCGAAAAAATTAGGGACATTGGTGAGACAGAATTATTAGTCATAAACTGAAAAGACAAAAAATAATTCCAATTATTCTTTGCCGCTCCTGACCGGATTTTACTTTACAACTTTAATAAAATTGAATTTTATACTTTTGCCATTGTATAAATATCAATATATTTATAACCACGATTAGCTTGCCATATATTTATTTAATGACTTTATTTGTCTATAATTAATAGTATGGAAAATGTGCGACTGTCAGTATCAGATCACAATAAGAACTGGAAAAAATGGGGCCCATATGTTTCTGAAAGGCAATGGGCTACCGTTAGGGAAGATTACAGCGAGGAAGGGAATGTGTGGAACTATGTTAATCATGATCTTGCCCGTAGCTATGCATATCGCTGGGGCGAAGATGCGATAGCCGGCTTTTGCGATGATGAACAGGTGTTATGTATTGCCCCGGTTTTCTGGAATGGTAATGATACTATTTTAAAAGAAAGACTTTTTGGGCTTACCAATAATGAGGGAAACCACGGTGAAGATGTGAAAGAACTTTACTTCCACCTGGACTCATCGCCTACTCATTCTTACTGTAAATATTTGTACAAATATCCACAGAAAACTTTCCCCTACCTTGAACTATTAGAACAAAACAAGATAGACCGGCTAAGCCCGGAATATGAATTACTTGATACAGGAATATTTGATGAGAACAGATATTTTGATTGTTATATAGAATATGCAAAGGCGGGCATCAACGATATCCTGATGAAGATTACGGTATATAACCGGGCCCCCGAAGCTGCCGAAATTCATGTACTCCCACATTTGTGGTTTCGTAATTTCTGGAAACATAATGCACGTTTTAATAAACCTCTGATAAGATCAGTGGCAAACAATTGCATGCAAGCAAACTCAAGCCGAAACGGAATTTTTTTTTTATATCATGACGGTGGTGAGCAATTGTTTTGTGAGAATGAAACGAACAATGAAAAGATGTACGGCCGGTCAAACGAATCAGCTTTTGTAAAAGATGGGATCAACAATTATGTTGTAAATAAATCAGATACCATCAACCCCGAAAAGGAAGGCACCAAATCGGCTGTCTGGTTAAAAGGTAAAATAGCAGCAGGAGGTTCGAAAACATTTTCTGTAAGGCTAAGCAATATACCGCTTGAGGAACCGTGGATTGATTTTGAAGAAACAATTATAAAAAGAAAAGCCGAAACAGATCAATACTATAATAAACTTACACCTAAAAAAATATCAAAGAAGCATAAGGCTTTGATGCGTAGCTTCTTCAGCGGACTCTTGTGGACAAAACAATTTTACTACCTCGACGTTTTCAAATGGCTTTTTGGAGAACCTGGTAGCAAGGCGCCGTTCCGTCATCATAAAAGAAATTATGATTGGCAACACCTTACCTGCAGAAATATAATGGCAATGCCAGACAAATGGGAATACCCCTGGTTTGCTGCCTGGGATCTTGCTTTTCACGCCGCTACTTTTGTGCATATAGATCCATTTTTTGCCAAGCAGCAATTGCTGGTTGTACTGCGTGAATATTATATGCACCCCAACGGACAGATACCAGCTTATGAATGGAACTTCAGTGATGTGAATCCGCCCGTTCATGCCTGGAGCGTCTGGTACGTCTTTGAGGCTGATAGAAAAAAGACAGGTGTTGCAGATTGGGATTTCCTGGAAAGATCTTTCCAGAAATTATTGATGAACTTTACCTGGTGGGTCAATCAAAAAGATGCAAATGGTACAGATATTTTTGAAGGTGGGTTTCTTGGCCTGGATAATATAGGCGTATTTGACAGAAACCATATGCCACCCGGCATCAAAAAATTGCAGCAAGCTGATGCAACAAGCTGGATGGCGATGTATGCCATCAATATGTTGCGTATATCTCTTGAGCTGGCACAACATAATCTTGCTTATGAAGAATCGGCAGCTAAATTTTTCCGTCATTTTCTAAACATAGGCTGGGCTATGCACCATATCGGCGAAAAAGACATCTCGTTGTGGGACGACCAGGATGCATTTTATTATGATGCGATACAATTTGAAAACGGAACAAGCCAGCGTTTAAAAATACGCTCTCTTGTGGGGATCATTCCTTTACTGGCAGTAGAGATAATGCATAAGAGCATTTTCGAAAAACTCCGACAATTTAATACCCGTTTACAAGTCATAAAAGAGACCCGGCCCGACCTTACACGAATCATTTCCGACATTGAAATAAAGAACAAAGACGGAAATTATCTTTTTGCAATTATGACCGGTGACAGGCTGGAGCACCTGATAAAAAGATTACTGGATGAAGCAGAATTTTTATCCGATTATGGCATCAGGTCTCTTTCAAAATGCTACCAGGATGAACCGTATACATTCGGATACGAGGGCGGAAATTATACGGTGCAATATGAGCCGGGAGAAAGTTCCAGTTCCATGTTTGGCGGCAACTCTAACTGGCGTGGGCCCATCTGGATACCTTTAAATTATCTCATTATTAATGCGCTGCGGAAATACCATGAATATTATGGTGATACTAAAAAATTCGAGTTTCCGTCTAAGTCGGGGAATGAACTTACGCTGAAACAAATTGCCAATGAACTGTCTAAAAGACTTCTTAATATCTTTGAAAAAAATAAAGAAGGAAAATTTCAATACCATGGCACTCAGCATAGCGAATGGGCTGATCCTAATTTCAAAGACCATCATCTTTTCTTTGAATTTTTTCATGGAGATACCGGCGAGGGCTTAGGCGCTTCTCACCAAACAGGATGGACAGCCCTTTTAGCAAATTTATTATTGGAGATGGATGAAGAATAGTATTGTAACTATAAATTTGAGTGCCTGATACTAATGAAAAAAATATATAAAGTCATTTTATTAATTCTAATACCGATTGTTGTTATCGTTGGAGGGGCAATTTTTGATATTCCTTATTCCGGAAGCGCAGGCTTTGTGATCATACTCTTTTACATTATACTTGGTAATTTGTATGGCACAGATAGGTTTAGAGATTAGCAAATGCGAACTCTTTTCCTTAAATATTTTTCTTGTGCCTTTTATTTTTTTAACCGGTACTTCACTTTTTTAAATTCTAACCGGCTTTCGAGGTAAAGTTGCAGCAGCATTAGTAGGTTTCTTTGAGGTTTATAACCTTTCCGGATATCCTTTTTGTCTCTGCTTTTTGTGGGATGGCTTACAAAAAGAGTTGCCTACCGGCAGGCAGGTAGGAGACGGGCGGCGGACAAATGCTAAATTGTTGTATGCCGGTGAAAGACCCTGGTATTAGCAGTTTTTCGCAAACATTACAAGAAAAAAAAGATCCCCAAATTAACCCGCCTTCGACAAGCTCAGGCTGACAACTATCGTTTCAAAGAAAATGTTTTTGTGCTGCTTTTTTTGTAAATTCGTTATACCACATGCAGGCAACACAAACAATATCCGAGTATAACTATAACGAGGAAGACGAAAAAAAAGAAATTTTAAGGCAATACAAGGCATTGCTCCGGGTTTTAAAAACAAAAATGAAACCGGGTGATAAAGAACTGCTGCGCCGTGCTTTTGAAATAGCTGCCGAAGCTCATAAAACCATGCGCCGCAAAAGTGGCGAACCTTACATTTTACATCCGCTGGCTGTTGCCAAAATATGCGTAGAAGAAATTGGCCTGGGAATACGCAGTACCATTTGTGCGCTGCTGCATGATACGGTGGAAGATACCGACGTTACGCTGGAAGATATACAAAGAGAATTCGGCAGTGAGATCGCAAAGATCGTAGATGGCCTTACCAAAATCTCTTCGGTGATGGATTCCAATGCATCGCAACAGGCAGACAATTTTAAAAAGATTTTACTAACGCTAACCGATGACCCAAGAGTAATTTTAATAAAACTTGCTGACCGCCTGCACAACATGCGGACCATGGACAGCATGAAACGGGAAAAGCAATTAAAAATATCTTCTGAAACAGTTTATGTATATGCGCCGCTGGCTCATCGCATGGGTTTATACAATATTAAAACAGAAATGGAAGACCTGGCCATGAAATACATGGAGCCGGATACTTATCGTTTTATTGCACAGAAACTTCAGGATACAAAAAGAGAACGCAGCCGCTACATCAACGATTTTATAAGACCAATAAAAGATAAACTGGAACGTACCGGTTTTGATTTTGAAATTTATGGCCGCCCAAAAAGTATTCACTCCATCTGGAACAAAATAAAAAAGAAAGGTGTTGCATTTGAAGAAGTGTATGATCTGTTTGCCATTCGCATATTGGTAAATGCGCCGCCGGAAAGAGAGAAAGAAGATTGCTGGAAAGTGTACAGCATTATTACAGATGCATACACGCCATCGCCGGAGCGATTGAGAGATTGGCTGAGCAACCCGAAAAGCAATGGCTACGAGGCTTTACACACAACAGTGATGGGGCCACAAGGCAAATGGGTAGAAGTGCAGATACGCACCAAGCGCATGAATGAGATTGCAGAAAAAGGCCTGGCCGCACATTGGAAATACAAAGAAGGTACTGCTGAAGAAAGTCGTTTTGATAAATGGTTTCACCAAATCAGGGAAGCACTGAGCAGCAACGACAGCAACTCTCTTGATTTTTTACAGGATTTTAAAACCTCTTTTTTAACCGAGGAAATTTATGTGTACACGCCGAAAGGTGATGTAAAAATGTTGCCGGTTGGCGCATCGGCGCTGGACTTTGCTTTTAATGTTCACACGGCTGTGGGTAGTAAATGTATAGGCGCAAAAGTGAATCATAAACTAGTGCCGATAAGTTATAAATTAAAGAGCGGTGACCAGATAGAAATTATTACGAGTGCCAAACAAAAGCCCAACGCAGAGTGGTTGAACTTTGTGGTAACGAGCAAGGCAAAATCGAAAATAAAAGATACGCTTAAAGAAGAAAAAAGAACCATTGCAGAAGATGGAAAATATATACTGCAAAGAAAACTCGAAGGCATCGGCGCTTCTATGAGCGTACCGAATATGGAAGAGCTTTGCCAGTTTTATAAAATAAACAGTACGCTTGATCTGCTGTATGAAATTGCAACAAAAAAACTTGACTTAAAAGAATTAAAAGAATTTACGGTACATGGCGATAAGCTGATGATGCCAAAGCCGGTGAAGCCTGTGGAAACAAGGCCTGAGTTTGACCCGGCAAATAAACCGCATGATAAAAAAGATGCAGAGCTCATCATATTTGGTGAGAGCAGCGACCGTATAATGTACACGCTTGCAAACTGCTGCAAGCCAATACCCGGCGATGACGTTTTTGGCTTTGTAACTACCGGCGAAGGATTAAAAATTCACCGCACCAACTGCCCCAATGCTGCAAGACTGATGGCCAATTACGGCCACCGGGTAGTGAAAACAAAATGGGCAAAAAACAAAGAGATCTCTTTTCTTACGGGCTTAAAAATAATTGGGCTGGACGATGTGGGAGTGATACATAAAATTACCAACCTCATCAGTGGCGAATTAAAAGTAAATATTTCTGCCATGACGATTGAAGCCAATGATGGTATTTTTGAAGGCAATGTAAGAGTGTTTGTACATGATAAGGAGGAGCTTGAAAATCTGGTAACGCAATTACTTGCTTTGCCCGGTATTGAAAGAGTAGATCGGTACGATACAGAATAGATTTTCTTGTGACCGGCATTTGTTTTTCATGGCATCATGGTTGTGTCACTCACTTATACAGCATACCAATATTCATCTTTCATCAAAGCGGGTCATCCGAAGTATTTTAACAAGAAGTTTTTTAGCACATTGCCGTTGCGTATTAAAAAACACATCATATTTGTAACTCAAAAATATAAACACACCATTATGCAGGAATTAATTAACCGCCTTACAGAAAAAGCAGGCATCTCTGCTGACCAGGCAAACAAAGCCATTGATACAATAAAAGATTTTGTAAAAGAAAAATTTCCGATGATGGCCGGAGCAGTAGATAATCTTTTTGCAGAAAATGCAGCATCAGCTACCGCTGCACCAAGTATGCATGCAGATGCAACCAGTGCAAGCATGCTGGATAAAATAAGCGATTATATACCCGGCAGTACCGGTGAAAAAGTAGAAGATTTTGCAAAAAACGCTGCACACAAAGCAGAAGACCTTTATGACAGTGCAAAAGATAAACTGAGCGGCATGTTTGGCGGTAACAAAGAACAGGCTTAAAATACAAATAGAATTCTTAATAAAAATGCCGCTCTTTAAAAGCGGCATTTTTTTATTCAGTAGCAGTGTTACAATATTCTAAAATAGCATCTATATCATCATTGGAAAGATGAGGAAAAGGCTGCATTACCATATCATTCCACTTTGTAAACAATGCTTTTGCATAAGCGTCTTTTGCTATCACAGTTTGCGAATTCTTTACATACTCATACAGCAGGGCTTTATCTTTCCACCGATCAGTTGCACCTTTCAATGCAGGACCTGTAAAATCCTGCGTAGGTTGGTGACACTGCGAACAATTTATTTTAAACAATTGTTCCCCATGTAAAGTATTCGAAATAGCTTCCTGTTTTTCCTCCCCATTTTTTTTGTCATTGCTATTACACGAATATAAAAATTGCGTTGCGACAATAATTAAAAAAAATATCCTATTTACCATACAATGAAAATATAAAAAAAGCCCGATATACCAGGCTTTAATGAATTTTAAAAAAATTTTATTTTTTTAAATAAACAGTCTCTTCATAGTAATCTGCTCCGCTAAATTGTTTTGAATGCAATACAAATTGGCTACTGGTGAGAGTTTGAATGTCAAATGTATCTTTATCCAAAGGGTTAGGGCCTCCTAACACAATTTTATTGTTACTTAAGACCTGGTAATTAGATGTATCCAAAGAAACGTCGACTTTGCTGTACACTTTTCCGTCTGCTCTAAAGTCTATATAATCTGTACTTAGACCATAAGTAGTATCTCTGTTGTGTACGTTAAGGTAATAGTCATCGGAAATATCTTTATCTAATGACCATTTTGCCTGTACGGAACCATTAGTGGCACCTTGAGAATTATCACTTTTTTTACAGGCAGAAAATAAAATTGTGGAAAGAGTAATTACGGAAATAACCAAAAGTAATTTTTTCATTTTGTTTGTTTTAAGGGTTAAAATTATTCGCAAGTATAAATAATTATTTTAATATTTTATTTGCTTATCAGGATTTATTTAAAAAATATAAATCAGTAAACGATATTTTTTCCTTTTTGTTGTATTTAAAAACTAACAATAATCCGACTTCATTTAATTTTAGCAAATAATTTAAAAGCCATCCTTACAAAAGATGGCCTTTAAAATTATTATTTAAAAATTTAATGTTCCAGGTATGATTTTACTTCTATATAGTCTGTAGCATTTAATATTTGCTTAGAAGTAGCTACTAACTTTTTTGATGTAAGTGTAGTAATAGTGGCAGTATTTTGTCCACCATCCTTATGCGTAATTATAACCGTATTACTATTCACAATATTATAGACAGAAGTGTCTTTGCTATTGTTAATTTGCTGGTATAAATTACTGTTTGCATTAAAGTCAAAATAATCAGAAGGCTGACCAAGGTAAGTCGCTGAAGTGTCTTTTATGGAAGTGTGATAATGAGTTGCAATGCTATCAACTAACCATACATTTAGCAAAAGTGTTTTGGTAGTATCAATATTAGCAGGTGAATCGCTGTTCTTACACGATATAAACGCAACTGTGGCTGCAGATAAAACCAGGGCAAGTTTTTTAAATGATTTCATAATAGTAAATTTTATAGGTTAAAAAAGTACTATTGTCCAAGGATTACGCCAAGGCACTATATTGTGGAAAACATTAAGGAGTAAATAATAAAAAGAAAAATTATTTTAACACTTCTCTGCTGATAACTAATTTTTGTATTTCACTGGTGCCTTCTCCGATGGTACATAATTTACTATCTCTGTAAAATTTTTCTACCGGAAAATCTTTCGTGTAGCCGTAGCCGCCAAATATCTGCACAGCATCTGTACTTACTTCTACCGCAATTTCGCTGGCATAATATTTTGCCATAGCTGCTTGCTTGGTCATTGGCAAACCTTTTATTTTCAGATCGCATGCCTGGCTGATAAGCAATTCTGCACACTCTATCTTTGTCGCCATATCTGCCAGTTTAAAAGCAATACCCTGAAAATCTGCAATCGGTTTATCAAACTGGTGACGTTCTTTTGAATATTGTACTGCGGCTTCGTAAGCACCTCTTGCAATACCAAGGCTCAATGCAGCAATGGAAATTCGGCCACCATCCAGCACTTTCATAGATTGTTTAAACCCCTCACCTACTTCGCCTATACGTTGTTCATCAGAAACAATGCAATCATCAAATATCATTTCAGCAGTTTCGCTGGCACGCATGCCCAATTTATTTTCCTTTTTGCCGGCATTAAAACCAACCGTACCACGGTCTACTATAAACGCAGTTGAATTATTTTTTGCTCTTGGTTCTCCCGTTCTGCAAACCACTACTGCCACATCACCACTTTTGCCATGGGTAATAAAATTTTTAGTACCATTTATCTTCCAGTTGTTGCCTTCTTTAACTGCAGTAGTTTTCATATTACCTGCATCGCTGCCGGTGTTAGGTTCTGTAAGTCCCCAGGCACCGATAAACTCAGCAGTTGCTAATTTTGGAAGATACTTTTGTTTCTGTGCTTCATTTCCAAAAGTCATAATATGACCGGTACATAATGAATTATGCGCTGCCAACGAAAGCCCGATAGAGCCACACACTTTTGAAATTTCCTGTATCACAGCACTGTATTCAAAATAACTTAACCCGGTACCGCCGTATGCCTCAGGCACCAACACACCCATCAATCCCAGTTTACCCATTTCCTTAAAAATGTGTACTGGAAATTCCTGGCTCTCATCCCACTCCATCAGGTGAGGTTTTATATATTGTTGTGCAAAATCTTTGGCAGACTGCGCTACCTGTTGTGTTAGCTCATTTTGTGAAAATTCCATATCAGCATTAATCATTTGAAGCTGCAAATTAGGCAATTTAGAATGCTAAAAACCGGTGGTTTAGTTAATTTATTCCACCGCTAAGTAAGGTGCTACTTTATTGAATGTATCTTCATCAACCACCATTATTTTTTTGATATCATCTATTTTTTTATAAGGACCATGTTGGGTTTTATACTGAATAATGAGATTAGCCAATTGCCAGCGGATGTAAGGATGGGCTTTTAATTCGTCCATACTGGCAGTATTAATATTGATTTTTTTTAACGGCTCATCTGACAATTTCAGGTAAGGTTTTATTTTTTGAAAAGTACTATCCGGCAGGCCAAAAGTTTCTGCTACCTGGTCTATGGAATAAAAACCTCCTAACCTGTTTCTGAAATTTATTATGCGTCTTGCAAAAGATGGCCCTATACCAGGCAGATCAATATAAGCAGTAGAGTCAGCTTCATTTATACTAACAGGTTGAATGACTTTTTTCTCATACACCTTTTTCTCATAAGACGGGTATTGCTGAAATGCAGTGGATGATTCTTCCTGCTTGATCCGCACATATGGGATTATTTTTTCAACAAAATCCGGCCGGAGGCCCCATATCTTTTTTATATCTTCTGCCTGCCGGAATTTACCGCCCTTGCTTATGTACTTCTGAATATTATTTGCAATCTTTTCTTTTACGCCCAGTTTTATCCAGCCATCTACCGGCAATGTATTGGGATCAAAATAAAACAGTTCTCCTACCGGTTGTTTAAAACTTTTATTTGCTGATGGGTAATAAGCGACATCATTGCTGTCATAATTATTGTAATAATTTTTGCGGCTTTCTGCTTTTAAAACTACGAGGCTGTCCATTATATTTTTATAATCAGCAACTGGTTTTTTATCATCTTTAAAATTACCAAGGTAGAAATATCGGTATCCCAACAGAATAAGCACCACGAAAGTAATAACGACGAGGATGCCATTTTTTTCTTTACGGGTAAAGATTATTATTTGTATAAGGTACTTTTTTAGCATGGATTAAATATGCAATACTAAAATAAGTTTTACCCGTCAGATTTCCAATAGTGGGTAACAATTTTTTTTAAACCGATAATTGTAAGCCGTCGAAGGCAAGATGTTTACCGGCAGGTAAAATATTACTTACTTCTTTGTGCAGACCAAGCTGGTGGCTTATATGGGTGAAATAGGTATCGGGTATATTTAATTCGTCGGATAGCTCAATAGCTTCAGGCAAGGTAAAATGAGAGATATGCTTTTTATACCTCAATGCATTTAAAACCAGGATACGACTACCTCTGATCTTTTCCTTTTCGGCATCTTCAATTCTATTAGCATCTGTGATGTAAGTAAAATCTCCAAACCTAAAACCAAGTACCGGCATTTTATTATGCCATACCTTAATTGGCAAAACCCGAATATCGCCAACCATAAAAGGTTCTTTTTTTATATCATGGAGATTTATTTCCGGCAGGCCGGGAAATTTGTTTTCTGCAAAAACGTAATGAAATTCATTTCTCAAAGCCTGCTGCGTCATTGCATCTGCATACACATTTACAGGTTGTTTATTAAAATAATTAAAGGCCCGAATATCATCCAACCCGGCAATATGATCTTTGTGAGAATGGGTAAACAAAATAGCATCCAGTTTTTTTACTTTCTCTCTCAGCATCTGGTAGCGGAAGTCGGGCGTCGTATCTACCACGATAGTTGTGGTGGCACTTTTAACCATTATGCTGCTGCGCAAACGGTTATCTTTTTTATCTGTAGAAGTACACACTTCACACTCACAGGCAATCATGGGTATGCCGCTGCTGGTGCCTGTTCCTAAAAAAGTTATTGTAAGTGGATGAGATTGCATAAAAATAAAGAAGCAAAATTACTGAATATGCAATAAAGAAAATTACAGGGATTATTCCGATTCTACAGCAACAACTGATTTCAGAATTTCTGAATATAATTTTTGGCTTTCGTGTGTAAGTGCATCAAAATTAATATCCAGTTGCGGCATCAGGTCTATTAAGGTATTTATGCGGCCTTCGGTCTGAAAAAATTTATTCAGAACAACTACTTTCTTTTCCTGCAAAATACAATAGCCACTTTGAAACGTTCCTCTTTCATACCTGATCACATAACCGTTCTCTTCAATTATCCTTTCTACTTTATCTAAAGTTGTCTGTGTGAATTTCATTGTTACAAATTTAGCATAGCAGGCACATTTAAGCCTTTCAATTTATTCACAAATGTTTAAAAGTATTCTTATTTATTCGTCATTCTTATCACAGGAACTATCATTTCTTCCAGACTTATACCTCCATGCTGAAAAGTATTGCGGTAATAATTTACAAAATGATTGTAATTATTGGGATAACACAAGAATAAATCGCCTTTGGCAAAAATAAAAGTGGAATTTACATTCGGCACCGGCAAACCGGCTTCTTTAGGATCTCTGAAGGCCAGCACATCCTTTGGTTCGTAGTTAAGATTTCTCCCATGCTTGTAACGTAGGTTGGCGGTTGTTTGTTTGTCACCAATCACTTTAGCCGGTGTTTTTACTCTTGTAGTTCCGTGGTCTGTAGCAATAATAAGATTCATTTTTTTATCAGCTACTTTTTTTAGTCCCTGGTGCAAAGGACTATGTTCAAACCAACTTTGGGTAATGCTCCTGTAACTTGTTTCATCACCTGCCAATTCTTTCAGTACTTCCATTTCTGTACGGGCATGGCTAAGCATATCTATAAAATTATACACGATCACATTCAGGTCATTGTCCATCATGTTGTGCATATTATCCACCAACTTCTGACCATCGTGGTTGTTGGTGATTTTCGTATAAGAAACCTTCAAATCATTTTTACCAAGACGTTTTAATTGTGCACGTAAAAAATCTTCTTCAAATAAATTCTTGCCGCCTTCTTCATCATCATTCTTCCATTCTTTAGGAAATTGCTTTTCTATATCAATTGGCAAAAGCCCTGCAAATATTGCATTACGGGCATATTGAGTTGCCGTTGGCAAAATGGAATAAAATGTTTCTTCTTCCTGTATGCGGAAGCTTTCAGCAAAAATGGGCTGTATCGTTTTCCACTGATCAAATCGTAAATTATCTATCAAAATAAAAAAAAGCGGTGTTCCTTTTTCAAGATGAGGAAACACTTTAAATTTTAAAAGTGTGTGGCTCATAATCGGATGGTCTGTACTTTTCGGTGATACCCAGGATGCGTAATTTCTTGAAACGAATTTGAAAAATTCTGTATTGGCCTCGTGCTTTTGTGTCTGAAACACTTCCTGCATTTCAGGGCTATCGCTTTTTTTCATTTCCAACTCCCAGTACACAATTTTTTTATACAGTTCCATCCATTCGTTGTAATCCGGGTTGCTGTTTAAAGCCATAAATAAACTACGAAATTCCTGCTGGTATGCAGAGGTAGTTTTTTCGGCAACCAACCTCTTATTATCTATTAATTTTTTAAGACTAAGCCATACCTGGTTTGGGTTTACGGGCTTTATCAGGTAATCGCTTATCTGGCTGCCGATAGCTTCATCCATCAGGTTTTCCGCCTCATTTTTTGTAATTAAAACTACGGGCAGATTATTATTCTGCTCTTTTATCTGCTGTAATGTTTGCAGGCCAGTTATACCGGGCATACTTTCATCCAGTAATACTACATCTACAATATTCCCTTTTACATATTCTACCGCATCAAAGCCGTTTGTTTTCGTTGCTACTTCGTAGCCTTTGTTTTCTAAAAACATTATCTGCGATGTAAGGCTGTCTATTTCATCATCTACCCAAAGTATTTTTGCTAAACTCATTTTTTATAATGGATTGTTCTTTTAATTATTACCGGATTTTTGCCGGAAGCCATTTGTACAAATTTAATTTTTTACAATCAAGCTTAGTAGCTTTGCGGCACTTTGTACAACATTTAACAATTGAAGGTAAGAAGACATGAAGATAATTAACAGCGACCCGGAAGATATAGATGCCATCTTTAAATTGTATGATGAAGCCATTAAATATCAAAAAATACATTTTACCCAACACTGGCAAGGGTTTGATAAAGAAATGGTAGAAAAAGAGACAGCAGAAAAAAAGCAATGGAAAGTTTTAGATGCAGATGAAAATATATGCTGCATTTTTGCAACTGCTTATACTGATCCTTTCATATGGGAAGATAAAGATAAAGATCCTTCCATATACCTGCACCGCATCGTTACCAATCCACTTTGCCGTGGTAAAAATTATATGCTGAATATTGTAGAGTGGGCAAAGTGTTTTGGAAAAGAAAACCAAAAGAAATTTATTCGTTTGGATACCTGGGGTGAAAATAAAAAGCTGATAGATTATTATATAAAATGCGGCTTCAAATTTATCGGGCTCATTAAATTAGAAGAAGCTTCAGACTTACCAAAACATTACAGCACTGCATTACTAGGCCTGCTTGAAATTGAGATCACAAACAGTTAACTTACAAAAAATATTATGCAGTTTCATAAAATAATTAATGATCCCGTTTACGGCTTTATCAGTATTGATGATGAACTTATCAGTAAAATAATTGCCCATCCTTTTTATCAAAGGTTGCGACGCATCAACCAGATGGCAATGGCCTATTTTGTTTATCCCGGTGCTGTACATACCAGGCTACATCACTCTTTGGGCGCTTATCATTTAATGTGCAGCGCTTTAAACGAACTTAAAAGTAAAGGAATAGAAATTTCAAAAGAAGAAGAACAGGCTGCTAAAATTGCTATCCTGCTGCATGATGTTGGCCACGGCCCTTTCTCGCATGCGCTGGAAAATGTTTTGACCGAAGGATTGCACCACGAAGAAATTTCTTTACTCATCATAAAAGAAATGAACCAGCAGTTTGATGGAAAATTACAAATGGCTCTCGACATTTTTACTGATGATTATCCCAAAAAATTTCTGCACCAACTTGTAAGTGGCCAACTGGATGTAGATCGCATGGATTATCTCACAAGAGATAGTTTTTTTACGGGTGTAAATGAAGGCGCTATTGGTTACGACCGTATTTTAAAAATGCTCACCGTACACAATGGGGAACTAATGGTGGAAGAAAAGGGCATTTATTCTATAGAGAAATTTTTAGTGGCACGCAGATTAATGTATTGGCAGGTTTATTTACACAAAACTGTTTTAAGTGCCGAGCAAATGCTGCAACGTATTATTAAAAGAGCCAAATTTTTAAAAGCTACCTGCCCCGAACCTTTGAATAGTTTTATAAATACGGAGTTGAAAGATATTACGCTTCAGCAGTTTTGCGGTATTGACGACTTTGATGTATTGATGGCAATAAAAAACTGGTCCAGCCATCCGGATATTGTTTTATCAACTTTATGCAAAGGCATTATTAACAGAAATTTATTAAAAGTAAAATACTATTCTGCTCCGGTAGATGATGCTCTTTTAAAAGAAAAAATAGCAGAAGCCTGCCATAAATTAAATATCAGCGAAGCAGATGCAGCGTGGATTGCATTTAAAGGCGAGGCGAGCAGCAGCACATATAACTTTGAAAATGAGCATATCCATATTCTTTTTAAAGATGGAAGTGTAAAAGATATTTCTGAAGTAGATGATGCTCTTATAAATGAAAACATGAAAGGCAAGATTAAAAAATATTACATTTGTTTTTTAAGATAGCGGTTAGCGCAAATGCTAAAAGCTAACAGCTAAAAAAATATTATGGAGTTCAGCGCAACGCAAATAGCACTCATCATCAGCGGCCAGGTAGAAGGCAATGCAGATATTTCTGTTGCTTCTTTTGGCAAAATAGAAGAAGCCCAGGCAGGCCAGCTTTCTTTTCTTGCAAATCCCAAGTACGAAGATTATTTATACAGCACTAATGCTTCCATTATTATTATAAATGATGCGTTGCAGCTACGTCAACCGGTTAGTGCAACTCTTATCCGTGTACCCGATGCATATTCAGCTTTTGCAACATTATTGGCCAAATATCAACAAATAAAAACACAACAACTTACAGGAATTGAGCAGCCGGTGTATATGCATGCTACTTCAAAAATCGGTGATAATGTTTATGTAGGTGCTTTTGCTTACCTGGGCGAAAATGTGGTGCTTGGGAACGACGTAAAAATATTTCCGGGGGTATATCTTGGAAACAATGTTACAATTGATGACAACACTATTATAAATGCAGGAGTAAAAATTTACCATGATTGTGTGATTGGTAAAAATGTGTGCATACACGCCGGCACCGTAATCGGGAGTGATGGTTTTGGATTTGCCCCACAGGCAGATGGCAGCCTTAAAAAAGTACCACAAATAGGAAATGTATTAATAGAAGATAATGTGGAGATCGGTGCCAATGCTACTATTGATCGGGCGACTATCGGCAGCACTATTATACGATCAGGTGCCAAACTGGACAATCTTTTACAGATCGCCCATAACGTAGAAGTTGGCAACAACAGCGTTATTGCGGCACAAAGCGGCGTAAGCGGCAGTACAAAAATTGGAAAAAATGTAATGATTGGGGGCCAGGCTGGTATAGTAGGTCATATTTATATTGCTGATGGCAGTAAGATAAATGCACAAAGCGGCGTAAGCAAATCAATGAAGGAGCCAAACACCGCTGTGACAGGAACTCCAGCTTATGATTATACTTCAGCACTCCGCAGCCAGGCTCTAGGCCGTAACCTTCCGGAAATGGAAAAAAGATTAAAAGAATTAGAAAGTCTCGTAGCAGCCTTACTATCTCCCGGCAAGTAACTACAACGCTTAATTGTATAGCTGTCAAATTTCAAATATCTTTGCGCAAATTTGAAAAAGAAGCATGGATAAGAATTTCAATGAAGATAAGCAACACACCCTTGCCGGCCCTCTAAGTATTTCGGGAACAGGTTTACACACAGGCGTAAATGTGGATATGACTTTAAAGCCCGCCAATCCGGGTTTTGGGTTCCAGTTTCAAAGAATGGATTTACCCAATGCGCCTATCATAAAAGCAGATTGTGACCTGGTTTCAGATACTTCGAGAGGAACAACTTTAGAACAGGGAAATGTGAGAGTGAGCACTGTAGAACATGTTTTGGCTGCTCTTGTTGGCTTAGGTGTAGATAATTGTCTTATAGAAATAAACGGCCCTGAAATTCCGATCATTGATGGCAGCAGCAAGCCGTTTATAGAGATTATCGAGAAAACCGGCATCACTGAGCAGGAAGCTACCAAAGCATGGTACACTATTGATACGAATATTTCTTTTTATGATGAAAAGAAAAGAGTCGAAATGACAGCGCTGCCTGCTACTAATTATGAAATTACAACACTTATAGATTTTAACAGCCCGGTGCTGGGCACACAACATGCCGGCTTAAAAAGCATGAAAGACTTTGCGACAGAGATCGGCCCCTGCCGCACTTTTTGTTTTTTACACGAACTGGAAATGCTTATTGATAACAATCTTATAAAAGGCGGGGATATCAACAATGCAATTGTAATTGTAGATAAGCCGGTAACAGAAGAGGAAATGGGACGACTGGCAAAAGCATTTGGGCGCACAAAAGTTGAAGTAAAAAGCGAAGGCTACCTTAATAACCTTGAACTCCGTTTTCCTAATGAACCTGCACGTCACAAATTATTAGATGTTATAGGAGATCTTGCATTGATCGGTTATCCGATAAAAGCACATATTATTGCCAACAGGCCGGGTCATAGCAGCAATGTGGAGTTTGCAAAAAAAATAAAACAGTACATCAAAAAAAATAAGCATACCAAGGGCATTCCTATTTACGACCCTAATCAGCCGCCTGTTTATACTCAGGAGCAGATCGAAAAAACATTGCCGCATCGTTATCCTTTTTTACTGGTAGATAAAATAATTGATCTGAATGATACACAGATAGTAGGTATTAAGAATGTTACTTTTAACGAGTTCTTTTTCCAGGGACATTTTCCCGGAAACCCAGTAATGCCAGGCGTTTTACAGGTAGAAGCATTGGCTCAGACTGGCGGTATCCTTTGTATAAATGCGATGCCTGAAGGACAATATGATACTTATTTTATTAAAATAGATAATTGTAAATTCAAACAGAAAGTGGTGCCTGGTGATAGTATGATCTTAAAAATGGAATTAATAGAACCCATACGTCGTGGTATTTGTGTAATGAGAGGCAGCGTTTATGTAGGTAATAAACTCTGCACAGAGGGAGAATTTACAGCACAATTGGTAAAAAGAAATTGATAGCAAAAAAAGTACAATCAGAAAATAATGATTCATCCGCACACATACATTCATCCAAATGCCAAGCTTGCAACCAACGTAAAGATTGATCCCTTCAGTGTGATACATCCCAATGTAGAAATTGGAGAAGGTACCTGGATAGGAAGTAATGTAACTATAATGGAAGGAGCCCGTATTGGAAATAACTGTCGCATTTTTCCGGGAGCTGTAATAGCCGCTATACCACAAGACCTAAAGTATGAGGGCGAAAATACCACTGTAGAAATAGGAAATAATACCACCATACGTGAATTTGTAACCATCAATCGTGGAAGTAAAGACAGATGGACAACCAAGGTTGGAGATAACTGCTTGATAATGGCTTACAGCCATATTGCCCATGATTGTATTGTTGGCAACAACTGTATCATGAGCAATAATACACAAATGGCCGGCCATGTAATATTAGGGGATAATGCAATACTGGCGGGCATGTGCGCCATTCACCAGTTTGTACATATAGGCCAGCATGAATTTGTAAGCGGCGGCTCACTGGTAAGTAAGGATGTGCCACCTTACATAAAGGCAGGTCGTACACCATTAAGTTATGCGGGTGTAAATTCTGTTGGTTTAAAACGCAAAGGCTTTTCTGTGATCCGCATCAACCAGATACTCGATATATATCGCATCATTTATAATAAAAATTTAAATACCTCGCAGGCATTAAATTATATTGAAGAAGAATTGCCTGCAACAGATGAACGTGATGAGATCTTAACATTCATACAGGAAAGCGGGCGTGGCATTATAAAAAGATTCAGCAAAGGAAATTCTGATGATGAGTAGATTTAAAGCCTCTTCAACTTTTTTATTTAGCTAATTGCCAGTCTGGCCTTACATAATGGCAGGTATATCCATTTGGATGTTTCTGTAAGTAATTCTGATGATCTTCTTCTGCATCCCAAAAATCGCCTTCGGGTACTATTTCTGTAACAACTTCTCCAGGCCATTTGCCGGAGGCATTCATTTCTTTAATTAATTGTTCAGCAGTATTTTTTTGTTCACCGCTATTGTAAAAAATAGCAGATCTGTAAGAAGCTCCCATATCATTTCCCTGACGGTTCTTCGTGGCAGGATTATGTATTTGGAAGAAAAATTCCAGCAACTTGCGGTAAGATATTTGTTCTGGATCAAAGGTCACTGCAATGGCTTCGGCATGATTTCCATGATTACGATAGGTGGCATTTTTCACATCGCCTCCTGTATATCCTACTACCGTTGACTTAACACCTGGAAGTGCTCTTATTAATTCCTCTACCCCCCAGAAACAACCACCGGCTAATACTGCTTTTTCAATTGACATAATATTTATTTTTTACTTTAAGAAAACAATTTTAACGCCAATCTTTTATTACTGAAGGTTTGGCAGGTAACGATTGTGTAACGTTATCGGAAATGCTTCAAAATTTATAATAAACAAGTTGTTCAATACGTGGGATATTAGGTGTATGTATCTAATTTGTGTAGTTTTGTCCATAGCAAATTTGCTGTTTTAGCACAACTTTCATCTTTACAAAATATATGCAGATCACATGTGGAAACCTGGGCAAGCGTTACAACCGGGAGTGGATATTCCGGCATTTTAATTTTGAATTTTTACCTGCAAAAAAATATGCTATCACTGGTCCCAATGGTGCCGGCAAATCTACCCTTTTACAGGTAATAGCAGGTGCTATACTTCATACGGAAGGCACTGTTCAATTCAGTAATGAAAAAATTATTGCAAGTGAAAATATATACGCACTACTTGCTTTTGCATCGCCATATCTTGAATTAATAGAAGAATTGACCGCTACCGAATTATTGAAATTTCATTCCACATTTAAACCACTCACAAAATCTATTGATGCTGTTTTAGACGAAGTAACATTAAAATCTGCAGCAGATAAACAGATACGTTATTTCAGCAGTGGGATGAAGCAGCGCTTAAAATTAGCGCAGGCTTTTTTCAGCAACACGCCGATACTTTTATTAGATGAACCTACCACCAACCTTGATGAAGATGGAATTGCCTTATATCATCGGCTGATAAATACTTATGCTGTAGATAAACTTGTTATTGTTAGCAGTAATGATAAACAGGAATATGATTTTTGTGAAGAAATAATAGCCATAGGCGACTATAAATAAATCTCCCATACTCCTTTTTGACTATTGACTTATTGACCATTGACTTCTCTACCTCCTGCTGGCAATCAATAAATTCAGGTCTGTATATTTCAGATCAAACCTTTCGCTCAAATGAAAATTAGTAAGTGATCCTTTAAATAAATAAATGCCGCTACGGATATTTATTTTGTGCCATACGACATTATCAATTCCGCCATCATCAGCCGTTTCCAGTAATAATGGCATCAACACATTACTAATAGCCTGCGATGCAGTACGGGCAAAACCACTGGGTATATTGGGTACACAATAATGTATCACCTCATATTTTTTAAATACCGGTTTTTTATGTGTGGTTACCATACTTGTTTCAAAACAACCACCATGATCTATACTAACGTCAACGATTACACTGCCAGGCCGCATATCCGCTACCATCTCTTCAGATACTACTATTGGTGTACGTCCTGCAGAGCCACTTAAAGCACCAACGGCAACATCACAGGTTTTTAATTGCTTCGCAAGTATTTTTGGTTCTATTACCGAGGTCCACATGCGTACACCGATATTATTCTGCATTCTTTTAAGCCGGTAAATACTGTTATCAAATACTTTTACGCTGGCACCCATTGCCAGTGCTGTTCTTGCTGCATATTCGCCTACAATACCTGCACCTATAATAATAACTTTTGTAGGCGGTATGCCACTGATACCGCCGACCAATACACCTTTTCCATTGTTGGCATTACTGAGATGCTGCCCTGCTATCAGCATCACCGCACTTCCCGCAATCTCACTCATACTACGTACAATAGGATTGTGGCCACTATCATCTTTTAAATTTTCAAAACTTAAAGCCGTAATTTTTTTCGCCATCATCTTTTCCAGTATATGCTTCTTCATAACGGCAAGGTGTATAGGCGAAATAACATATTGGTTAGGCTTTAGCAATTCACAATCTTCTTCACTTACCGGTGCACTTTTTACAATTACGTCGCACTCAAAAATCGCTGTTTTATCCAAAGTGATTTTGGCACCTGCTTCACTGTAATCTTTGTCACTGTAATTAGCACCAAGGCCAGCATTCGTTTCTACAACTACCTCATGTCCATTTGCAATTATTACTCCTACAGCCTCGGGCGTAAGGGCAATGCGGTTCTCCACAAAAGAATCTTCCCTCGGAATACCAATGCACATCGACTCTGTTTTTGGTTTTACATCCAGTGTTTCTTCCAGTGTTTCGTAAGTAAATGAGGGGGATACAAAAGGTTTTACTGTTGCCATAAAAGGTTAAAATTTTTGCCCTTGGGCAGATACAAATTACAAATTTATTTTCAAGTTTCTTTCATTATTACCGACAGTTTTCAAATAGCAATGAAGGGTATTTTCAGGTAGCAGGCCGGATATTTTCTCCGGCCATTCTACAAAGCAGGTATTGCCGGAATACAAAGCATCTTCCACTCCGGCGGAAATAGCTTCTTCTTCATCTTTTAAACGATACAGATCCATATGATAAATAATATTGCCATCACCAGTTCTATATTCATTAATGATCGAGAATGTAGGACTTCCCACCTTATCTTTTACACCCATCGCATTACACAAAGCATTTACAAACGTAGTCTTACCTGCTCCCATCTCTCCATGAAAAGCAATGACCATATTTTTTTCAAGAATATTCAAAAAATCTACAGCCGTTGTAATGATCGCATCCAGTGTAAAATTTACATCCATGATGCAAAGATAAATTTCATAATTAGTAAATAGTTAGAAGCTGCTTACAATAATTTTGTAATATGGAAAAAGTTGAATGGAATGTAGAAGGGATGACCTGTAGCAACTGTGCTCTAAGTGTTACTAAGTATCTGCAGAAACAAGGTCTGGATGATGTAAAAGTTAATCCAATAGATGGTGCGGTATCTTTTTTAAAAAAAGAAAGCACCATTACTGATTCAACTATTAAGCAGGGTATAAAAACACTTGGCTACAATGTGGTTGATAGTGATGCTGTGGAAATAAAAAAACAACCTTTTTTATCCAACAATAAAAAGAGATTTCTTTTTTGTCTTCCTTTTACTTTGGTTCTAATGCTTCACATGTTGCATGGCGTATTGCCCTTGCATTGGCTGATGAATCCCTGGATACAACTTGCGCTTTGCCTACCAGTTTTTATAACAGGTATGTGGTTTTTTGGAAGAAGCGGTGTAAAAAGCCTGCAGAATGGAACGCCAAACATGGATGTACTCATCGCCGTCGGTGCGTTGGCATCTTTTATTTACAGCCTGACTGGTGCTATTTTACAACTGGGTGATCAATATTTATTTTTTGAAACAACAGCATCCATTATTACATTGGTTTTTATGGGCAACTACCTGGAAAATGTGTCCATACAGTCTACACAGAAAGCCATAAAATCTTTAGCCAAATCACAAAAAGTAATGGCGAATATGATCGCTTTTGATGGTGATCATAAAGAAAATATTTTTCCGATAGAAAACACTCAACTAAAAACGGGTGATCTTATTTTAATAAGAACCGGTGAACTGGTACCTGCTGATTGTAAAATTTTATGGGGTGATTGTATGGTAAATGAAGCGATCATTACAGGAGAGAGTTTACCAATCGCTAAACAAAAAAAAGAATTATTGATTGGCGGAAGTGTATTAGATCATGGCCAGGTAAAAGCACAGGTAACTGCCGCAGGTAAAGACACTGTTCTTTCCGGCATATTACAAATGGTAAAAAATGCACAATCAGAAAAACCACCCATGCAAAAAATGGCAGATAAAATAAGCGCTGTTTTCGTCCCTGTTGTAATTGGAATTGCTGTGTTAACATTCTTTGCAAATTTTGCCATCTTTGATTTCAGTATTGGTACTTCTTTAATGCGTGCTGTGGCAGTATTGGTAATTTCCTGTCCATGTGCTATGGGGCTTGCAACGCCTGCTGCTATTGCTGTTGGGCTGGGCAGGGCTGCAAAAAATGGCATACTATTTCGCAATGCGGCAAGCCTGGAATCTTTTAAAACAATCACCCAGGTAGTTTTTGATAAAACAGGAACATTGACAACCGGTAATTTTATTATTGCAAATTTTCATAGCAGTATTGATGAAAATGATCCGATAGCTATCGGATTTAAGAAGATCGCTTTCTCATTAGAAAAATTTTCCAGTCATCCTTTGGCAAAAGCAATTGTAACTGAGTGGAAAACAAATGACATAATTAAATGGAAAAAAACAGAAGAGGTTAAAGGCTTAGGTATGAAGGCCGAAGACTACGATGGAAATATTTATGAAGCCGGCTCTTTCAAGATTTTACCTGCTGATTATAAAGATAAAAACCACAATATTTTTATTTTAAAAAATAGAGAAGTGCTAGGCTGGATAAATGTGCAGGATGAAGTACGCCCGGAAGCAAAACAAGTAATACAATGGCTTCATAGCAAAAATATTAAAACAGTTTTGCTAAGCGGTGATAGAAAAGAGAAATGTGAGGAAGTAGCATCACAGGTAGGAATAGACGAAGTAATTGCAGAACAGACACCGGCCCAAAAATTAGAAAAAATAACTGCACTCAATGCACAAACTCCCACAGCAATGGTAGGTGATGGTATAAACGATGCACCGGCATTGGCAAAAGCCACTTTAGGTATTTCACTCAGCGACGCATCGCAAATTGCTATGCAGAGTGCAGATCTGATATTGATGAATCATGGCCTTAAAAATATTCCGTCAGCATTAGGCCTTGGCAAGCACACTTACATTACAATTAAGCAAAATTTATTCTGGGCATTCATTTACAATATTGTTGCTATCCCAATTGCAGCAATAGGACTACTTTCTCCTATTGTAGCAGCATTGGCAATGGGTTTTAGTGATATTGTGCTGGCCATTAATTCTGTGCGACTCTTTGTAAAAAAGGTTTTATAACTTCATTGCAAAGAAGCATTTTTATTGGGAGACAGCCATTTCATATTAAAAAAATACTGGGGTTACGATACTTTCAGACCATTGCAGGAGGATATTATAAACGCTGTATTGGATAAAAAAGATGTGCTTGCATTGCTCCCGACCGGTGGTGGTAAATCAATCTGTTTCCAGGTGCCTGCGATGATGATGGAAGGTATTTGCCTGGTGATAAGCCCATTGATCGCTTTAATGAAAGACCAAGTAGAAAACCTGAATAAAAGAGGTATTTCGGCCCTTGCCGTCTACTCCGGGATGCATTTTATGGAAGTAAAAAAAACTTTACAAAATGCAGCATTCGGAAGTTATAAATTTCTATATGTTTCCCCTGAAAGGCTTGAAACAAAACTCTTTCTTGAATTTCTACCTGCAATAAAACCATCACTGATAGCAGTAGATGAAGCACATTGTATATCACAATGGGGATATGATTTTCGCCCACCATATTTACGCATTGCGAACTTAAGAGAACAATTGCCCGGCGTTCCTGTAATTGCATTAACAGCCTCTGCTACCGGCGAAGTACAAAATGATATCTGCAAAAAATTGAATTTTACAAAAGCAGGTATCCGCTTCCGCCAGTCTTTTGAAAGACCAAACCTTTCTTACAGCATTTTTCAGCCGCAGGCGAAACAGGTAAAACTGGTAGAGATATTAAAAAATGTTGCCGGCTCTGCAATTGTATATTGTAAAAGCCGGAAACATACACAAGAGGTAAGCCGGTTATTGATGCAACATAATATCAGCGCAGATTTTTACCATGCAGGTTTATCTAATGAGCAACGAACTACCAAGCAGGATAGCTGGATCAAAAATAAAACAAGGGTGATTGTTTGCACCAATGCTTTTGGAATGGGCATAGATAAACCCGATGTAAGAGTGGTGGCGCATTACAATGTTCCTGATTGCCTGGAAAATTATTACCAGGAAGCTGGCAGAGCAGGACGTGATGGCAAGCGGGCGTATGCAGTACTATTGCATGATGACAAAGAAACGGATGAATTACTTTCCAAAATAGATCTGAAATATCCGGAGCCTGCCCAGATAAAAAAAACATACACAGATTTGATGAATTACCTGCAGGTAGCAGCTGGCAGTGGTGAAGGAATTACATTTGATTTTGACATAACAACTTTTGCTTCCAATTTTAAACTGAATGTGTTGCAGGCAACTTATTGCATCCAGGCGATGGCACAGGAAGATATTTTGAGTTATAACGAAATTGTTTTTAAACCTTCGCTTGCAGAATTCATTGTTTCAAAAAATGACCTGGCAGAATTTGAACTGCAACATCCGGAATTAGAAAATATAATTAAGGGGCTTTTGAGAGCATACGAAGGTATTTTTGATTTTGCCTGCAGCATCAATGAAAATATGTTGGCAAAATTTATAAAACTGCCTGCTGCTGAAGTAACAGCTCAATTGAAAAAACTGCATCAATATCATATTATTAATTATTTGCCGGTTTCAGAAAAGCCACAGCTTTTTTTGCAGCAAAACAGGATGTATGCAGATGACTTTAAAATTGACCATAAAAAGATCATTGACCGTAAACAACATTACCGGCAAAGAACGGAGGCAATCATTGCATATGTAAATAACAAAAAGGACTGTCGAAGCAAGATAATTGCATCTTACTTTGGAGATGATAATGTAGCAAAGTGTAAGATCTGCGATAACTGTATCAATGCTGCTGAAAAAGAAATGACAGCAAAGTTGTTTAAAGATTTATCTGATAAAATATTCTCGTTACTGAAAAATGAGCCTATGAATATTGAAACTTTAGTAAAATCATTAATACCGGCAAAAGAAAAGAATATCTGGAAGGCGATTGATTATTTGGTGGCAGAAAACCTGGTGAGTACAGATTCTGAAAAATTTATTCGACTTAAAACCAACACTGGACAGGCCTAAAATAAAAAAAGGGACCAAGATAGAAATCTAGTCCCGCTTTAAAATCCAATATCCTATGAAAAACCGAAACGAAGATAATGTGTGATAAACTCTTAAACAAGTTTTTTGCAATCTTTTTGTAGAAAATATACTACATGGGGATAAGTATTTTTACAGATATTTTTATTTTATATTTGTAATATACTTATAAACAATTATTAGAAAATATTTAAAATATCATTTATTTCTTATATCCATTTGAATTAAATAAAAAACTAGCACCTTCATACCATGCAATTGCTTCATCTTTAAGCCTTTCAGAAGTACCTATTCCTGTTGCAGCGCCCGTCTTAAAATCAATTTTAAAACTATTCACTTTTTTTTGCGGAGATAATATAACAAGGGTGTCATGTTTTATATAACCCATGTCCTGGTAGGTGCTAATAAATAAGCGGTCATTATCTACGGGAATCTTATTTATATCATATCCCAAGAATTTGCTTGTGTAATTTAGATTCATCAACCCCAACAAAGTCGGTGCAAGGTCAATCTGGCTGGTGTATTTTGTTTCTATTGCAGGTTTTATCAACTGCGGTGCATAAATAAAACAAGGGATATGGTATTTGTTTACCGGCAGATCTGTCTTACCAGCACTTTTACTGCAATGATCGGCCACTATTACAAAAACAGTATTGTTGAACCATGGCTTTTGCTGAGCATCTTTCAAAAATTTATTGATGGCATAATCGGTATATTTTACTGCTCCTTCATAAGTATGTGATGAAGAAAGAATATCAATGTGCCCATCGGGATATGTATATGGACGATGATTGCTTACCGTCATTATATGATTAAAAAATGGCTTGCCGGCTTTATAACTGTTATCACATTCATCCGTCAAAATAGAAAAAGCATCTTCATCTGCCACACCCCATGCTGTTTCATGGTGAATACGATCTGCCGGAATATCCCTTTTATCAATTACCTGGTAACCATTGTGGCTGAAAAAATAGCCCATATTATCAAAAAAACTATTGCCACCATAAATAAACCTCACATCGTAGTTTCTACTTTCTAAAATATTACCCATACTAAACATATCTTCATTATTGGGGCGACGAACAACGGACTGGCCAGGTGTTGGCGGAATTGCCAGCGACAACGCTTCCAGCCCACGAACAGTACGGGTGCCTGAGGCATAAAAGTTTTCGAAGAATAAACTGTGCGGTATTAATGAATCTAAATATGGTGTAATATTTTTAACACTTCCGAAATGTTTTAGATATTCGCCGCTTAGGCTTTCGACACTAATGAGTACAATATTCCATTTGTGTTCCGGGCTATCACTTGTAATTTTTCTTTCAATGGTGGAATCATTTAAAAATACTGCACCAGGCTGTTGCAACATATTTCTTAAAATGGTAAAATTTGCCTTTTTGTTGTTGGTGGCATAAAATTTATTATAATCCAAAGCATTGTTCCAATAAGCTGCGCCAAATTCATAAATGCCATTACCTCCGAGTTCATTCACATAATTATTGCTGCTGATATTTTTTAATTTATTATTCACCAAAAAATAAGCTGCGGCAGCAACTATCATAAACACTAAAAAGAAAACAGTTCGTTTTGCAAAACGCATACTAACTAATTGCGATGCAAATATTTTTTTTCTGACAAGAAATAATAAAACAATAACCAATAATAAGACTCCTGAGAAGATCATGGGCATATTGTAAGATTCCTGAATATTGCCAATTACTTCTGTGGTATAGATCAAATAATCAACTGCTATAAAATTGAATCGTACATTGAACTCCATCCAGAAAGTAATTTCTGATGCTGCACTTATTACCAGGATAAAAGTGATGATCGCAAATAAAATAAATAAGGGAATGCGATTCCATTTTTTTTGATACCAGCTATCTTTCATTAACCAACAGTATAATGCCACTGGTATTGCAAAAAAAGATGCTACCACTAAATCATAAAAAAAACCAATAAGGAAAATACCAATAATTTTCAGTGGGTTTAGTTCAAGGTTTTGCCAACTGTAAAAAAATAAAAACAACCTGGTTAAAAAACTAAGACCAGTTACGAGCAAAGCTACTACAGCAACCGGCCCAAAGCGGTGTTTATAAAGAGCAACTATTTTCTGCATGCTGCAAAAGTACAATAGATGATTGAGGGTTCAATAAATGAGTAGCTGTCTACGCTTTGATAAAAGCTGAATACTGGCCTGCTGCATAAGTGTGCGACGCCAATGAAGATGATAGCATTACAAATGCACGTTACCAAAAAATAAAAATTTAAACTTAAAACCAGCTCGATTTTTTTGTAGTACTACTTCTTGTTCTGCCACCTAACCCAAGCACTCCCAACAAGCCACGAACAATGCCATTACCGGCAGTACGCATCATGCTTTTTACAACTGTATTGTCTACTACTTTTTCCAGCATGGAAGGTTGCGGCTTCACCGTTTTTTGATTAGCAGTGGTAGTTGCAGCACTGTTATTTTCTGCTTCCTGCAATTTTGCTGTAATAATTTCGTAGGCGCTATTGCTGTCTATATCCTGGCTGTATTTGGCTACCAGCTTACTTTTTGCATTAATAGCAGCTATCTCTGCATCCGTTAATACATCCATACGGCTGCGTGGGCTGCAAAGCATGGTATGCACCAGCGGCGTAGGAATTCCTTTTTCATTCAGCATTGTAATAAGCGCTTCGCCAATACCCATCTGCGTTATCAGATCTTCTGTTTTATAAAAAGTTGTTTCAGGATAATTGTCAGCAGTTTGCTTAATTGTTTTTCTATCGGCTGCAGTAAATGCACGCAGTGCATGCTGAATTTTTAAGCCGAGTTGTCCGAGTACACTGGCGGGCACATCCATTGGGTTTTGTGTACAAAAGAAAATGCCAATGCCTTTTGAGCGGATGAGTTTTATAATAGTTTCTATCTGTGAAACCAGTTCAGAACTTGCTTCCTGAAAAATAAGATGTGCTTCATCAATAAACATTACCAGTTTGGGTTTATCAAGATCACCTTCTTCCGGGCAGGTAGCATACAATTCTGCCAGCATCTGTAGCATAAAAGTAGAAAATAATTTCGGCTTATCCTGCAGATCGGCCACACGGAGAATGCTCAGCATACCTTTGCCATCATCGCCTATCCGCATCAGGTCATCTACTTCAAAACTTTTTTCACCGAAGAATGTATCAGCGCCCTGCTGTTGCAGTTCTATCACTTTTCTTAAGATAGTACCAGTGCTCGTGGTGGAAATTTTACCATATTGCTTTTCTATTTCAGCTTTTCCCTCATCACCAATGTATTGCAACACTTTTACAAAATCTTTCAGATCAAGTAAAGGCATTTTGGTATCATCGCAATATTTAAAAATAAGCGCTACTACACCACCTTGAGTATCATTTAATCCTAATATTTTGCTAAGCAGAACCGGGCCAAACTCACTAACGGTAGCCCGTAAATGCACTCCGTTTTTGCCGGTTAGGGATAATAGTTCTGCCGGAAACTGTTCTGGCTTGTAGGTTAGATTTAATAATTTATAACGCTCCGTAATTTTATCATTTACAGCACCCATTGCAGCAATTCCACTCAGGTCACCTTTTATATCAAGCAATAAAACCGGTACGCTTGCATCTGATAAAAACTCACTGATCACCTGCAGGGTTTTCGTTTTTCCCGTACCCGTAGCGCCGGCAATAAGGCCATGGCGGTTCATTGTTTTTAGCGGTAAAAAAACGTTTGCCCCCGGCACCACCTGCCCATCCAGCATTCCAACTCCTATTTGCACAGATTCGCTTTTGAAAGTATAGCCATTGTTAATGGCCTGGAGAAAATCATTATTATCAGGCATATTATTTTTTTTGAAAGGTACAAACTGCATTGAAAGTAAGTACAACTTGCCTAAAATAAATTATTCATTACCCTCTTAACCCTTATTCAATCCACTTATCATTATTCACAAAATTGATTTCTCGTTGCGGCATTAAGCCTATACTTTTGTGGCCTAATTAATTTTATGCAGGTAACAGTTGTATCCTCTTTCTTAACCAGGCCCTATAACAAATTATCACTGCCTAAACCATAAAACAACACAAATGAAAAAAAGCTTCCTGTATCTTTCATTAATGGCTATCGGCTTTGGCGCATCTGCCCAAAAAATAGCTTTTACTGAATACAACCTTAAAAATGGCTTGCATGTCATCCTTCACCAGGATAAGAGTGCACCAGTAGTTGCAGTTTCTGTTATGTACCATGTTGGTAGTAAAGATGAAGTAGCCGGCCGTACGGGCTTTGCTCACTTCTTTGAGCATTTGCTTTTTGAAGGCTCCGATAATATTAAAAGGGGTGAATTTATGAAAATAGTTTCCAGTAATGGTGGCCAGAACAATGCCAACACTTCGCAGGATCGTACTTTTTATTACGAAGTATTTCCATCTAACCAATTGGCAACTGGCCTTTGGCTGGAAAGTGAAAGAATGTTTCACCCGGTAATAAATGAAATTGGCGTAAAAACACAAAATGAAGTAGTAAAAGAAGAAAAAAGGCTTAGGATCGATAATCAACCTTACGGAAATTTTGGTTATGAGATTTTCAGCCGCCTTTTTACCAAGCATCCATACCATTTCCAGCCTATCGGAAGCATGGCAGATCTTGATGCGGCTACATTGGCAGAATTTAAAGCTTTCAACAAAAAATATTATATCCCTACCAATTCCGTGTTAACTATTGCGGGTGATATTGATTTGGAGAAAACAAAAAAAATGGTAGAAAGTTATTTTGCAGAAATTCCTTCTACACCGGCACCGGTAAAAATGAAGTACGTAGAAGATCCCATTACAAAAGAAATGGTAGATACTGCATATGATAATAATATTCAGATCCCGGCTATCATGATGGCTTATCGTATACCTGGTGAGACCAGCAAAGATGCAAAAGCACTTGAAATGGTTTCAGCGGTACTTAGCCAGGGAAACAGTAGCCGTATGTATAAAAAAATGGTTGATGATAAAAAGAATTCATTGCAGGTTGGTTCGTTTAGCTATAGCCTGGAAGATTATGGCGCATATATAATGTATGCTTTGCCAAACAATAATACGCCATTAGATACTTTATTAAATGATATGAATGATGAAGTTGTAAAACTGCAGACTCAGCTTATAAGTGATTCGGAATTTACAAAACTTCAAAATCAGTTTGAGAATAATTACATTGGTGCAAACTCAACAGCATTAGGCGTAGCAGAAAGTCTTGCAAGTGGTTATACTTTTTTCCATAACACCAATAATGTAAATGTGGAGTTGGGAGAATTAAGAAAAGTAACCAAACAGGATATACAGAATGTTGCAAAAAAATACCTCAACCCTAATCAAAGGGTAGTGCTGTATTATCTGCAAAAAAAATAATTGTACCGATCAAAATTTATCTTTTATAAAATATAAGAAATGAAAAAAATATTTTTAATAGCAATAGCTGCATTGTCATTTCAAATGTCACATGCACAGGCTAAAGTAGACCGCACCAAAAAACCTGCAGCAGGTCCTGCCCCGGTTATTTCCTTTAAGGATCCGGTTATTTATACCCTTACAAATGGCATTACCGTTTTGGTAGTAGAAGATCATAAGTTTCCGAAAGTAAGAGCCTCTTATCTTATTGATGCCGGACCGATTTTGGAAGGCAGCAAAGCCGGCGTAATGGGATTAATGGGACAGATGCTTGGCGAAGGAACTACTCATATGACAAAGGCCCAGTTTGATGCATCAGTAGATTATATTGGTGCGAATGTCGATGCAAATTCAAGTGGTGGTTTTGCATCTTCATTAACAAGGTATTTTGATAAAGCATTTGGATTAATGGCGGATGCACTGAAAAATCCATCTTTTCCGCAGGCATCTTTAGATAAACTAAAGCAGCAAACTGTTACCGGCTTAAAAAGCAGCGAAAGAAGTGCAACAGCAATTGCAGCCCGTGTTTCAAATGCATTAAACTATGGTAAGAATACAGCCATGGGAGAGTTTGAAACTGAAGAAACAGTTAAGTCTGTGAGCCTTGACGATGTAAAAAAAGCATACCATGATTATATCACACCATCACGTGGGTACTTAACTTTCGTGGGTGATATAAAACCGGGGGCTGCAAAAGCAATGGCTGAAAAATATTTTGGCAACTGGACAGGTAAAAAATTAGAGCTCCCTGTAATTGCAGATGCTGAAAACCCTGCAAAAACTGAAATTGATTTTGTAGATGTACCAACAGCTGTGCAGGCAGAGATGAGTGCCGGCAACCTTATCAAAAATCCACTGAACAATAAAGATTATTTTGCCCTTTCATTGGCCAACCAAATATTGGGTGGTGGTGCAGATTCTAAATTATTTATGAACCTTCGTGAAAAACATGGCTTTACATACGGTAGTTATTCATCAGTGGGTAGTGGTCGTTTTCAGACTTTGTTTAAAGCTTCTTCCGCTGTACGTACTGATAAAGCAGATAGTGCAGTGGCAGAAATGGTGCATGAAATATTAAATATGAGAGATGGAAAAATGAGCGAGGAAGATCTTGCGATTGCAAAAGCAAAATACAACGGTTCATTTGCAATTGGAATGGAAGACCCTGCAAGAAGTGCTACTTATGCAACAAATATTCTTATTAATAATTTACCAAAAGATTTTTACCGCACTTATCTTCAAAAAATAAATGCAGTAACTATTGAGGATATTAAAAGAGTATCTAAAGAATTTTTCAATGAGAGTAACAGCAGGATAATTATGGTGGGTAATGGTTCTAAGATATTACCAAACCTTGCAAGGCTGGGTTACCCCATTAAAAAATACGACAAATTTGCTGACCCTGTAGTGGATGGTCCAAAAGATGCAAATGTAAATGAAACAGCAAAAACAACAGATAAAGTTTCGGCCTATGATATTGTACAGAGCTATTTAAAAGCAATTGGTGGTAAAGAGGAAGCGCTGAAAGTCACCAGCATTTCTGCCAATTTCACTATGGATATGGCGGGGCGTTCATTTGCCGGTACACAAAAATCAATGTCCCCAAATAAAGAAGCTACGGAGGTAAAAATGGGTGAAATGACTGTTATGAAAAGTACATTTGACGGCTTTAATGGAAGCCAGCAGCAAATGGGGCAGAAGAAAGATATGACATTAGATGAAATTAAAGAAGCACAGGATAACAAAGGGGCAATACCACAGGCATACTATACAAGTGGTGGTTATACTTTGGATTATGTTGGCTCAGGATCTGTAAATGGAGAACAAACCTACCGTTTAAAAGTAGTAATGCCGAGCGGTAAAGTTTCCGTACAGCAATACTCTACTAAAACAGGTTTATTATTACAGGAAGATAATACGAGTAAGGCTTCCGGCACAGAAACTGCTGAAACTGTAAACTATTCTGATTATAGAAAAGTTGGCAATTTATTATTACCATTTAGCATTGACCGGGTTGTAGGTGAGCAACAAATACCAATAAGAATTACTGATTATAAATTAAATGAAGGCGTTACGGATGCCGATTTTAAATAACTATTAAATCACATTTTCATAAAGCCATCTTTTAACGAGGTGGCTTTTTTTATTTGTACATTTAGGTATAATATTTTTTATGAAACATCCTCTCAACTTTAGGCTTACTGCATTCTTTCTACTTTCTTTTTTTATTGCACATGCACAACAAAATGTTACACTGCCAAATGGATGGTCTCTATCGCCTGCAGGTACAAGTTTGCCTCTTGGTGATCTGCCTTTAAACATTGCCGTTAGCCCATCGAAAAAATTAATGGCGGTAACTAATAATGGTCAAAGCATTCAATCAATACAATTGGTTGATGTAAGGTCAGAAAAGATACTGGATAACATTGTGATAAAAGAATCGTGGCTTGGCCTGCAGTTCAGTGCCGATGAAAAATATTTATATGCAGGCGGTGGTAATAACAACTGTATCTTAAAATATGCAGTAAGAAATAGCAAATTAATTGTAGCTGACAGTATAAAGCTTGGCGCTAAATGGCCCAATAAAATTTCACCGGCAGGTATAGCATTGGATGATGCCCGTCATTTAATGTATATAGTTACAAAAGATAATAATTCATTGTACGTTATCAATCTTCTTAATAAAAAAATACTTCACCAGGAAAAGTTAGATGGCGAAGCTTATACGTGCCTCTTGTCGCCAGATAAAAAAAAATTGTACATCAGTTGCTGGGGCTGCGATAAATTAATTGTGTATAACACAGTTACAAATAATATTACAAGCCACATACCCGTTGGTGACAACCCAAATGAAATATGCATTACTAAAAATGGCCGCTTTTTATTCGTAGCCAATTCAAATGATAATGATGTGTCCGTTATTGATGCCCGCCGACAAAAAGTGATAGAAACACTAACCGCATCGCTATATCCGGATGCGCCTCCCGGCTCTACTACTAACGGTTTAGCATTAAGCGAAGATGAAAAAACTTTATACATTGCCAATGCAGATAATAATTGCCTTGCAGTATTTGATATTAGTAAGCCGGGTTATGGCAATTCTAAAGGTTTTATACCTACGGGCTGGTATCCCACTTGTGTGAAAGTAATTGGTAAAAAAATATTTGTCACCAACGGAAAGGGCTTTTCATCTATGGCAAACCCGTACGGACCTAACCCTACCAATAAAAAGAAAAAAGTAATATACCAGGGAGAAGAGAAAGATGCGAAAGTACAATACATCGGCGGTTTGTTTATAGGCACAATGAGCATCATCAAAGTGCCTTCAGAAAAGCAATTGAGTATTTATTCTCAACAGGTTTATAAAAATACGCCTTATACAAAAATGAAAGAATTGCAAAGCGAAGGAATTGCCGGCAACCCAATACCGGAGAAAGTCGGCGGCGTATCTCCTATTAAACATGTATTTTATATTGTAAAAGAAAACCGTACTTACGACCAGGTATTGGGTGATATAAAAGAAGGGAATGGTGATACCAGCCTCGTTTTATTTGGACAAAAAATTACCCCAAATCAACATCAGCTTACAAAAGATTTTGTGCTGTTGGATAATTTTTATGTAGATGGCGAAGTAAGTGCAGACGGACATAATTGGAGTTTTGGCGCTTATGCCACAGATTATCTTGAAAAAAACTGGGTGACAAGTTATGGAGGCCGTGGTGGCGAATATGATGCAGAAGGTACAAGAGGCGTGGCAAATAATAAAGGAGATTTCATCTGGGGCAATTGTAAAAAAGCCGGTGTTACTTACCGTACTTATGGTGAATTTGCTGATGATTACAAAGCTAATATACCGGTATTGGAAAATCATTTTTGCACCTATTATACCAGTTGGGATCAAAAAATAAGAGACACAACAAGAGTAAATCAATGGAAAAGAGATTTCGACTCACTGGTAGCTATAAACGCTCTACCGCAATTAAATACTTTACGTTTGATCAATGATCATACCGAAGGCATGGCGAAAAATCGTCCTACTCCATTTGCACATTGTGCAGACAATGATTTGGCTGTTGGAATGTTCATCGACTATTTAAGCAAAAGCCCGATATGGAAAGAGAGCGTTGTTTTTATAGTAGAAGATGATGCACAAAATGGCCCCGACCATGTAGATGCTCATCGAAGCACAGCTTATCTTGCCGGCCCTTATGTTAAAAGAGGATTTGTAGACCATACGTCTTATACAACCAGTGGTATACTCCGAACCATTGAATTAATTCTCGGCTTGCCACCAATGAGCCAGTATGATGCGGCCGCAATGCCTTTGTATCGGTGCTTTACGCCAACGCCTGATTTTAAAGCATATTCAGCCATTCCTGCTTCCACAGATATCACTGAAAAAAATCTGGCAGCTAATGACCTTTCACGCCGCTCTGCACAATTTGATTTTACTAAAGAAGATAAAGTTCCAGATCAGCAGTTCAATGATGTACTATGGAAAGGAATTAAAGGAATGAACGCCATTACACCGGCCCCAAAACATGCGGCCTTTATAAAGATCACAGAAAAGGATGATGACTAAAATACAAAAGCGCTTCTTAATAATGGAAGCCGCTTTTAGTTTGCATGTAAATATTTATAATAAAATCTTACCCAGAAATAGATTAAAAAAAATCCAGTAAATTACAAAGGATATTATAAATCTAATGTACGTTCTGAAGGATATTTTTATTAAATATTTTTAAATCTGTTTTTCATTTCCCTATTTTACAAAACTAACAACATGACTACATGTTACCGATCCCTAAAATTTATTTTACTACCATTAGTCGTCCTTTTATTGGAGAGTAGTTGCAAAGATACCTGTTCTAAAAAAGTCACTTGCCCCGGCTATAATGATTTATTACTGGACGCCTGGTTCCCTTACAACAACAACCAGGTTTTGATATTTAAAAGCAATACTAATTTATCAGACACATTTGTTTTGCATCTAAATGATTCAACTGCTTCTTATACCTACAATTCAACCACTGCTTCAAATGGATGTAATCAAATGAAATCATTAAACAGTATCAAGCAGGATTCGGCTTATAGAGCCGCCTTCAGGATTTCACTCTCATCACAAAATGAAAATACTTCATCATCAGGCAAAAATGCCTATATAAATTTTTATGATAAGGGCTTTAGTGGAATAGGGTTAGGCGATAATGGATTTAGCAGTTATTCATCAAACGGCGAGCCGGCCAATAATATTCCCCAAAATTTATTTAATTATTCGCTTAATGGCCGTCTATATCCATTTGCACAATCTTTTACAGGTGATGCTGCGTTCATGCAAAAACCAGGCGTTTACAAAATTACTTTCGCAAAAAAATATGGTATCATTGCTTACGAAACCAATCCCGGAAATATAACCTGGCTTTTACAATAAAAGATTTGAAACTTTTTGATCATGCATTTTCCCGTTGAATTACATTTTAAAAACAGCAGCATTCTACTTCATG
>JBDSIB010000031.1:0-9478 GCA_039918155.1 Ferruginibacter sp.
CAGTCTCACTGTTCCCGACAGTATTGCGATCGCTGTATCCTGCATTGGGTACAGAGATACTGTCATCTATTGTTCGTCTCAAGATCAATCTCTATTTTTCAGCATAACCATGCGTATCAACTATCACACGCTACTAGGTGTGGTTGTGAACAGCCCGCCTGTTTGGCGCAGGGGCGACACTACTTTTTTTAATGTAAACTCTTTTGCAGAAGGCACTGAAAGGAAACTGAAAGACATTTTAGAAAAGATGCCCGGCTTTGAAATTTCGGTCGATGGTAAACTGCGATACAACCGAAAAATAATCAATAAAATAATGATAGATGGCGAAGAACTTTTTTCTGATAGGATAGCGCTGCTGCTCAATAACTTTCCGGTACATGTGCTTAAAAATATACAGGCCATAGAAAACCAAAGCGATAATAAATTACTAAAGGGGTTAAGCGGTGACGGTAATATGGTACTGAACCTTGGCCTGAATGATAACAAGCAAAAAGCGTTGTTTGGAGATGGTGAAGCCGGAGTAGGTACAGCAAAAAAGTACAGCATCAGCCCTGTTTTGTTCTCATTGATAGGAAAAGTAAAGGGGGGCTATATAGGTAACTGGAATAATATTGGTAATGGTATTGGCTGGCAGCAATTGTCTGAAATTAAAAATGAATCTGAGCAGCATGCGGAAAATTGGATGAGAAATAATTTTTCTGCACAAACCCTGCCTGATTTTGAAAACAGGTGGTACATTAATAATGCGCAAAAAGATAACCGGCTGCAATTAAATTACCCGATAGGAAAAAACCTTAAAAGTAAAACAGAGATTAATTATTATAAAGATGCCCAACGGCAAAACAGCTTTTCTGCTTCGTCTTTTTACAATGGCAGCAGCTTTTATTTAAGGAACGATAGTAATACCATTACAAACGAACCAAGCCTTTTAAAAATAAGAGAAACCATTACCTGGTCTATGGGGGCTACAAGGGAAATGATATTTATAAATGAATTTTACAATGACCTTACCAGTGGTTCTCAAAATACAGTATATAATCAAAATGGCGCTCTTAGTTATTTAAATAATTCACTTGCTAATAATTGGCAAAGCTTCAGCAGCCGTGTGCAATTTACCCATCGTATAGCGGCCA
This sequence comes from Ferruginibacter sp., assembly GCA_039918155.1. Lineage (GTDB taxonomy): Bacteria > Bacteroidota > Bacteroidia > Chitinophagales > Chitinophagaceae > Ferruginibacter. Next base: position 1,134 of record JBDSIB010000031.1, read on the forward strand.
ACAAGGCCAGCCAAAGTTTTGCAGAATGGAACCACCAAAAGCAAGTACAGTCAGGTATTGGCCTATCTCCCAACTGGCCGGCTATCTATTCGCTTAGCAATGATCAATACAATAGCCAATTTCAAAACACTAATAATTCCATGAGCTCTATTAACGCAGGTACCAACCAATTGTATAAAAAAAATAATTGTGCTACTGAATTGGGCTTAAATTTTGGTTCCCAAAAGGCAGCTCTGCAAGACGCTGTTTTTGTAAATAACGAAACCAGGACACTTACTGATGTAGCCCCAATAGATATCAATAATAAAGGGAATTACATTATAAATAAGTTGGGTGGCGCTCTAAAAAAATCCTATTCATTTAGCAAACAAAAATCTATTTCCATAAATATTTCGGCAGGTCTTTCTAAAGTGGCTATTAAAGAAAACAACAACAACAATAATTTTATCACTCCCGAGTATGCGGCCAAATTCATGTATCAAAATCCTACAAAAAGCTTATTGCCTTTTTTTGATTTAGCTTATTCACATTCTCAGGCAGCCCCTTACCAGCTTTTTTCATATTTAAAACCTTCGTCTGTTAGTTATTATATTAAAAATGAAAATATTCAACAGCCGCTCAAATCTCTGACGGCGAGCATTTTCAGGCATTTGGCTATTTCAAAAAACAATTATAATGGTAATTTAAGTATAAATTTTACTCAAAATTTTTCATCATTTGCATACATTAGCAGTGTCAAAAACTTTGTAGATTTTACAAAAGACAGCATTGTCAACATTCCTACCTATAACTTCAATATTGCCACCTTACAACAAATACCCTCGCTTTTATTAAATTCGGTTATTGATATTAATGCCGGTTTTATAAAAAGTTCAAACCTCATTGCCAATAAAGGGCAGCTTTTTACAGGCTATGCAACTATCATAAATGTTTCATTCGGCATCCGCAAAAACTGGAATAAAAAATATTATGTAAACCTAAAATCTGCACTCAGTTATAGCAACAATAAATACCCATCCTCAATTACTGGCTTCATTTCACCTAAAATATTAAACTTTAAAAATTCGTTAACCCAGCGGATTAAAATTAATAAGGATATGTACCTGCTCAACAGTATTTCCATTTTTAGCAATAATTTATTTACAAAACAAAAAGCGAGCTTTCCATTTGTAGATTTGGAGTATTACTATAAAATAAAAAATTCACCATTGGCCTTTACACTAAGAGGAGAAAACTTATCAGATACAAAATATTTTTACAGAAACTTTGATAGCTTTATTTCGCAATCTTTTTACCATGTGCCGCTTATACAAAGAAGGGTGTTTATAAGTTGTAAGTATGATTTATAAAAAAGATTAATAAATGTAAATGGACCTACTGTTTCAAAAAATTGCCTATTTCATCTCTTCTAACTCTTTTTTCATCTTAAACATTTCATCTCTCAATCTTGCGGCTTCCATAAAATCAAGATCACGGGCTGCTTTCTCCATGTCTTTTTTTATTTTGGCAATGCCTTTTTCCATTTGGGGAATCGTTTTATAAGTTGCCTGATCTTCTGCAGCAACGTTCACCAATTCTCCATCAGGAGCCATCGCATAAGGGTTTGATGGATCGTACCCTTTTATGTCCAGCACACTTCCCTGTGCAAAAACCTGTTCTTTTGTTTTGATAATGGTAGTAGGTGTGATGTTATGTTCGATATTGTAAGTAACCTGTTTTTCTCTCCGGCGATCGGTTTCGTCTATGGTCTTCTGCATACTTTCGGTCATCTTATCTGCATAAAATATTACACGGCCATTTACATTACGGGCAGCCCTACCCGAAGTTTGGGTAAGGCTTCTTTCGTTGCGTAAAAATCCTTCTTTATCGGCATCTAAAATTGCAACTAAAGTTACTTCCGGCAGATCCAGCCCTTCTCTTAAAAGGTTTACACCAACCAACACATCTATTACGCCTAAACGCAGTTCCCGCAATATTTCTATACGTTCTAAAGTATGTACTTCGCTGTGTATATATTTTGATTTTATATTAATGCGTTGCAGGTATTTATCCATTTCTTCCGCCATGCGTTTGGTAAGCGTTGTTACCAAAATTCTACCACCTTGTTTTACCTGTTCATCTATTTCATCCAGCAGATCATCTATCTGGTTTATAGAAGGGCGTATTTCAATCGGCGGATCTAACAAACCTGTTGGGCGTACAACCTGCTCTACTACAACGCCACCACTTTTTTCCAGTTCATAATCACCGGGAGTTGCAGAAACGTACACCGTTTGATCAGTAAGATTTTCAAACTCATGAAAATTTTGTGGGCGGTTATCCATTGCTGATGGCAAACGGAAACCATAATCTACCAACACCAATTTACGGCTTCTGTCCCCGCCATACATGCCGCTTACCTGCGGAATGGTTTGATGGCTTTCATCAATGATGGTCAAAAAATCTTTTGGAAAATAATCCAGCAAGCAAAAGGGCCGGGCACCTGGTTGACGACGATCAAAAAATCGGGAATAGTTTTCTATGCCATTGCAAAAACCCAGTTCACGAATCATTTCCAAATCATAATTTACTCTTTCTTCTATGCGTTGTGCTTCAATATATTTTCCGGAATCTTTAAAATATTTTGCCTGCGCAGCACACTCATCCTGTATTTCACTTATCACCTGCGCCAACATATCTTTTGGTGCCAGGTAAAGATTTGCCGGGAAGATAGCTGCATTTTCCACCGAGCTGATACGCTTGCCGGTAGCCAGTTCCAGTGTTTCTATACTTTCTATTTCATCACCAAAAAAACTGATGCGGTAGCCAAAATCTACATAAGGCAAATTGATATCAATGGTATCGCCTTTTACCCGAAAAGTTCCTCTTGTAAAATCTCCCTGGCTACGGTGATACAATGAATTTACCAGTGCATGTAAAAATCCCTGGCGACTAATTACCTGGTTTTGTTTTATCCGGATAATTCCATTTTCGTATTCAGTAGGATTACCCATACCATAAATACAACTTACACTTGCTACTACAATAATATCTCTGCGGCCACTCAGTAATTGTGCTGTTGCCTGGAGACGAAGTTTATCCAGTTCTTCATTTATGCTCAGATCTTTTTCAATGTAAGTATTACTACTGGGCATATACGCCTCCGGCTGATAGTAATCGTAATAAGAAACAAAATAACCGACAGCGTTATCCGGAAAGAATTGTTTGAACTCTCCGTACAATTGTGCCACCAGGGTTTTATTATGTGTCAGTACCAATGTAGGCCGTTGTACATTTTGTATAACATTAGCCATGGTAAATGTTTTACCACTACCGGTAACGCCCAAAAGCGTTTGATATCTTTCACCATTGTTTATGCCTTCCGTTAGTTCACGGATGGCTCCGGGTTGATCTCCCGCTGGTGAATATTCTGAATTTAATTTAAAAGGCATAAAAATTCAATGAAACCTGAAGGTAGTTTTTTTAAGAAAAAGCTTGGCCAGGTTTGAGCTCTTATTTTTCCTGGTAAATGAAATTTCCATTTACGACGTATTCAATAATTGTGCTACAGGATTGGCTCAGAATAGTTTATATTGAAAAGTAACTTCTGTGCGCTTCTCCATTCCCTTTGTGTACGCAAAGGGAAGATTATCCAAAAAAATAACTCAGAAAACTTTCACTTTATATAGTAGAGAAAAAGGTATTGCAGAAAAATAAACTTAAAATATAATAGCTAAGGTTGTTTTTTCAGCCTGATTACTCTCATCCTGTGCAGCAATAATATTACCGGGTAAGTGGGATCAAATTCGTACCATTTTTTAGCAAAGTTTATACTGTTGGGACTTTTGTGATGATTATTCTGCATCAGTTCTCCCATTAATAAAAAATCTATTGGTAAACTATTTTTACTATGATCATTATTATCAAAATTGCTATAGCCATATTTATGTCCGCACCAGTTGACGATAGCACCATGTATGGGGCCCATAAAAAAATGGATAGGCAATAATAAAAACATCCACCAGGACGTAGCAAAAAAAACGTAGAATAACACATAGCCTACTCCAAAGAGAATACGTACCATCCACATATCACTTAATTTATCAAGCAATGGCCACTCGGGGTAATTACTACGAAAAGCTTTTTCCGGTTCTATTTTATGATTGGCATAATCAAAATAAATCTTTTTAGTCTGCATTGTCATTTCCCAAACATCTTTAAAAAAATGGGGAGAATGTGGGTCCTTTTCGGTGTCACTGTACGCATGATGCATTTTGTGCATAATGGCATAGGCCCTCGGGTTCAAAAAAGAAGAACCCTGCACCAATACAGTAAATCCATAAAAAAATCGCTCCCAAAAACTGTTCATAGAGAACATTTTGTGAGAAGCATATCTATGTAGAAAAAATGTTTGACAAAAAAGAGATAAAAACCAGTGTGTCAAGAAAAAAATCAAAATAATCATAACCAAAAAATCTTTTGAGATAAATAGGAAAAATATGATTTCATGTTTGCAAATATGCGTCCAAAAAGAAGGAAATCGTTTAAAGGTAACTAATGGAAGAACAAGCTGGAAATAAAAAGGTTTGCATGCGTCTTAAATTTATAATTATTTTCCGAAATGGAAAGGCTGATCCTTTACATATTTCTCCATTTTTTAGTAATATGATAAAAAAATAAATTTATAATTTTATGTATTATAATGGAAAATTTTCTTTGGGTAAGATTAATACCTAGCATAAAATATTGGATTATTTTAACACACCTAGTTCTTTTCCCACCTTTGTAAAAGCAACAATGGCTTTGTCCAGATGTTTTTGCTCGTGAGCAGCACTTAACTGCACCCTTATACGGGCCTGTCCTTTTGCAACAACCGGAAAGAAAAAGCCGATCACATAAATACCTTCTTCCAGCAATTTGGCTGCAAAGTCTTGCGCCACAGTTGCTTCGTACAACATGATGGGAACAATAGGATGTTCGCCGGGCTTTATATCAAAACCGGCTTCTGTCATTTTAGTACGGAAATATTTTGTGTTGCTTTCTAATTTATCCCGTAGTTCGGTAGTACTGCTGAGCATATCTAATACTGCAATGCTGGCGCCGACAATACTTGGTGCTACGGTGTTTGAAAAAAGATATGGCCGGCTGCGCTGGCGAAGCATTTCTATAATTTCTTTTTTACCGCTGGTAAATCCGCCACTGGCGCCCCCAAGCGCTTTACCCAAAGTGCCGGTAATAATATCAATACGTCCCATCACATTCCGGTATTCATGCGTACCACGTCCCGTTTTTCCTATAAAGCCGGATGAATGACATTCATCAATCATTACAATAGCATCGTGTTTATCTGCCAGGTCACAAATTTTATCGAGTTGAGCAATGGTACCATCCATGCTGAAAGAGCCATCTGTAACGATAATGCGTGAACGCAGATGAGCGCTTTCTTTTAATTTTTCTTCCAGGTCGGCCATATTATTATGCTCATAGCGGTAGCGTTGTGCCTTACACAATCTTACACCATCTATAATGGATGCATGATTAAGTGCATCGCTGATGATGGCATCCTGCTCATTGAACAAGGGTTCAAATACGCCACCGTTCGCATCAAATGCTGCGGCGTATAAAATGGTATCCTCTGTTCCCAAAAAGGTTGCTATTTTTTGCTCCAGTTCTTTATGAATATCCTGCGTACCGCAGATGAAACGTACACTGCTCATGCCATATCCACGGTAATCAATATATTTTTTTGCAGCTTCCAGCACTTTAGGGTGAGAGGAAAGCCCGAGATAATTATTTGCACAGAAATTTAAAACTGTGGCGTCGTTAACAATTATTTCAGCACCCTGTTCGCTGCTGATGATGCGTTCTTTTTTGAAAAGGCCGGCAGCCTGTATTTCTTCTACTTCAGCACCAATGCGATCAGCAAAATTTTTATTCATAGCATGTATATTTAGTCGCAAAAATAAGACAGAAGGTTCGATATTTTTTTCCCTATTGCATAATTAAAGTTGAGAAAAGGTATGCCGATGAAGGGAGTGACACAACGCTGATCCTACAGAGAAATACTGCTGGCAATCAAAATAATTTACTCAAAAACGGATTAGTTTTTGATTTCTTTAACAAATTGTGGTAGTAGCTGTAACTATTTACGATTAATTTCGTTTTACCTTTTAAACAAACCGCTATGCAGAATAAAAAAAATTTATTGGCTACAACTGCTCTCCTGGCTGTAACTATTTGCCTCTTTATTTCTGCAAAAATTACTCCTACGCCGGTAAGTGCTCCCAAAAAAGCCTGTACAAGCTGCTGCAAAAACTCCTCTAAAGACAAAAGTGAATCTCTCTGGAATTTTGTAACAAAAGGCATTTTACACCTCTCGGTATAATTTTTATTGCTTAGCTGTAACTTTATCTTTTATTGGGACGTATAACTATAAATTAACCCAATACGCTGATTCAATTTTACTACTGATACTGTATGACGGAGAAAGAATATAACGAATGTGTAAACCTTTACTCAGATAATGTTTACCGCTTCATCTTAAAAAATCTTAGGAATGAAGAGGATGCAAAAGATGTAGTGCAGGGAGCATTTGAAAAAATGTGGATAAACCGTGCGACCGTTATTAATGAAAAAAGTAAAAGCTTTTTATTTACTGTAGCCTATCACCAAATGATAGACCATATAAGAAAAAATAAAAGGATCAGCCTGAAGGAAGATTTTTCTGACACGGCACTTGGCAGCGGAACACAGCAGCAGAGCATGAAAAGGATACTGGAAGAAGCATTAAGTAAATTAAGTGAAACGCAACGCAGCCTGGTAATGTTGAAAGATTATGAAGGATATAATTATGAAGAAATAGGAAAGATAACAGGCCTTAATGAAAGCCAGGTGAAAGTATACCTGCACCGGGCAAGGTTGCAACTGAAAGCTTATATTGTGAAACCGGAAAATGTGATTTGAAATGATGATAAACAGAAACAATTACGAAACATACTTTTTGCTGTACATAGATAATGAATTATCTGTGGCGGAAAGAAAAGCTGTGGAAGAATTTGTGGCTGAGCATACAGATCTGGAAAAAGAATTACAACAATTACAAAATACTGTTTTACCATTTGATGAAGTTGCATTTTCGGGCAAGATGGATCTGTTTAAATCTCAGGCGCATGATGAATTACTGCAGGAAAAAATGCTGCTGCACCTGGATGGTGAATTAGATAAGGAACGTGGAGATGCTATTGAAGAACTGATTGAAAAAGACAATTATTTAAAAGCGGATTGGGAAACTTTACAGCGGACGAAATTAGATGCAACTGAGACAATTGAATTTCCATACAAAGACTTATTGTATAGAAGAGAGAGAGATAATGTGATTGTGGGACGGTTTGTAAAATGGGCTGTAGCTGCAGCTATTTTGGGAGCAGGTTTCTTTTTTGGTGTTTCAATATTATCTAAGCAAAATAAAATTGATAATGTAGCTGTGAATAGTGGTACCAAAAATGTTAAAAAAGCAAATGAAGATATTCCTGTAATAAAAAAACAAACTACGCCAGATGAACAAGACGTAGTAACACCAAAAGATGATGAGAAGACAGGTGAAAAAATAATCGGAATGCCAAAAGAGAATGAGCAGAAAGATGAAAATCTTGCATCTGAGTCAGTTAAAAAAACAACAGATAAAGTAAAGGATAAAACAGAGCAGCAAAAAATACAAGAGCAAAAAAATAATCTTGCCACCAATAAACAAAAAATTAAAAGCAATATTTCTCAAAAAGCACCCAAAGAACAATCAGTAACGGATGAAAAAACTTTAATGGCTGTAAATAAAAATCAGAAGCCGATTGAACTAAACACTGGTGTAGAAATAAAAAATTCTGTCGCAATACAATCACCTAAAATAAAGCCACCAACTGCCAATACCCTATCCGATACAAATCTGGCTGCTTTAGACAATAGCATGGCACGAACTGCAGGACTTACAGATGCAAATACTGAAGCAAATAACGATCGTATCTTATACATGAAAGAAGAAAATGTAAGCCGTAGCAAAGCCGGTATTTTCTTTAAAAAAATAAAAAGAATGGTAGAACGCACTACTAACATTAAAACTGACAAAGGCCTGCGGATAGGCGGCTTTGAAGTAGCATTAAAATAATCAACAAAACATTTTAAAAAGTAAAACAATGAAAAGACTTATCCTCTTAATGACTGCTTGTGCAATATACGTAGCAGCCTCAGCCCAATCAGATTCAACTATGCAAAAAAATGATACTCTGCGTATCGGCAACATCCTTATCATAAAAAAAGGCGGAAAAAATACTGACGGTGTTGGTGATAAACACAACCAAAGTACGACCGTTACT
>JBDSIB010000032.1:0-11447 GCA_039918155.1 Ferruginibacter sp.
TAAAAGAACCCGGCAAAGCTTCAAAGCTGCCGATGCTAAGTACACAGTTCAGCAAAGAGGGGTACCATACCGCATTCTATTATGGCGGCGAGTTAGAGTTTGCCAATATCAAAGCTTATTTATTGGGCGGCTCCTTTAATCATTTTATTTCTATAAATGATTTTGCTAAAAAGGATCAGAACTCCAAATGGGGTGCACATGATGGGGTAGTGATGCAAAAGTTATTAGACGGTCTTGACCAGCAAATACAACCATTTTTTTATACCTGGCTTACACTTAGCAGCCACGAACCTTTTGAAACGCCTGTCTCTACCGTCATACAGGGTAAAGATGTACCTTCTCTTTTTCTAAATACATTGCATTACACGGATTCTATATTGTACCATTTTATACAGGAAGCTAAAAAACAACCCTGGTGGCAAAATACAGTTGTGGCCATTGTTGCAGACCATGGGCATCCACTACCGCAAACGGGTAAACGCTTAGATAATTTTAAAATACCACTTTTATTTTTGGGCGGTGCTTTGCCTCAAACAGGTATACAGGTAGAGAAAATGGGGTCACAAATAGATCTTCCTGCAACTTTGTTGGCACAATTACAAATGCCGTATCAGCAATATCATTGGAGTAAAAATCTTTTCGATAGTACTGTTCGTCCCTGGGCATATTTTTCTTTCAACAATGGTTTTGGTTTTGTACAACCCGGTAAAAGTTTCCTATTTGATAATGTAGGTAAAACTTTCATTGAAAAACAAGGCACCGTTACAGATATGGATATAAAAATCGGTAAAGCTTTGGAGCAGGTTAGTTTCCAGGATTACCTCGACAAATAATCAGGAGACTTTATTTATTATCTTTTGGTCAGCCATTTTCTAAAGCAGATACATATCAATTCCGCACATTGCCAGGCCGTTTGAATGCGCATTCACCATTGAAATTCCTATTTCACCCACAATACCGAATTCCCAGTACCATATTCATTGTCTTCCCACAATTTATTTCCCGGGTCTATTATCCAGTTACCATCAATGATCATTTTGTATAAATGTTTACCGGGATAAAGATGCAATGTCAGCGTCCATTCGTCGCCATCCTTTTTCATTGGGTATGCATTAGGCGACCAGCCATTAAAATCACCCGCCAGGAAAACAGTTTTTGCTGCTGACTTATTTTTTAAATGGAAAGTATAATTAGCACCTATCACTATAACCGATCCCGGTGCATCCGGCCTTGATTCCTTTCCCATTGCATCAAAAGAATGCCCGTCAATAAAAAATTTATATTCATAATTTCCCGGGCCAAGTACATAAGGGATTTGCCAGCCACTATCTGTCCGCTTCATCCTTACTTCATAGCTGCGCCATTGGTTAAAAGAGCCTGCAAGAAAAACTTCCTTCGCATCTTTATGACTGTTTAATGTGAATGTAGTTGGCGGGCCAATCGTAAGTACAGAATTAAAATCATTGTGCTCATTCGGAAAACGATTAGCATTGTCAGGGTCTGTCATCCAGTTACCGTCAGCAATAAACCGGTACGTATAAACGCCGTTGTTCAGGTAAATAGGGAGTTCCCAACCCGTTACTGCTTTATTCATTTGCAACCTTCCTTCATCCCAATTATCAAAACTGCCGGCCAGTATAACTTTTTTAGCTTTTGTAAAACCGTTCAGTTTAAATATTGTATTGGTTGCGTAGTAAACGGAATTCGTATTTCCTTCACCATCATTTTCAGCCGTCTTATTTTCAGGATCCGTTATCCAGTTGCCATCAATAATAAATTTGTAAGAATATTTTCCCGGTGATAATTTTATAGAAACCACCCAGCCGCTATCGCTGTTAAACATCGGTATAGCATTGCCTTCCCAATTGGTAAAGCTGCCTGCAAGTTTTACCTGCATTGCATTTTTATGATTGTGTAACACAAATGTTACCACAGAATCTTTTACCGTAAATGCATGTTTGTTACGAAAAACATTATAACCGTAAGGCCGATTGATTGGCATCTGCATTGCTGCTGCAGCACTGTTTATCCAGCTGAGGTCAATTGTTTTTGAAGGGCCGTTAAAAATATCTGCAGATAAAAAGGGTTTTGTCAGTACAAGGATTGTAGAAGAATTTACTTCTATTTTCCAACCCATTTTTTTTACTGAATCCTGGAAGTTGCTGCTGATCATTTTTTTCAATGCCAGGTCGCCTAAATTATATTGATCAATGAAATTATCCAGGTCTTTTTCTTTCAGGCTTTTGCTCAGCGTTATCTTCATATCACCTTTGCTGATGGTATATTCTTTGGTACCGGGCTGTGCATGTAATGGCGCTGTCAGTAACAGCAACAGCATTGCCATACAGCCCTTAAGACAATATTTTTTTATGCTTATTATCACACTGCTCATTTCCATATATACATTTTAAGCTTCATAAAGTTAAACCCAATTTTTTGTACCGAAAGCGCATCCAGCCCCAGTACACCATCCACACAACCACCATTGGAGAAACATGTTTTTTCCAGGTTGGTTACCAATACCGGCAGGTCACTAATATCCTGACCGCCTATTTCAAAATGCGCCAGGCTGCCTTTTACCGCATCTACTTTTTTATTGCCTACGCCAACCAGCGAAACTTTACCGGTGATGGAAAGCGTCTCAAATATTTTATCCGGCAGGCGGCTGTCCAATATATTTGTTTCGGCAGCACAGTCTATAACAAAACGTAATTTTTTACCCGCCATTACCGTCCGCAGTATCATCCTGTTCTCACTCATTTCAAAAGGGATCGTTCGATAAGCAGTTTCATCTTTCAGCATGCTGTGTTCGTAAACGGATGCTTCCTTACGACCGATCACATGAAAATACATCAGGTTCTTTTGGTAGTCGATGATCAGCTCACAGTTTTGTAAGAACAGCATGCCGATAAGCCCGATCACTTTAATGCCTTTGCTGTTCTCAATATTACCCAGGTTAACGCAGTCGGCTTTTACATGATATGCTTTAATGGTACCAAAATTAAAATTGCCGATCTCAACCTGGTCGGCCCTTGTCACACCCGTAATGCCCTCGCTCTCCGCATCGCTCTCCTGGCTGGAAGAATACTTACGGAAATAAGTAAGGTTCAGCACTAGCCCCGGGCAACCCGTATCCAGCACAAAATTTCCTTCTACCGAATCTGCTTTGGCTTTTATCAGCATCAGGTTGCCTACTTTACTAAAAGGAATAATAAAAGAAGAAGAATCCATCGGGCCATTTGCCAATTGAAGATCAGGGAAAGAAATATTTTTTACTACAACTTTATTTTTTAAAAGAGAATCAACCGGGTTTGCAAAAGCATTGGTGTAGATAAAACAAAAGAACAGCAGCATGCAGCAGAGTAATTTATTTTTATTTAGCTGCAAAGAGAGATGCATATTTAATTGGTTGGTATGCTAATCTAAGGGATAAATAATTAATGGAAAATAATTACCGCAAAAATAAAAAAGGTATTCTGACATATTCATAATTTTTTCAACTCCGTTCATCTTCAGCCTCAAAAATAAAATAGCCGCCTCTGTCTGGTCTTTTGACCAACAGCAGTAACAAACTATAAATAGCTTTAGGCCCTCGCTCTCCTGCGTTTCTAAACCCAGAAGTATTTTAATAAGCGATCTCTCCATCACTCATCTGCCTAAAATCCTCTTCATCTCACTTCTCATATTTTCGTTTTTTACAAACTAAATGTGAACCTCAGAAAATAAGCAAACCAAAATAGTATTTCATGAAATTGCAGACACAAAAAAAGATCCTGATAAATTAAGGATCTTTTTTATTAAAAATTATTAGTATTAAAAATTGCTTTTAAAATATGCTACCAGTTTATCTTCAGACATCGCTTCAGATGTACTATCTTTTACTTTGGTATTTTTAAACTGTGCAGTTTCATTAAGATAATGTTTGAACTGCTCTTGTGCAGTTCCTGTTCCCGTTAAAAGTATTTCTTCTGCATTCGGCATATGTGCTAATATACTTTTAAAAAATTTATGTTGTAGAGACTTTTCGTCATTGTGGGCAGACTTTTCATTACTGTTAGACATTGCCCCGGCATTTGATTCTTCGCCCAGCATTTGAAATTCATCATTAGTTCCTTCTCTGCCAGCAATAACTGCTTTATGATTATCCATCCACACGCCAAATTGTTTGTTTTCTGTTATAGACATTTGTAATTTTTTTAAATGATTTAAAATATTCTTATATACCTATCAGTATAGGCTAAAACCGTACCTTGTTTTCATACAGCTTATATTTCCTGCGATATGTTCACATTTTAAACACTTTTCTACAGGAGGTTATCATTTATTTAAAATATGCTCATTTTTTATTGTTCCATCCCGTTATCAGTTCTTTACTGCTAAATAATTTCCACAAAATAAAATAAGCATGCATCTAGGTTTATATTTTCGTCTTCGCTTCTGTTCAACCTAAAAAATTAAAATAGCCGCCGCTGTCTGGTCTGTGACCAACAGCAGTAGCAAACCAAAAATAACTTTAGACCACAAATAGAGTAATAATTTTTTTACCTTGTAACCATGAAAAAATTTATCATTGTTTTTATAAGCAGTCTTTTTTTATTAGCTGCACATGCACAGATCAAACCTTTTCATTTTGCATTTATTTCTGATACACATATTGGCTCACCAGATGGTAAAGCAGAAGAAGATCTGCAAAGAACTGTAGCCGATATCAACAAAAGAACTGATCTTGATTTTGCTGTCATAACCGGAGATATTACAGAACTCGGTACCAACGAACAATTGCCAAGGGCAAAGAAAATGCTGGACGCTTTAAAAATTAAATACTTTATCATTCCAGGCAACCACGATGCCGGTTGGAGCGAAAGTGGTGGTGAAAGTTTTGCCGCTACTTTCGGCAGCGACCGTTTTACTTTCGATCATAATGGCATTCGTTTTATTGCCTGCGCCTCCGGGCCTTATGTGCGCATGAGTGATGGCCATATACCACGTGATGCGATGACATGGGTAAAGAATATTTTAGATACAACTGCTGCAACAATGCCTGTAATATTTTTAAATCATTATCCTATGGATAACCAGATGGATAACTGGTATGAAGTGATAGATGCATTGAAGAAGAAAAATACCATTCTCATTATGTGTGGCCATGGCCATGCAGACAAGGCGCTCAATTTTGAAGGTATTCCCGGTGTAATGGGGCGGTCGAACCTGCGGGCAAAAAAAGAAGTGGGCGGTTATAATATTGTTACAGTAACAAATGATTCCATTTTATTTAACGAAGTAAACGCACTCACTGCTGAAATGAAAGAATGGACCGCAGTAAAAATTGAAAAACATGATTATGAAAATGGAATAAAATATGAGCGGCCCGGCTATGCCATCAATGAGAAGTATAAAGAAGTAAAAGAAAAGTGGCGTTATGCCTCTGAGGCGAATGTGATCTCTACACCGGCAATAGCAAAGGGGCTGGTAATATTTGGTAATCAGCAGGGAAAAGTTGCTGCACTTTTATTAAGCAACGGCAAAATAAAATGGACCTTCCAGGCAGGTGGTGCTATTTATTCTTCGCCTGCAATTGCAAATGAAAAAATTGTTTTCGGCTGCACCGATGGCAATATTTATTGCCTTGATATGAATGGTAAATTAGTTTGGAGATTAAAAGCTGCTGCTGCTGTACTGGGTTCACCGGTCATTGAAAACGGAATTGTGTTTATTGGCGCCAGCGATCATAAATTCAAGGCGATAGATTTGAATACCGGTAAATTAAAATGGACTTTCGATGGGCTCAACGGCCCAGTAGTAAGCACACCGGTAGTAAATAATAACGATGTTATTTTTGGTGCCTGGGATACTTATTTATATTCTCTAAATAAAATTACCGGCACACTAAACTGGAAGTGGAGTAGTGGTTCCTCAGTTATAAATTATTCACCTGCTTCCTGCATACCGGTGATAGAAAAAGGCGTTATTTACATCGTAGCACCAGACAGGTTTCTCACCGCCATTGATGCCACTAACGGTGCTGCTTTATGGCGCAGTAAGGAAGGCGGCGTAAGGGAATCTATCGGTATCTCCACAGACGGAAAATATGTATTTGGTAAAACAATGCAGGATACTGTGGTGGCTTTTGCTACCAGCCGCCAACCACAACAAGCAGCCTGGAAAATGAATGTAGGCTATGGTTATGAGCATGTGCCAAGTATGCTGATAGAAAAACAAGGCACGGTATTTTTCGGCACCCGTAACGGTGTGGTATATGCGATAAACCCACAAGATCAAAAAACCATCTGGGCTCATAAGATCGATAACAGTATGGTAAATACTGTACAGGTGCTGGACGGAAAAAATGTTATTGCATCTACGATGGATGGCAAAGTGGTGTTGCTGGAGACCAAATAAATTTGCAGTTCCACAAATACTTCAATAAAAAAAGCCCTCATTTCTAAGGGCTTTTTTATAAATAATATTTTACTATTTTTTAGGATCCAATGCTTCTCCAATTCGTCTGCTCATTTCTTTAAGATGGATCTTCGTCATTCCATCTGTTGCTGTAGCGGCAGAAGCATTGATCTGTGCTCTCAAGGCAGTTAGATTGGCTCTTATGGCAGTACTTACATCTACAAAATCATTGTCTATTTGCGGTCTTGCCTGTCCACGCCCAGGTGCTCCAATAAACACCGAAGGGGCAGGTGCTGCAGGATTAAGCAAGTCATCCATTTTTTCCACATAGTCCTGTTGCAGCTGCCTGCGGTAAATGTCAATAGTTTTTTTAGTAGAGAGTTCGGTCCACACGCCCTTGTTTAGATCGTTCAGTAATTCCACTACACTGTAATTATCTTTTCCGGGCATTACTTCGTTTTTTACAACATTATTCAATGTTTGCGGCTGAAGTAAACTGCTTAAAATATTATCCTGTAGTTTTCCGATCACGGTAAGTGCATTGGCACCTGTACGGTTGTACACGTCGTTATTAATGAGCCATGTCGGGGTGGTAAAAAGATTTTTACTCAGGTAATCCATCGCATTTTTTTGATCTGCTTTGTTTACCGCTTCGTACACTATACCTGGTTCTTCTGTAAATCTTGGGGTTTTCATTACACCGCCAATAGACCTTAATACATGATTGTTGTACCTGTTAAACTGGCCGGTTATTTCATTATATATGGTGTTTAGATTGTCATAATTCTGGTCAGGCATTTTTGTCCATGTAACAAGATTGGGTACAATTCTTTTCAGATTTTTTATACCATAAGTACTTGCAAGTACAGCATCATCACCTACCTGTTCTGTCTGGTTGCGTGGGTCGCTTCTGTTGCTCTCTCCATCACCAAACCAAAGGCGTTTGTCTTTCAGTTTTGTCATCACCCACTGGTTCAGTTTCGTCTTTTCTGCATCCGCACTATTATATTCCGGAAAGAGCCGATAGCCCCAGTCTATGGCCCACTTATCGTAATCACCTATACGGGGGAAAATTCCTTTTTCACTGATATTATCTTCTGGCTGTGCAACGTAGTTGAATCGTGCATAATCCATTATCGATGGGGTGTGGCCATTGGCTTCTACCCACGCTTTATCCCTCAGTTTTTCCACCGGTACTGAAGAGCTGCTTCCAAAATTATGGCGTAGGCCAAGCGTATGTCCCACTTCGTGGGAAGAAACAAAACGTACCAATTGCCCCATAAGGCTATCGTCAAAAACCATTTTTCTTGCACGGCTATCTATTGGCGAAGCCTGTACAAAATACCAGTTACGGAGCAGGCTCATTACATTGTGATACCAGTTTATATGACTTTCCATAATTTGTCCGCTGCGGGGATCTGCCACACTCGGGCCGCTTGCATTTGCTACGTCCGAAGGCTTGTACACAATAGCACTCCAGCGGGCATCATCTATACTCCAATCCGGATTTTCTGCTTTGGTAGGTGCCCGTTTTCCAAAGATTGCATTTTTAAAGCCAGCGGCTTCAAAAGCAGTTTGCCAGTCGGTTACACCTTGCATTAAATATGGTATCCATTTTTCCGGTGTGGTAGGATCAATATAAAATATAATAGGATTTTTGGGTTCAACCAGTTCTCCTCGTTTGTATTTTTCCATGTCTTCATCTTTTGGTTCCAGTTTCCACCTTTTTACCAGGCTTACTCTTTGCACTCCTTGTGGGTTCAGGTCAAAGTCTGTATATCCTACGGTAAAATAACCAACTCTCTCATCGTAATATCTTGGTTGCATCGGTACCCGTGGCAGCATAACCATGGAACTATTCAGTTCTACTGTAAGATTTCCGCCATCTGGTGCAGCAGGGCTTGCAGCATAAGTTTTTACGGCAGTTATTTCTATGTTTAAAGGGAATGATCTTACCGCAACGATGTAACTTTTATCTTTTTGCAGGTTGGAAATATTTGCAGCTTTCTTAGAGCGATTGTCAAGAAAAAAAACATCGTTGTCGCCGTTTATCATATCGGTTACATCTACCACAGATCCTTTTTTGTCTTTGCTGAATGCTACAATATCAAAAGCAAATTCTATTGGCCGTATGTTACTGTTGGTAACAGCGGTAAACATGGGCGAGGTACTGTCTTTTGCATATTCTGCATAAGAAATGGTGCGTAAGAAAATATTATTATCAGGGCCTTTTTCAAACATAATTACGTTTTGCCCCGTCTGGTCACCTGCATAGGAAAGGTTTCCGGTACGCTCCCCGGCAGGAGCTTTGCTTACCCGATTAACCACGAGAATCTCTCTCCGTAGCATGCTGTCCGGAATTTCGAAATATATTTTTTTATCCAGCTCATGCACGGTAAACATACCTTCATCTGTCTTTGCTTTAGATGTTATCACGTCATCGTAAGGTTTTGGGCCTTTGTAAGGAGGTTTAGGCTTCCTGGCAGTGTCTGCTACAATTTCTGTAGCCGTACTTTTTTTATTTGACCTTTGCGCCAGCACAGGTTGTGAAGCCAGGCCTGCCAAAAATAAAATGGAAAATGTCTTTAAAAATAATCTCATTTTTGCTTGGTTTATAAGTTAGAGTTATAAAAAATTACGGTATGACGAAACCATAATTTTAAAAAAAAGGTAGGACGCAATTTAAAATAAAAAAATGGGCTGGCAATAAAAAGGGAGCAATGGTAATTTATAGGGTTAAGGGAGGGTACAAGTAAAAATTAATTCCCTGCATGATTAAACTAACTCCACGTATTAATTAAACTTCAAACATGAAAAAATAACGCTTACGTTTTAATATTAGGGGAATGTCAGAGAGTTAAAGAGGTTATCAAGATCATTTAATTAAATAACTATTCATTTTATCAAATCCTTTATTAAGGCAGCCAATTCCCTTTTTTCAAGTCTGCTATTATATTATTAGTTCTTAGCATGATTATGTATATTAAGAAAGAGCAGTTACCAGCTTTCGTAACATTCTCCCTTAGGTCTTCCTTAACTCTTCTTTACTACAAGTGCGTTATAAGTGTGTTAGATAACGCACTTATAACGCACTTGACTTGAATAAGAAGTAAGGAAGCGTTAAGCAGGACTCAAGGAAGACAAAGAAAAAAAGCAAAAACTATATTTCACAAATATCAATTAAGCTTGAGTTTATCCAATCTCTCCCCCTTATTTACCAGTATATGAATTAGATTGCCCTGTTACTAAAATTAAAAATACTATCTCCTCAAAAACCTCGATATATTTTTGCATCAGATAATAATTTTTACTACTTTTGCCGCCCAAATTAGTTCTTTAGGAATTTGTTCCGTTTAAAACCGGAATTTGGAAGTCCTGGTAATTGCCCGGACGTTATCACCAAAAACATTTTAAAAATGGCAAAAGAAATCACCGGCTATGTAAAGCTCCAGTGCAAAGGAGGACAAGCCAACCCGGCGCCGCCAATCGGTCCAGCCTTGGGTTCCAAAGGGGTAAACATTATGGAGTTCTGTAAGCAGTTCAATGCTAGAACCCAGGATAAACCCGGAAAAATATTACCTGTATTGATTACAGTGTACGCAGACAAATCATTTGACTTTGTTATTAAAACTCCTCCAGCTGCAGTTCAGTTAATGGATGCTGCTAAAATTACCAGCGGAAGTAAAGAACCAAACCGTGTAAAAGTTGGTAAAGTTACCTGGGCTCAGGTAGAAGAAATAGCTAAAGATAAAATGGAAGATCTGAATGCATTTACATTGAACAGTGCAATGAGTATGGTAGCAGGTACCGCCCGTAGCATGGGTCTTACAGTAGATGGTAAAGCTCCTTGGGAAAATAATTAATCGTCAACCACAATAAACTTTTTAAAAATGATCACTAAAAAAAGAAAATTAGCAAATGCTAAGGTTGACGCCAACAAAGCTTATACGCTTAAGGAAGCAGCCTCATTAGTAAAAGAAATAAATACAACAAAATTTGATAGCTCAGTAGATCTTCACGTAAAATTGGGTGTAGATCCTAAAAAAGCTGACCAGGCAATACGTGGTACCGTATCTCTTCCTCACGGAACAGGTAAAACCAAAAAAGTATTGGTGCTTTGCACACCTGATAAAGAAGCCGAAGCAACAGCTGCCGGTGCTGACTTTGTAGGTCTGGATGAATACATTACAAAAATTGAAGGTGGCTGGACAGATGTAGACGTTATCGTAGCTACACCTTCTGTAATGCCTAAGATTGGTAAACTGGGTAAAGTGTTAGGTCCCCGTAACTTAATGCCGAATCCTAAAACAGGTACAGTAACAAATGATGTTGCAGGTGCGGTTAACGATCTTAAAGGTGGTAAAATTGCTTTCAAAGTTGATAAAGTTGGTATCATTCACGCATCTATTGGCCGTGTGAGCTTTGCTCCAGAAAAGCTGATGGAAAATTCGCAGGAATTTATCAATGCTATTATCAAATTAAAACCATCTACATCTAAAGGTACTTACCTGAGAGGCGTAAGCATGGCAAGCTCAATGAGCCCTGGCATTATGGTTGACACAAAATCTGTTCAAAACTAAATTCAATGTCATCCTGAGCCTTGCGATGGATAATTTGGATCTAAAAAATATTTGTTATGACAAAACAAGAGAAAAATGAAGTGATAGAATTGCTCAAGGGCAAATTCTCTCAATACAATAATTTCTACATTACCGATACTGAAAGCCTTACAGTGGCCCAGATAGGTAAATTACGCAATCATTGCTTTAACAAGCAGGTAGAAATGAAAGTGGCAAAAAACACTTTAATTAGAAAAGCATTAGAAAGCCTTGATGCAGAAAAATATGCAGGTGTTTATGATTCTTTGCATAAAGTAACTGCTTTACTATTCAGCGAAAATCCTAAAGATCCGGCTGTTATTATCAGCGGTTTCCGTAAGGAGAATAACAACGAAAGGCCTGTATTAAAAGCAGCCTTCATCAACGGTGATGTGTTTGTAGGCGATAACCAGTTAAAAGCGTTAACGCAGATCAAAACTAAAAATGAAC
>JBDSIB010000033.1:0-44341 GCA_039918155.1 Ferruginibacter sp.
GACACTACCATCAGAGTTTCTCCTAAAACAGCTTATTTAAGTATTGATATTGCCGGCATTACAGGCTCAAATATGGCAGAAATTTTAGGCGGAAAGAACAGCTTCTGGATCACTGATAAAAATGGCAAAGAAATAAAATCAACAGAACGTTTTTTAAAACAGGTAAAAGGATCACTGGAAAGCCCCGTTGTAAATTACACTGTGAAAATTCCTTTTAAATTAAAAGCTGATCTTGTAGCACCTTACACTGTACGCTATTTATTTGAAACAAAAGACAAAGAGAAAGCTATTGATATTGTAGCGACACGTTAATATGCGTGAAATAAAAAAGGGTGTGAACTTTCTAAAAGTTCACACCCTTTTTTATTTATTAAAATGTGGATAACTAATTTATTAGTTATAAAACTAAAACTTTAGTTTTACTTCATCAAAAGAAAATAAGATGAAGCCATTAACAAAAGCAGAAGAACAAATAATGCAGGTGCTTTGGAAATTAGAAAAAGCATTTTTGCGGGAGATCATAGAAGCTCTCCCCAATCCCAAACCACATAATAATACGGTTGCTACCATTATTAAAATATTGGTAGAAAAAGAGTTTGTCGGTATCACCATATTTGGACGTACGCACCAGTACACTCCATTGGTTTCAAAAGAAGCTTACAGCAAAAGCACCATGAAAAATCTTGTAAAAGGATATTTTGAAGGAAGCTTTAGCAATGCTGTGTCTTTTATGGTGACAGAAAATAACATCAGCGTAAGCGAGTTGGAAGAACTACTGAAAAAATTGAAGAAAAAATAAACCGCACCATTCATAAAAACTTAAACTAATTTTTATGCTGCCATTAGCTTATTACATTTTAAAAGTGATCATTTGCTCAGCAATATTATTTGGCTATTACTGGTTTTTTCTACGAAACAAAATATTTCATATATACAACCGGTTCTATCTGCTTGCAACAGTAGTTTTATCATTAACAGTACCGCTGATGAGATTCAATCTTCAGCATACAAATACTGCTGCTAAAACTTCTGTAATTCATTTATTACAATTTGTAAATGGTGGCGATGAATATATGGATGAGATCGTTATCCAGAGCCATTATAATCATATCAGCAAAGAACAAATATTGATGTGGCTATTTTTAGCAGTCTGCAGTTTTTTTGCTTTCTTTTTAATAAGATCAGTTTTAAAAATTTACAGTTTAAAAAGAAATAATCCTGCCCGGGAGTTTGATGGCGTAAATATTATAACCACAGAGGACCGGAGTACGCCGTTTTCTTTTTTCAAAGATATTTTCTGGAACAATGCCATTGATATAAACACTAATAGTGGTAAACGTATTTTAAAACATGAGATTGCTCATGTGCAGGAAAAACACAGCCAGGATAAACTGTTTATCAATATTGTAATGATCATGTTTTGGTGTAACCCAATATTCTGGTTGATAAGAAAAGAGCTGAACATCATACATGAATTTTTAGCAGATAAAAAAGCGGTGGAAGATGGTGATACATCTGCATTTGCCGCAATGATATTACAAACAACTTACCCCGGACATCATTTTGAAATTGCAAATAATTTTTTCTATTCACCTATAAAACGAAGATTAGCCATGCTCACAAAAAACAATAAAACAAAAGTGAATTATATAAGCCGCCTGCTTGTATTGCCATTAGCACTAATTGTGTTTGCCGCATTTACTTTAAAAACAAAAAACGTTGTAAAATCTTTATTATTAAAAGATAAAATGATCACTGTTGTGATTGATGCAGGTCATGGTGGTACAGATGTCGGTGCAACAGCGATTGATGGTACTAAAGAAAAAGATATCAATCTTGATTTATTAAATAAAATAAAAGAATTAAACCAGGATGGGAATATAAAACTTTTATTTACGAGAGAAACAGATGTATATCAGACCCCAAAAGAAAAATCTGAATTGGCTAATAAGCTCGGAGCAGATCTATTTATTTCAATACATGTAGACGGTGAAGATAAGAATGCAGCTTATAAACGTTCTGGTTTAAGTATTTGGGTTGCAAAAGATTCTTTTAACAATAGTGAATCAAGCAAATTATTTGCATCTGCTTTGATAGCATCATTCCAAAAAGACTATGCTATTCCAGTGTTTGATGCGCCTATGCAGAGAAAAGCAGGAATATGGGTGATACAGGAATCAAAATGCCCGGCGATATTAATCGAAGCAGGATTTATGACGAACAAAAAAGATCTTGCTTATTTAAAAAGTGAAGATGGACAAACACAGTTTGCAAAAAATGTATTGAATGCAATAGAAAAGTATGCGGTGAATAAAAATACTGCAAATGATTATTCATCCAAAACAATTACAGATACTACACCTTTGAAAAATACAGCGGAAAAGAACCAACCAGATCATGTAAAACTTGATGGTCCTATAAATGTAAATATCACAGGAACTTCTGAAAAATCAGATCCGGCGTTGTTTGTAATAAATGGCAAAGTATATTCCTCTAATGATCTGAAGGGGAAATTAATAACTGCAAAATCAGGGGAAATATATGAAAAAAATAATGCAGAAATGATTGCCAGGTATGGCGACAAAGCTAAAGACGGAGTTTTTATTTTTAATGAGCCAATTATAACTGATGGATTAATTTCTGGAACGACAATAACAGCCGACTCAGTTACAAGTAATGCCATTAGCGATAACCCAAAAATGAGTTTAAAAATGGTTATTGGATCTGACGAATTGAAGAAAGTTTTATATGTTGTAAATGGAAAGGAGCAACAAAATATTGACATAAATTCAATCTCACCAGATAAAATTCAAAGCATAAATGTTATTAAAGGAAAAGATGCAACATCTAAATATGGTAATAAAGCAAAAGATGGCGTAGTAGAGATTTATTTAAAACATAAAAATGATACCATTCCGGAAAAGGACAATAGAATATTTACCAAGGTAGAAGATGAAGCTCAATTTCCTGGTGGCCAGGCTGCGTGGGGGAACTATTTGAGAAAGAACCTGAATGCACTTACGCCCGTGGACGAGGGATGGGCATCCGGAACTTATCCAATTATTGTTCAATTTATTGTAAATAAAGATGGAAGTATATCTGATATTACTATATTGGATAACACTACCACAAAAAAATATCCTGGTTCTAAAACCGCCCTTGAATGCATAAGAATGATTTCAAAAGGGCCAAGATGGATGCCAGCAAAACAAAATGGTAGGATTGTATCTGCTTATCGTAGGCAGCCAATAACATTCGTGGTGTCGAAAGAATAAGTATAAAGTAAAATATTTTCAAGGCAGCTATTTAGCTGCCTTTTTTAATACCAAATTTCTTCGCCATTGGTTTTTATTACCAATTCTTTTTTATCAGCCGCTTCTACCCTGCCGATGATCTGTGCATCAATATTAAATGCCGTAGCGGCGTCTATCATGGTTTGTGCATTTACTTCATCGCAATAAATCTCCAGGCGACAACCCATGTTAAATACTTCGTACATTTCTTTTAAACTGCTGCCGCTGTTTTGCTGAATAATGTCAAAAACCGGTGGCGCTGTAAAAAGATTGTCTTTTATAATTCTGAAATTACCGGGTAGGTATTTCAAACATTTTGTTTGTCCGCCACCACTGCAATGTATCAGGCCATGTATCTTATCAAAATGATCTTGCAGCAAACCAACCAACACCGGCGCATACGTACGTGTAGGGCTTAAAATTAATTTACCGATGGATAAAAATTCATCATTTACCGTTACAAGATCGGTCAACATGTTTTTACCGATATAAACTACATCTTCACTCAGATCATGATCATAACTTTCTCTAAAGTTCTCTGCATAAAATTTACTCAGCACATCATGCCTTGCACTTGTAAGGCCATTGCTGCCAAGGCCGCTATTGTATTCACTCTCGTAAGTGGATTGGCCATAACTTGCAAAGCCTACAATTACATCTCCGGCTTTTATTTTATCATTGGTTATGATCTTGTCTTTTGGCCAGCGACAGGTCATGGTGCCATTTACAGCAACAGTACGAACAACATCACCCACATCCGCAGTTTCGCCACCGAGGTAATGAATATTTACGCCAAAAGATCTTAGAGTATCAAATAGAGATTGTGTGCCGTTTATTATTTGTTCCAGAACTTCGCCGGTTATCAAATGCTTATTTCTATCGATGGTAGAATTAAAAACAATATTATCATAAATACCCACACACAACAGATCATCCAGGTTCATCACCACTGCATCCTGTGCAATACCTTTCCATACAGCAATATCGCCGGTTTCTTTCCAGTATAAATAAGCAAGAATGCTTTTTGTACCGGCACCATCGGCATGCATCACATTAATAAAATTCTCATCATTTCCTAAAAAATCCGGATATACTTTGCAGAATGCATTGGGAAATAATCCCTGGTCAAGATTTTTTACAGCAGCATGTACTTCTTCTTTTTGTGCAGAAACCCCTCTTTTATTGTATAAGCTCATAATGATGATTGTGCCGCAAAGCTAATTTTCAATTGGCAATAAAAAAATTATGATTAGGTTTATAATTCTTTATGCTTTGTGATATTATGCGGCTGTGTTATGCCTGATAAATAAAAGTGCAACTTCGATAATGTAGCTTTTCATCGTTGGTGAAGTGCGCTTTAATGGCTTTATTTTTTAGCTCGTTATAAGCCGCTGGTCGAAAGACACAGGTGGGGACAAGTCTTCTCTTATTGAGGAGTAACGGCGGCAAAAATCCTAAGGATTATACTTTTGCAACAAATCGTTTAATAAGTGAACACCACACCAGCTCCTATCCCCATATCACTATCATAATGCGTACCTATTGAGATATATTTCCCTACTATGTATCGCAGACCTGCCATGTATTCTTTATCTGTATTGATCATCCAGTTAAGGCGTAGTCTTGCAGTAACGGGTATATCGTTGCGGCTTAGTTGAAAACGAAATTGTCCATTGCCATCAATACGGGCATCTGCCAGCACAAGCATCGGTAAGGTATAAGTAATACCGGCAGT
This sequence comes from Ferruginibacter sp., assembly GCA_039918155.1. Taxonomy (GTDB): domain Bacteria; phylum Bacteroidota; class Bacteroidia; order Chitinophagales; family Chitinophagaceae; genus Ferruginibacter. The sequence goes on from JBDSIB010000033.1 coordinate 5,029, forward strand.
AATAGTTTTACGATTTAACTCATTACTGTTTTGTCCCAGGAAAGTTTTTTCTTCATTCCCAAAAATATTTTTTGGGCCACCTGGTTTTTTATAATGATAGTCGAAGCCGACATAAGGGAACCACCATTGCATACGCCCAAGATAACGGCCGAACATGGTCTCACTTTCATACCCATGCTCATCATGATAGCCGAGATGCCACATCTCACTCACTTTAAAGCGTGTATTGCTCAGCATTACATTACCGTCACTGCCATTGTTTTGTACTGCTACTTCTGCCATCAGGTGAAAACGTTTATCATCCTGTTTTAATGCTTTGCTCATTTGTACAGAGTCTGTTACTTCCGGATTTTTTATACCATCCGTATATGAAAATATTCTTCCCATTCCACTCATCATGTGGTACAATACATGGCAGTGAAAAAACCAATCGCCTCCGCTTGCATCTGCGGCAAATTCTATGGTATCCCTTTCCATTGGCATAATGTCCAGCACATTTTTCAGCGGTGAATAATCCCCTTGTCCGTTCAATACCCTAAAGTCGTGGCCGTGCAAATGCATGGGATGCCGCATCATAGAATTGTTGAATAAAATGATGCGCAGATTTTCAACTTTATGAATTAATATTTTATCACTTTCAGAAATGGTTTTATTATTTAAGGTCCACACATAGCGATCCATATTTCCGGTTAGATCAAAATTTAAAGTGCGTAGCTCACCCGGCGGCAGAGTTGTTTTTTCCGTTGCCTTCAGCATGTTGTAATTCAGCGTTACAATACCACTTTGCCCGGCATCCATATCCATCATACTCATTTTACCATTCGTCATTTGCATATTGCCGTGGTCCATTTTGCTGTGGTCCATCTGCATGTTGGCATCCATCTTTGTATCCTGCATCTTCACGCTTGTGGTATCCTTATCGCCTTCCTTTACCTTGTCGTAATTTTTTTCAATCATTTTCATCATGGAAGATTCTTTACCATTTGCCGGCCCGGTTATTTCGGGGTACATCATCGTATTCATATCCATCACTTGGTTTTGCATAGCCATGCCCTGCATCTCTATTACGTTTCCTTTATTATCCATCATGTTATTCATCATCTTCATACCTTCAAAATATTTCAATTTGGGAAGTTTTGCAGCTGATACTTTGTCGCCACTGCCCAGCCAGATTGAAGCATATTTAGTTCTGTCTTCGGGTGTTACTAAAAATTCATATTGCTTATTTTGGGGGATCGTCACTATTACATCATAGGTTTCAGAAACACTTACAAGCAGCCTGTCAACCTCTACCGGCACCACATCATTTCCATCATTAGCCACTACCGTAATTTTTCCGCCGGCATAGCTCAGCCAGAAGTAAGAAGATGCACCGCCATTGGCAATACGCAGACGCACTTTATCGCCCGCTTTAAATTGATCATACGTTTTTTCAGGTGCGCCATTCACTAAAAATTTATTGTAATACACATCACTAACATCCATGGCATGCATGCGTTTCCATTCATTCTGCAACTTAGTTTTGAAGTGCCCTGTTACCAGCGCTTCCCCATAACTTTGTGTAGTTCCTTTTTGTATTGAAAACCAATCGGAAGCTGCATACAAACGACGGTGTATTTCTTCCGGTTTTACATCGCTCCATTCACTAAGTATTACCGGAATGGTTGGTATATCTAATTCTTTACGGGACAGTAAGGTCATGGAACCATACATCCCAATCTGCTCCTGTAACATAAAATGACTATGGTACCAATGGGTGCCACTTTGCTTTATGGGAAAGCGATAAGTGAATGTGCCGCCGGGTGGTATTGGTTTCTGTGTAAGATTGGCTACGCCGTCATATTGGTTGTCTAAAAATAATCCATGCCAATGCAAAGTAGTTCCTTCTATCATTAAATTATGTACCACTATTTCTGCCGTATCACCTTCGGTAAATGTAAGCGGAGGCATCGGTATTTGCCCATTGGCAGCAATAGCTCTTCTTTTCTTTCCGCTAAAATTTACAATAGTATCCTTTATATAAAGATCGTAGTGTGTTACTTTCGGAGGCGCATTATTGTAAATATATTTTTGTGGTATAGATGCAGCGTCTGCCTTAATATTATTAGGCATATCCATACCATTCATCTGCATAACTTCTTTAGATTTTTCTTCTACTAAATTCATCCCGCATTTAGGACATGCACCAGGCTTATCACTGTGTACATCAGGGTGCATAGGACAGGTGTAAGAAGGTTTTTTACTTTTTGTTTGCACATTCATTCCTTCCATTTTTTGCGCCCGGGCAGTAATGGTGCATGGGTAAAAAGCGAGGAACAGGACTATGTATTTAACAATTATTAAGAATTTCATTTCTGAATTTTATACAGCGCTGCTGATGATTTACATCAAAAATTTTAGTGACTTGAAATCAGTAATTATCAGAGTGTTTCTTTAACCACACCACAGGTAAGCATGGCAGAGCCATAATACGGGTTCTCTATGTTTTTAGATGCACTTAACCAATAAGCTTTTTTCATTGGGCAATATTGCTTGTACAGTGGCCCAACAGAAAGTTTCTGCTTGCCCGCCAGTTTTATAAAATCGTTAGAAAAGGAGTTGAATTTTTCTCTCTGGCTTACAAGGTCAGTTGCATTTACTATTGCTGTTGCAGACTGTGAAAGAGATTCGCCCAGCTTACCTTCTTTTTGCAGATCAGCAGTTTTTAATGCGTCTAAAAATTGAGTAGCTCCTGTGGAAGCGTTTTGTACATTTCCCTTTACCAATGTGTCTTTTATTTCGAGGTAAGATTGCAGTAATTTTTTATTTTGAATACCGGTTGTTTCCTGTGCATTACTTTGTAATGTAAAAAGTAAGCCAAAGCTGATAAATAAAATAAAGTATTTAGAGAATTTTGTCTTTACTAAATTTTGGACTGATTTTGTTTCTAAATTATTATACATTTTAATAAGATTTATTAGTTGAAAAATTAGAAAATAATGAGCACGAAAAGCGCATTTATTTTTATAAAAAAATTTGTTTGTTCTTATTTATATTGACTGTTACAAATATAACAGCATTCCTAAAAGTAAAGTTGTAATATACCCTGTTTTAATTATAAGATTCTTTCTTTACAACTGAAGCTTTCTTAGTCTCAGTGAATTAAGAATTACTGAAACTGAACTAAAACTCATAGCTAAAGCTGATATCATCGGTGATAATAGAATACCAAAAAAAGGAAATAATACGCCGGCAGCCACAGGTATTCCAATAGTGTTGTAAGCAAAAGCAAACCATAAATTCTGGTGAATATTTTTCATTACTTTTTCAGCCAGTTTACGGGCTTTCGCAATGCCTAAAAGATCTCCCTTTACCAATGTTACAGCAGCGCTTTCAATAGCAACATCTGTTCCTGTACCCATTGCTATACCAACATTTGCCTGCGCAAGAGCGGGTGAGTCATTAATGCCATCGCCAGCCATGGCAACATTGTGTCCTTCAGCCTGTAATTTTTTAATTTGCTCCAGTTTATCGGCAGGCAGCACTTCTGCTTTGTAATCTTTTATACCAAGCACATCCGCTACAGCTTTAGCGGTATTTTTATTATCGCCGGTGAGCATAATTACTTTTACATTTTCTTTGGCCAGCAATGCAATGGCTGCCTTACTGCTTTCTTTTATTTTATCCGCAATTACTACATAGCCTGAGAGTTTTTTATCTTCCGCAATAAAAGAAACGGTTTTACCCTGCATTTGCAGCGCTGTAATTTTTGCGGCTGTATCATCTGGTATTTCTACTGCTTCATCCTGCATCATTTTTAGGTTACCCAATAAAATATTTTTTCCGTCAACCAGGCCTTTCACACCTTTGCCGGTTACAGAATCAAAATCTTTTACATCTTTTAAAGTAGTATTATTTTCTTTTGCATATTTCACTACTGCCTGCGCCAACGGGTGCTCGCTTTTATTATTCAGCGAAGCTATTTGCTGCGTGAGCAGTTGTTTTTCAAATCCTGCCAGCGGTACAATATTTTCTACAGAAGGATGACCTTCCGTAAGCGTGCCTGTTTTGTCAATTACCAGCGTATCAAAATTTTGTAATTTCTCCAGTGCTTCTGCATTTTTAATTAAAATACCTTGTTGTGCTCCTTTACCCACGCCTACCATAACTGCCATCGGTGTTGCCAGGCCGAGTGCACAAGGGCAGGCAATAATTAGTACGGCAATTGCATTTACAAAACCATACACATAGCGGGGTTCCGGGCCAAAAATAACCCAGGCAAAAAATGTAAGGATAGCTATAAGTACTACGACAGGGACAAAATAACGGGCGATCTTATCAGTCGTTTTTTGAATGGGTGCCTGCGAACGGGTTGCCGTATTTACCATTTCTATAATTTGCGCCAGCAAAGTATCAGCGCCTATTTTTGTAGCTTCCATTACAAAAGAACGGGTGCCGTTAATAGTACCCGAAGAAACGTTATCTCCTTCTTTTTTATCAGCAGGTAAGGGCTCCCCGGTTATCATAGATTCATCAATACTTCCTTCTCCTTCCATCAGTTTTCCGTCTACCGGAATTTTACCACCCGGTTTTATCCGCAGGTGATCTCCCACTTTAATATCACTCACCGGTACATTTTTCTCTTCTCCATTTTTAATAATAATTGCTTCTGCCGGTACAAGATTCATCAGCGCTTTTATAGCACCATTGGTACGGCTATGCGCTTTTGCCTCCATCAATTGCCCGAGTAATACAAGCGTAATAATTACGGTGGATGCTTCAAAATAAACAAAAACTTCGCCACCGGCAGACTTAAACTGCGCAGGAAATAGTTGTGGGAACAACATGCCAATTACACTAAAGACAAAAGCCACCCCAGTACCCAGCCCAATTAAAGTGAACATGTTTAAGTGCCAGGTAATAATTGAACGCCAGGCTCTTTTAAAAAACATAGCACCGGTATAAAATATAACCGGAAGAGACAGTAAAAACTGCACCCAGTTCCAGCTATGCTGGTCCATTATTTTTAAAATAGGATTACCATTTATCATGGCTGACATCGATAATAAAAAGAGCGGGATAGTAAAGGCACACGCTATTTTAAATTTTCGGGTAAGATCTTTTATATTACCATCCTCTTCATCTGCATCCTCTTTTTGTGCAATTATCGGCACAAGATCCATCCCACAGATTGGGCAGGAACCAGGCCCATCTTGAATTATCTGCGGATGCATGGGGCAGGTATATTTTCCTGTCTGCTGCTTTTGCCTTACCTGTTTTTCCAGGTGCATTCCACATACCGGGCAATCTCCAGGTTTGTTATACGTTTTATCGCCTTCGCAATGCATGGGACAGTACCACACACCACTTTCATTTTTATTATTATTTTTTTCTTCTAATGGCTTTTCTTTTTGCGCAGGTATTTCTTTATCGCTGATGATATATTTAGGATGATCTTTTAACGCTTCCTGAAAAGTCTTCAAAGGCACATCCTTTTCAGTATCTATTGTTACTTTGGCATTTTGTAAATCAGCATGTACGGCTGTTACGCCAGGCAAGGCATTCAGCGTTTTCTCTACAAACCCTTTGCAACCACTGCAACTCATGCCTTTCAATACATATGTTTGTTCCATAAACTTTATATTAGTCTGTAAAGGTACATGCGTAACGAAGCGCTATTGTTACAGTATTACGGATATGAGTTATGACATTTACAGTTTATCCAAAGCCTGACGATGATTCTTTTTATTGGTTTTGTATTGTGTGGGAGTTAGTCCTGTCTCTTTTTTAAACTGATTGCTCAGATAGGCAACACTGCTGTAATTCATTTCATCAGCGATCATAGAAAGGGTTTTATCATCATACTCTAATAACTCTTTAACCCTTTCTATTTTTTGTTTGATAAAATATTTTTCTATGGTTGTGTGTTCCGCTTTAGAAAATATATTGCTGAGGTAATTATAATCGTAATGAAGTCGCTCGCTGAGAATTTCTGATAAATTCAATCGGCTACCTTCGGGTGAATAATGCACTAATTCGATCATGATGGTTTTTATCTTATCAACCAACTGATTGATTTTACTATCAATCATTTCAAAGCCTGCCATGTGTAGCATTTCACTTAGAGTTTTGGCTTGCTCTTCATCAATATCTTCTTCCAGTACTGCGGTTCCTAACGAAACATTTGTTGCTTTAATACCTATCTTGTTCAGTATCTCGGATACTTTTAGTTTACATCGATCGCAAACCATATTTTTTATGTGTATTTCCATCTATTAAAATTATTGATAGCAATCCGTTGCTGTTTTTAATTTATAACCTGTTTCTTTTCGTACTGTGAAGACGGGAGATCAAAGATCCTTAAGTATAACTGCAACTATTAATCCGAAATGAAGACTTCCGGATTTTTTTCGCTTTCAGTAATCTCTTTGCGATGCTGTTTTTGTATCGTAGCAAACACAAACTCCTTTATGCTCACCTTGATCCTTTTACTTTTTAATGGTAAATCTAAACCCCGCATAAATCATTCGTCCATTAACCGGCCCCCAAACCATTGAAGCATCAAAGTATGGACTAAAGGGTTGGTCAGCAGCGATTATCAGATTATTCTGGGTAAAGTTGGTAAGGTTTTCTACGCCAACATAAACGTCCCATTTTTTATCAAGCGATTTTGTAACCTGTCCGCTCATCTGAAAATAGGATGGCGAATACATTGCCATTTGTTTATCACCCGGGTTGCTGCCGGTAAAAGGAATTCTTTTTTTACTTAGCCATTGGGTGGTAAAATCAAACTTCCATTTACTGTCAGTAGCATAGGCCAAATTTATAAATGCACGGTGCTTTGCACTGAAAGGTTTTTGCAATAACTGCCCATGATAATTTGTCTGAACATCAAGCCAGCGATAGGCCAACCGAACATCTAAATGATGAATGATCTCCGCATTTAATTCTGCCTGTATACTGTTGCTAAATGATCTTCCCTTTAGATTATAAAAATTAATTTGTTGCGGACTGGCATCTACATCCACCACAACCTGGTTTACGAAATCGGTGCGATAAGCATCAAAACTAAAGGAGGCATTTTTATTGTTTATTTTAAAATTATGCACCAGGTTCACCCCGTAGTTCCAGGCTTTCTCCGGCTGCAGGCCATAGCCATAGTTTGTACTTTTGTTTAGAAAATTGTATTGCCTTGAGCTGGCAAACAAGCCAATATTTTCTGCAAAAATATTGGCTGCTCTTAAACCACTTCCGGCAGAAAAGCGAAGGTTTGTTTTTGGCGTGATGTCGTACTTTATATTTAGCCTGGGCGTAATAAAAGTTTTGTACTCATTGTGGTAATCAGCCCGCAAACCTACTATAGCAGTGAATTTTTGATTGGGCGTAAAAGTATATTCAAAGAATGCACCGGGAACAACTTCACGACGTTTAAAATTTACAAGGTTAACATTTTCATTATAATCGTCATTTGCAAAACTTAAACCAGTACGAAATTTATTTATGGTGCTTCCGATGATGGATTGATAAATAAGATTGGCATAAACTGAATTTTGCCTGCCGGTATAGCTTGTGAGACCGTAGTAAGAACTGTTATTAAAAGTATTTGCCGAAAATATAAGTCCAACACTTTTGTAATCTTTACCGGGAAAAACATAACCAAGTTTACCTGCAAAAGCATATTGCTCTACATTAATACCAACACCATATTTATTGCTGGTGAATTTATCACGTGAGGGATTAAAATCTACCTGTCCGCTTTGGCGGTGATCGTTGAGTGCTTTAAATGAAAACTGAGCAAACAATTTATCATTAGAATATCGCCAGCGATTGATCACATTGAACTGGCGCCCCAGCGGATTATCTAAAAACCCATCATTATTAGCATCTTTTTTTGCTACTACGCCATTTACGTGCGTTAATAATCCTGTACTCCATTTATCATTTAAATTCTTTGATAGATTGACAGTTGTTTCCAACCTGCCGTTGGCATTTGCATAACCATTTACAAATATCTTATCAGCCGTATTTGGTTTTAGTTCTTCTACATTTATTTGCCCCGCAATACTCTCATAACCATTGGCCACAGAGCCGGTGCCTTTCGTTACCTGTATCCCTTCCACCCACGGGCCGGGAATAAAAGTAAGTCCGTACACACTTGACAGGCCATGTATCTCAGGCGTATTTTCTGTAGTTATCTGGGTGTAATTTCCGGCCAGGCCAAGTAGTTGAATTTGTTTAATACCTGTTACAGCATCTGCATAACTCACATCTACCGAAGGGCTGGTTTCAAAGCTTTCGCTCAGGTTGCAACAGGCAGCCTTTTTTAATTCGCCAACACCAATACTTAAAGTATTAAATGGGCTATTGGAGGCAACAAGTGAAGTGAATTTTCGGGAAGTAACAACTACAGCAGCCAATTCATTAGAGCCGGAAAGTTGCATCATAATGCTAACATCAGATGGCTCTGTAACCTGTACGGTATCTGTTCTATACCCCGCAAAGGATATAGAAAGCGAAACCGGCAATGAAGAATTCATCTGAAAAAAACCACTGGAATCTGAGCTGGCATGGTTACCTGTATGCAGATCAGTAATAGTTGCGGCAAATAGTGCAACAGGCAGATGGTCTGGACTGCTACCTTTAATGGTGCCTGCGATAGAATAAGGTATCAGCACCGAAGCAGTATTTGCCGTACTACCCTCTTTGCCTTTCCTTACATATAAACAACAGGGAGGTAACTTTTCATACACTTTATCAGAAGCTGTAAAGTCCTCCGTATCGTGGCCTACGGACGCAATTTTCTTTTCGATTTGCTTGCGGGATAATTTTGTAGAGTCATAACTTACCGTAAGCATTTCTGTTTCAATACTCCAGTCCGCATATGTAGTATGTAGCTTTTTTACGGCGCCTTCAATCCGGGTTTTGCATTGAATGCATTCGCCGTAAACTTTAAAAGTTTCCGTTTTAATATTCTGCTGAGCAAAGGCAAAATTGGTCATTAATAATAATGCCAGCGTACCTGTAATAAATTTTATCATAACAATATGAAGCTTATTCGTTTTAAAAAATAGATCCTGCACAAGGGCAGGCTTTTAGTTTTTTACTATAAGTATCATATTCTAAAAGAACAAAATAAAACCTGTCGGTTCAGGAGCGGTGGTGGAGAAGAATCTGAAAAATGTTCAGCCGTAACAGAACGGTAATTTGAAGCAGAAGGAATAATATAAACGGGAGAAGCAATAAAGACAAAAGAAACAGGTGCTTTAAGAATTACCTGGTCTATAATTTTTTGATCATTATTGATCTTTAAAACGATCGTTTTGTTTTTGCAGCATTTTTTAGAAGCCGGCATATTGCACTGTGGCGCCAGCTCTGCTGATAGAGAAACAGACTTTAGTTTACCACAGCAATAAAAATAATTTACACTAATACCAAAACTGGAAATAGCGTAAAATATAAGAATGGCTAATATGGAAAAACGTTTCACGGAGCAAAGATATGAATTTTATAAAAAGGGATCATTATACTTTGAACGGAGATAAATATAATCTGAAGGAATACGGTTTTTAATCGTATCACTGGCAATATGGAATTCATTTTACGTCCAATACTGAACAGATTCTCATTTATTAAAGCGATTTCATTAGATATTTGCCGACAAAATCTTCCAACGCTTTTCCATGTAGGTTGATAGCAACAATATTACCTTGCTCATTTACCAGTACATTAAACGGCAGATCTTCAATACCGTACTCTTTTGCTACCGGGCTTTTCCAAAACATCAGGTCGCTTACCTGTATCCAATCTATTTTAAGATGCTTAATGCTCTTTCGCCAATTGTCTTTGCTCTTGTCTAATGACACACCTAATATTTCAAACTTCTCTGCCTTTACCTGGTTAATATGTTTAGTATATAAAGCTTTTAATTCCGATTGCTCTTTTACACAAGGTGCACACCAGGTAGCCCAAAAGTCTATCAATACCAATTTATCTTTTAAAGAAGAAAGCGTTTGTATATCTCCGTTAGGAGCAGGCAAAGAAATAGCAGGTGCCGGTTGCCCGATCTTTAAAACGGAGCTTTGAGCAAAAACAAAATTTATAAAAAACAGTACCAATAAAAAGCAAACTGCTTTTTTCATAATTAATCGTTTGTGGGGTAGTTTTTATCTAACCAATCTGCTTTAATATTTTTGGGAAGACTGAGCAACTTCGCATTTTTAAAGCCCATATCTGTTAGGAGTTTAAATGCAGGCCTGATGTTGGGACACTTTGCAAAAGGGCAGCAGCCGCAATAGATAACCACTTCTTTGTCTTTTGAAACATTTTTGAGATAGATTTCCAGCCTTTTAAGGTTTGCTTCATCATGTGCAGGCCCCATTTCTACCGAACCTTTAATAGTAGCATCCGGCCCGACGGATACAATCAACAGGTTTTTTGTTTCACCCTTGGTAATGTTGGAAGCAAGTGTTGCCGGTTCTAATAACTGGTTGCTGGTCCAAAGTTCTGTGGCTTGCTGTGCAGATACTCCACTACAGCATATAAATAGCAAGGATATTAAAAAAATGGTATGTCTCATGTTAGGTGTTGGTTAATATTATTGTTTGAAGAAGAACTAAAATTACAGCATGCGGGCTAAAGTTTACTAAAAACATTTTAGTGTGGTCGACCCCAAATGATTCTTACCACTTTACATTTTCATCAATAAATTTTATCAACCCATCTGCCATGGCTGATTGCTCTTTTACTTTAGGGTGGCCATAAGTATTTTTGTAAGGAGCAAAATAGGTAAATATCTTTTTGTCGTTTAATTCGTCAGCAGCTTTTTTTACATAGTCCGGCCAGGGTGAACCTTCTTTTGTAATATCCATATTTCCCAGCATACAAATGATGGATGCTTTTGGATAAGTTGACCTGATGGTTTGCACAAAGTTTCTATACGCATCTATGGTTTGGTCTGGGGATGGTGCTGTAGTACCAAACCTTTTTTTGAATTGTTCATTGCCTGGCATGGTCACTATCCATGAATCGTTTTGAAACAGATTGATCACAACAATATCTGGTGTATATTTTTTAAAATCCCATTTACTTGCGGAGTCTGTAGGATCAAGCCTGTTGTACATTTCAGGCATTATGAGTGGAAACCAACTAACCATAATACCAATGCCGCTTTTGGCAGTACAATGATATTGTGCATTAAAATGCCGGGCGGTAATGGCGGCATACGTAGCATAATTATTTTCGTAATATCCAAAAGGGAAATCTTTTGCAGTATCATAAATGGCATAGCCGCAGGTAATAGAGTTTCCAAAAAACTCGATCTTTCTTTTAGGAAGTTTGGCAGGCTTTAAAAGTTTTGTTTTTGTGTTTTCTACAAAACCATAAAACCAGGTCTTGCCTTTATCCCACTCCGTGCGTTTAAATAATTGCAAAGAATGTTTTCCGTAAGGAAGTCCTTCGGCAAGCACCACTGTTTTTTTTACTGTATCAAATTTTACTTCGTGAATATTATTTTTATCAATGATGACATTGTAATAATTGGAGGTATCCTGGTCTTTAAATATTCCGGACATACCGGTGCCGGTAAAATTGATAGTAACAGAAGTTCCCGGCCACATTAATTCTGCAGCCTCAGTTGTAAACGGAATTCTTCCTTCATAAGAGATGTGCTTGTCTGTAAAAGGCAGCAGCTTCTGCGAATAAGAATTGACATTGCAAAAAAGCAATAGTATAAGGGATAGAAAAAAAATTCTACTCATAAGAGAAAGGTTTATTTGCTAAGGTAGTTATTTTGTATTCTTGCTGGTAAGTCTATAATATTTCAGGAGTGTATACATCAAAGCTTATACTCAGCTCTGATGTAGTTCGTAATTGCAGATGGCACAGAATTGTATTCTTATACAAATGCTAATACAGGTTTTTCTTTTTTTAATTTTTCAAATGCTGCTTCCGTATTTTTTAACTGTATCTTATTAAAGCATAGCCTGGCCTTACCATTTGCTGTGAGGCCGTTAATGCCTGCAAGACATTGTATCATCCACTTTCTATTTTGCCTGTTCCGGGGGTTCCATTTTTCTGTAGCAATATTTTTAGAAGGGAAAATATACCACTGCGACTGACGGATAAAATAATAGCTATGCGGAAGTTGGGTAGCTGCTATTGCCCATTCATCTACAGACTTTAAAGCACCTGCAGTAGATGGATCCAGAACATAGTGTATGATTTCCCCATTCTCTTCTACTGCAATTACCGGGGATACATGATATTTCCAGTTTTGTATTAATTCGCCCACATGTTTTTTAAGATAAGCACCGCTAAATACCCAGGCTTTACAATTAGGAATATTCCATTCGTCTAACAAAACACATACAGCATCTGCCCTGCCCTCACAACCATTGTTAGCATTTTTCCAATTAAACAATGGATGCTGTTTAAAAAAAATAAACAATTGCTCCGCCTGCTTTTTAGATAACGAACCTGGTAGAAAAGTAACATCGGAAAAACGACTGTCTAAAAGAGAAGGGATAATTACATTCATTGAAGCAAAGATATATTTATTCAGAATTGCATGTTTTTTTGGTTGCTGCTGCATTGCTGATGAGGTATGGATTTTTCCTGTTATGAACTTACATAAAAATATATTATTTTTAGTTTGCTTATCTCCAGTGGGCTGAAAAGCTAAGAGAAGCAATTTTTGATTTAGGATGAAACACCTGCAGTTACTTAAAAATAATTTCTTTTAGAAGAAAATTAATTTAAAAATGTTTCATTATGAAAAAAAATTCGCTGATTGTTATTTTTTTAATTTGCAGTTGTTCCATACTTTATGCACAAACTGCAGCCATCACTTCTTATACCAAAAAAACATACATGGTACCAATGAGGGATGGCATAAAACTTTTTACAGTAGTACTTGCTCCAACTCAAAACTCAACAGCAAGTCCCTTCTTAATACAACGAACACCCTACGGCTCTGATTTTCCGATACCGGAAGACTCAACAATACCAGTAAATAAAATGGGAGGTCTTAAGCCTATGGCTCAGGAGGGTTATATTTTTGTATTCCAGGATATAAGAGGAAAATTTAAAAGTGAAGGCAGCTTTGAAATGACACGGCCTCTTTATCATTTATTTGATAAAACGAAAACAGATGAAAGTACAGATGCTTATGATGCTGTGGACTGGCTTGTAAAAAATATAAAAAATAACAATGGTAAAGCGGGTATCAATGGGGTCTCTTATCCGGGATATCTTGCATTGGATGCTGCAGTTGATCCACATCCGGCACTTAAAGCCAGCTCGCCACAGGCTTCACCCGCTGATATGTTTTTAGGTGATGATTTTCATCATAACGGAGCCTTTCGTTTAAGCTATGGTTTTGAATACAGTTACCTGGTGGAGAATGATAAATTGTCTAATAGTGATTTCCCTTTTCCTGAATATGATCTTTATAACTGGTATTTACATTTAGGTTCTTTAAAAAATGTAAATGATAAATATTATAAAAATCGCCTCCCATCCTGGAACGATTTTACAAAACATCCCAACTATGATGACTACTGGAAAAAATCATCTACTCTTACTTATATACAAAAACCACAGATACCAACAATGCATGTGGGCGGGTATTTTGATCAGGAAGATATGAACGGCCCACAGATCATGTATCAGCATCTTGAAAAGAAAGATAGTTTTAACCGCAACTTTATAGTACTCGGCCCATGGAACCATGGCGGCTGGGAGGATGCAAAAGGTGATAGTCTTGGACAGATCAGTTTTGGCAGCAATACAGCTGCCTGGTTTCAGGCATTAGAAAAGCGTTGGTTTGATTATTGGCTCAAAGGTATTGGAGATGATACGTTTGCAGAAGCAACCTGTTTTCAAACAGGAAGCAATACATGGAAAACTTATGACTCGTGGCCACCCAGGAATGCTGAAGTAAAAAAACTCTATGCAATGCCGGATCATACTTCTTCTTTTACAAAACCTTCGGCTGCCAGTGGTACTGTAAGTTATGTAAGCGATCCTGCCAGCCCGGTTCCTTATCGAAGCCTTCCTATAGAAGCTACCTATGGTGATGGCAGCCGCTGGTACACCTGGCTTGTAGAAGATCAGCGCTTTGTAACAACAAGGCCGGATGTTATTAGCTTTACGATGGACAGTCTTACACAGGATATAACGGTAACGGGTAACGTTACGGCTCACCTTTTTGCTTCATCCACCGGTACCGATGCTGATTTTGTGGTAAAACTTATTGATGTATATCCTGCTTTTGATACAGCTAGTAAAAATATGAGTGGTTACCAAATGCCCGTTGCTATGGAAGTGATCAGAGGCCGCTATCGTAAAAGCTTTGAAAAACCCTCCCCACTTATACCCGGTAAAGCAGAAGAATTTGTGATTGACCTGCACGATATCAACCACCGTTTTTTAAAAGGTCATCATATGATGATACAAGTACAAAGTACCTGGTTCCCAATTATTGATCGTAACCCTCAAAAATATATTCCTAATATTTTTGAAGCAAAAGAAAGTGATTTTATAAACGCAACAGAAACGATCTATTGTAACAAACAATACGCAAGTTATATAGAGTTGCCTGTAATGAGATAATGATGACTACCAACTACTAAAGCCGCAACTTAAAAAAAGATATTCTCCTAATCCCGCTTTGATTTTCTTTTATTCTTTATCACTCATAATAGCTAAACTCAAGCTTTTTTATTTTACTATTTTTGTATCGGATGGTTAGTAGTTGATGTTTTTTTTGTCACTAAAAAATTTAAAATCAAAACGCATGCGTAAGTCAATTTTTACCACCATTTTTTCTCTGGGTATTTCCTTTTCGTTGCTGGCGCAAATGAGTAAGCAATATGTGCCCTGCAACGATATGCCTTTTATAATGCAGCGCTATTATGCAGATGGAAATTCATTGAACAATGTTTATATAGTTACAGGCTCGCCGGAAAAAAGAGAGCGGTATAAAAAACTGGCAGAAGATTATTTGACTAAATTAGGCCAGTTGTCTTTTGTCTCTTTGCCACAGAGTTGCCAGGCAGATTATGTGTTGTTCAAAAGAGATCTGAATGAAGCAGTTTTCCAGGCAAATGCTGAAGCAAAACAATATGCAGCGGTGCAACAATGGTTTCCTTTTGTAGATTCCATCTATGCACTGGAAAAAGTACGGCGCCGTGGTGGTAATGTAGATGGCCAAAGTATTGCAGCTGATTTTTTTGCTATCACCAAACAACTCCCGATGTTGCAAAGTAAATTGGCAGCCGATAAAAATATTAGTGTGATTAACGGCCGGGAAGCGGGTTCTATTATTTATGGGTTGCAAAGAGCAATAAAAAATGTGTTTAATTTTTACAATGGCTACGATCCTCTTTTTACCTGGTGGGTACCGGATACTTACCGGGCTTTGGACAGTTCTTTATCGGCCTATGCAACTATTTTTAGAAACACTGCAGATAAAAATGCAACTAATAAAGATTCAAGTGGCATCGTAGGTTTTCCAATTGGCAGAGAAGAGATTTTGCGGCAGTTAAATTATGAAATGATGCCGTACACACCGGAAGAACTGATACAGATTGCGAACAAAGAATTTGCATGGTGCGATAAAGAAATGCTGAAAGCGAGTGCAGAAATGGGCTTTGGATCCGACTGGAAAAAAGCACTGGAGAGAGTGAAGGAAAGTTATGTACCCGCCGGACAACAGGCTGCAGCTATGGTAAAAATATATGATGAATCCATTGCTTTTTTTAAAGCAAAAGATCTGATCACTATTCCAGCACTGGCAGAAGAAACCTGGCGCATATCAATGATGTCGCCAAGGCAGCAATTATTAAATCCATTCTTTTATGGCGGCGAAGAATTTGCAGTATCGTACCCAACCAACACAATGGATTATGATGCAAGGATGATGAGTATGCGTGGCAACAATCCGCATTTTGCTTTTGCTGCAGTGCAACATGAAATAATTGCAGGCCACTACCTGCAACAGTTTATGAATGACAGGGTAAATACTTACCGCCATTATGAAACGCCTTTCTGGACAGAAGGCTGGGCGCTTTATTGGGAAATGAATTTATGGAACGAAGGCTTTCCGCAAACGCCGGAAGACAAGGTTGGTATGCTCTTCTGGCGCATGCACCGTTGTGCAAGAATTATTTTTTCGCTTAATTATCATTTAGGCAAATGGTCGCCACAACAATGCATTGATTTTTTAGTAGATCGTGTCGGTCATGAAAGAGCAAATGCCGAAGGCGAAGTGCGGCGCTCTTTTGTAGGTGGCTACAGCCCCTTATACCAGGTGGCTTACATGATTGGTGGTTTACAATTTATGGCTCTAAAAAATGAAGCCGTAAGCTCCGGGAAATTTACAGCCAAACAATATCATGATGCAGTGATGCAACAAAATAGTATGCCCATAGAAATGTTGCGGAATATTTTATTGAACGAACCTGTTAAACAAGTGTACGAACCACATTGGAAGTTTTATAAATTACCATAACGCTTTTTAGAGGGTGCATTTAAAATTGTCTCAAGAGATGTCATCTTTTTTAATTCCTTTCAAGCTTGAAAGTACCGGCTAGAAGATGACATCTATATTTTTAGACAGATACAATTTTTAATACACCCTTTTAAAGTCATTCTTATTCTTTACGGGCCTTAGGTGGTAAAATGCCGACATTTCGTGGATTGTTCATGCAACGTTGTTAATGTTTTTATTGTCATATAATTTTAATACTTGGATGAAGCATTTAAAATTGTATTCTAAAAATGAAAACAATCCTTTACATCATTATTTTCTGCCTGTTACAGGTTTTGGTTTCCTGCAAAAAAGATTCAAACACAAATGGTATAATTATAAAAGATTGCACAGGCACCTATTTACGTTTGAACGGAAACGATTACAAAGTTTGCAACCTGGAGAAAATAACCTCTTTTCTAAGTGATACGAATGTAAGGGTAACTTTTAAACAGTTACAAGGCTGCGATGGCTCAGGAAATTTCACGCCGACCTGCTATCTGCTACATCAATACATTGGTTGGGTTGAAATTGAAGATATAAATTAGCTGCCGCTTTTAAATATTATAAGCGTGCTAATAAATTTTTACTAATTGCTTTTCCGTTAGGGTTAAAAAAAATACCTGGCTTTCCCACTCATTCACTCTTAAACAAACAGTTTAACGGATAACATCCAATTGCCTCAGAATATTCCACAGGCCTACCATTAATTTATGTTTACAAAACATTTTTCTTCAGTATTTGTATATAAGTAAACATAAGATCATGACAAATGAGATAAAGAAAAATTACGACAAACACCTTAACCTTACACTAGATGCATTGGATGCTTTAAAAGCGAAAGGATACCAATACCTTCAGGTACAGGGCTTTACATTAGATCATCATCCCGAGTATATCGAGCCATATTACATGATGTTGGTTCCCATAAAATCGTTAACACATTGCGGCAATATCGATGTGTACGAAGACATATCAAGTGATACGATTACAAACTGGGCAAAACAGAATGAAAACGATGACCTGCATATATTTTTGGCGAATGCAAGTTGATGAATCTATTAGCTATTGATGTTCAGATGAATCGTATTTTTTTTAAAAACAGCACTGGTTGGCGTACAATGCAACGAGCATAGAAATTTCTTTTCGATCTTACTGTAACAATTCCAAATGCCTGGCATCTAATATAAAATTTACACCACTTTTGGTGTCCTTAGAAAATATTAGAACATGAGTATAGGTTGGATAATGTTGATAGTGGCTACCATTGGCTGGCACGTGGGTTTATATGGAATGTTTAAAAAAGCAGGTATGGATGCCTGGAAAGCATTGATCCCGTTTTATAATACCTGGTGCATGGTAGAAAAGATGGAACTGAAAAAAGTCTGGTTCTTTCTGCAGTTCATCCCGGTAGCCGGACAGTTCATCACTATCTGGATCACGATAAAATTTGTAGAGCATTTTGGCCGCTTTGGTTTTTTGCATCATGCGGCTACGGTTTTTGTACCGTTTATTTATTTCCCCTATTTAGGATTTTCTAAAAATGAAAAATATGCCGGTAAGCTAGCTGTAAACAATTATGTAAAATCTGCTACACGTGAGTGGATAGATGCTGCAGCTTTTGCGATAGTAGCGGCAACGCTTATACGCACTTTTGTTTTTGAAGCATACACTATTCCAACGCCATCAATGGAAAAAACTTTATTGGTGAATGACTTTTTGTTTGTAAGCAAATTCAGTTACGGCCCACGCATTCCTAATACGCCCATTGCAATGCCATTCATTCATAATACCATGCCTTTTTCAAATGGCAAATCATATTCCGAAATGATTGAATTGCCATATACACGCTGGTTGCCAAGCCCCGTAAAGAGAAATGATGTAGTGGTATTTAATTTCCCGGTAAATGATACTTTGATAAATGATGCAGAGAACCAGTTTGGTAGTAAAATAACTTACTATGAAGTAGTACAACAATTAGGGAGAGAAGAAACCTGGAACAGGTATGGTGCTGATATTATAACAAGGCCTGTTGATAAAAGGGAAAATTTTATTAAAAGATGCGTAGCAGTTGGCGGTGATGTATTGCAGATAGTAAATGGAAAAGTAATTGTAAATGGCCAACCACAGCCTGTTTTTCCGCAGTCGGAAAGATATTACACTTTAAAAATGCCTGCAAACGCTTACCCTGATAAAGAGACACTGGAAGCAATTGGTATAAAAATTCATGAAGGCGATGATATTGGAGACGTAAGGCCAACTTCAATACCAAATGAATACCTTGTAAATATCACCAACGAGGAATTTGCCCACTTAAAAATACCTACAGGTTACAGCATTAACGATTCTATACAGGGAGAAGATAACCGGACTTTTCCTTACTTTAATAGCAACCCAAATATCCATTGGGGAATGGATAATTACGGACCGATCACTGTTCCACAAAAAGGGAGTACCATTCAACTTACAACTGATAATTTAGTTCGCTACCAGCGTTGTATACAGGTGTATGAGAATAATAAAGTTGAAAACAGAGATGGACAGATTTTTATAAATGATAATTCTGCTACCACCTATACTTTTAAAATGAATTATTACTGGATGATGGGAGATAACCGTCACAACTCCCAGGATAGCCGCTATTGGGGTTTTGTGCCGGAAGATCACGTAGTAGGAAAAGCTTCTTTAATTTGGTTCAGTTGGGAAAAAGGGCCAAGATGGAAACGCATTTTTAAAAGTATAAAGTGATCAGCAGGATTGCTAACGCTATAAAGAAACTTATGAACTCTCACTGATATTTCAAAACATATCATATCCACTTATTGTGGTTTGCTTAATACTCTTTCGTGCACTTTCACGTCAAAATTTAATCTCTTATTTGTAACAGCATTTACAATAGTATAAAAGCCTTCCCCTTTATTTTTATAAATACTATCGCCTATTTGTAAAATGTTGTTCATTTCTTCAGGCATCGGTAAAGTGCGTCCATCATCAAATTTCATTTCTTTAAAATAGGGTTTCCGTTTCTCATTATAAATATCTACCACTTTATTTTTAAGATACACCGTCTGAGTAATGTTATTCTTTTCTGAGGAGCTCATTTTATGAATGAAGACCCAGAAACCGCCACAAATCAAAATAAAAGCAAAAAATACGATCTGGAAATAATTTAATGTAGACTTATACTTTGTGGTATACCAGTTTGCAGTAATCATAATAGCAACTATAAGAAGAAACAAACCCACCATAATTAACATCATCATTTTATCTCCACTCATACTATTTTTTTTATTTCAATAATACAAAATTTTGTTGTCTTTTGTAAATATTCCGTTAAAATTTAAGAACTGGTGGTTTTAATCAGCGGCTGGTAGAAAGCATGCTTCAAAGTTTATAATATAAAATGCTTAGAATGATTGAGAATTTATAATATAGCTCTCAAGTATATTAATATTATAAAGCACCTAAATAAGCAACACTGCAGAACATGTCTGTCTACGTTCGCTATTTAATTGATCAAATAAAACTCATAATGTTCTTTTCTCGTTTCTTTTGCTGTAATGCAAAGATTCAATCCATATTTTACTTCTTTTTTAGTGTGCCTTTTATCCATGCTGATTTTTAGCAGCTGTGCTTTCAGGTCAATTAAAAGATATAAGGGAATAGAATTTTATAAAGCAGATTCTGCAAAGCATATTGCCAGTCAGAAACTCAATGTTTTTTCTCCTAAAAGAAAAAGTGCTACAAAAAATGTTTTAATCTTTATTCATGGTGGTAACTGGAACTCTGGAAAAAGATCTTTGTATAACTTTTTTGGAACCAGGATGGCGAGGAAGGGAATAACAACTGTTGTGATCGATTATCCACTTTCGCCTAAAGCCAATTATAAAGAAATGGCACTCGTTTCTGCTGCTGCCGCAAAATGGGCAAAAGAAAATATTGCATCATACGGTGGTGCCCCTGAAAGAATATTTATGTCGGGCCACTCCGCAGGCGGACATCTTGCTGCTTTGGTTTCATTGGATGATGAATATTTTGACAGTCTTCATACGATCAATCCAATAATAGGTACTATACTTATAGATGCAGCAGGCCTGGACATGTACACTTATTTAAAAGGAGAAGATTTTGACGATAACAATAGTTACCTGCAGACTTTTACCAACGACCCAGCCACCTGGAAAAAAGCAAGTCCTGTTTATTATTTAAAAAAACCAATGCCTGCATTCCTCGTTTACCGGGGTGGAAAAACTTATCCCTCTATTAAAGAAACAAACGAACTTTTTATGAATAAACTTCTGCCACTTGCTCCATCCACGAAATATAAAATTCTAAAAGGGAAAAAACATGTGCCCATGATAACACAATTTCTTAAAACCTGGAATCCACGCTATAAAGAGATAACTGAGTTTATGAAAAGCGTAAAATGAGTTGGTAAAGTGCAAGGGGCAATTCTTTCCTTCTTGATCTTTTAAATTTTTTGAATTACATTATTAGTTTCTTAATTAGAATAATGCTCTCAAATATTAACACTACTTAATTCCATAATTACAGGCTCAGTTTTATTGTGAAATACTGGAAGTTTTAATTTCATTTTCTATTTTTTCTATTTGTTTTAAATGCCTGTTAATATGATTTATAAAAAATTGAAAAGTATCCCCCAATTTGAGTTTTATCAAACTTGATATAGACGTTTTTACCTTAGTTTTATTCAGGCTAACATTTTTAGATTGATTGAGCAATTCTATTAACTTCAACTGCTGATCTGTAAATTTATCTATAACCGTTTTATCCAGCGGTTTATTTAATGGGTTTTTATTTTTAAAAGTCTTCATTTTATTTAATTTGTCTTTCGGCAACATACTTTTTGCAAAATAGTTTCCCAAAAAGCCACTTTTAAATTCTGCCTCACCCTTTGTACCTGAATTTTTTATTGCAGCTTCAATTTCTGGTAAATAAAAATCGCCATACAAATTCAAATGCTCCAGGCATTCTAAAATATTCCATGACTCTGCACTTTGTCTACAGCTTAAAAACTTTAAATGAATCGTCTTCAGATTTCCTGACTTATTAATGATCTGCCTTTCTGATTCTATAAGAGATTGTGTTAATTTTTCTGTTTGCATCTTATTAATTTTATGCAAAGGTGAATAAAGAAAATTTTATTTCTCTTGATATAAGTCAAGACTTTTTCAGACGTGATAAAGTTTCAGGACTCATTCTTAAATAGTTTGCAATATGCCGGAGCGGTATTTCCTGGAAGAGTTGTGGGCTTCTTTTTAAAATTCGTTCATATCGCTGCTTTGGTGAAGTTGTAAGTATATCTACTTCTCTTTCCAGTTGTTGCAAAACAAGGTTCTCCAATATTGCAGTCCACCAGGTAATATTATTTTCTGTTTTTAAAAAAGTTTGCAATTGCTGCTTTGTAATTATTTTCACAACCGTCCTTTTTATCGCCTGTATAAAAAAGTCAGATGGCTTATCTGTCAAAAAAGAATCCAGTGAAACGACGAGGTTTTCTTTATAACCAAATCTGATTGTTTGTTCCTCACAATCATCCAATACAAACACACGTAAACTACCGCTCTCAACAAAGTAAATATTTGTATCAACGCTGCCTTTTACTTTCAAATATTCATTCCTTCCCAGGATAATCGTTTTTTCAGATAGCTCTATTATATCTTTCATGCTGTTTAATAATTACTATACAAATTTAATATATTCATTTTCTCTTTTCTTATTCATCAACGCCAGAGGTATACTTTGAACTCTTCTGTCACCCACACTGCCATATTAAGTAAATAGCAGTTTCCATATTGTATTTTAAATCTAAAAAGGATTCAATTTAGTGTATACCCTTACCCGTATTGCTTTTCAAAATAATATCAATTCTTTTTAATAACTGTAAATAAAGGATATAAACAATAAAAAACACTAACTATTAAGTCATTTATACATCACTGGCACGCCTTTTGAAAACACTGTGAAAAAACATTACGATTATGAAGAAGACAATTTTGATGGGCGCATTCGCTCTCCTGGGACTAACACAGGCTTTCGCTCAAAACAACGAAGAAATTACACACCGCAACTCATGGCTCAAAGCAGGTCTTTCTGCAGGCGTTCCAGTTGGGGATCTTTCTAACTATAGCTCTATTGCAGCAGGATTAGAACTTAGCGGTCAGTACCTTGTAAATCCACATTTTGGTATTGGTATCGCCAGTGGTTACACCAATTATTTTGCAAAAAAAGGATTTAAAGATTTCGGTACTATACCAGTGGGTCTTTTGTTGAGGTACTATCCTAAATCTGAAGGCTTTTTTGCAGGTGTAGATGGTGGTTATTCATTTATCACTAATAGCAACGGTGGCCCAAAAGGTGGTGCGTATGTTAAGCCTCAGCTTGGTTATCACAATTATAGCTGGAATTTTTATGGTTTTTACAACCAGGTATTCCTGAAAACACCATCCAGTGATTTACAGACTGTTGGTATAGCTGCTACTTATAACATCCGTTTTAAGTAAAACAATTTTAATTAAAAAATCTACAGGCCGCATCATTATTGATGCGGCTTTTTTATGTACGGTTAAGTTGGTTATTTTTGTACTGCAGACAAATAACCTGTCATTTTTTATAGTGCTAAAATATTATCATGAAAATAATTCTGTTGCTTTCTGTAATTGCATGCTCCTGCTTTACGCCCCATCCATATAAAGAGAATGTTGAGGGGCCTGCTTGGCAAAAAATAATGACCGGGGCAGAACAAACCGGCAAATATTTACCCTACCTAAAAAACAAGCGGGTCGCAATACTAGCCAATCCCACTGCAGTTATTGGCCATACGCATTTAGTAGATAGCCTGCAGAAACTGGGAATTAATATTGTAAAAGTATTTGGGCCGGAGCATGGCTTCAGGGGAAAAGCAAGCGCTGGTGCAAGGGTGCTGGATGAAAAAGATGCTGCTACAGGCATACCGATCATTTCTTTGTATGGCAAAAAAAGCAAACCGAGTAAAGAAGATATGGCTGATGTAGATATTATGATCTACGACCTGCAGGATGTTGGCGTACGTTTTTATACAAACATAAATGCACTTGCCCGGGTGATGGAATCCTGCAGTGAGAATAATAAAGAACTGCTGATACTGGACCGGCCAAATCCCAATGGTTATTTAATTGATGGCCCTGTACTGGATATGAAATATAAATCTGGCATTGGAATGTTTCCTATTCCTATGTCGCATGGACTTACAGTTGCAGAGTTTGCACAAATGGCGAATGGCCAGGGCTGGCTTACCGATAAGGAAAAATGTAAACTCATCATCATACCTGTAAAAAATTATACTCACGATATGGAATACACGCTGCCTGTATCGCCTTCTCCTAATTTAAATACACAGCAGTCGGTGCTGCTCTACCCTTCCACCTGTATGTTTGAAGGAACTTATATAAATCTTGGCCGTGGCACTTACTTTCCGTTCACCGTTTTGGGTAGCCCGGCATTAAAAGGCAAATACGATTTTTCATTTACACCTGTAGGTATAAACGGTATGGCAGAAACACCGCTGTTTATGAACCAGGTTTGTTATGGACTTGACCTCAGAAATTATGATACAGAGAAACTGAGGAAAAGTGGCCAGATAAACCTGCAATGGATAATGGAGCTGTACAAAGCTTCGCCAAATAAAGAGCAATTCTTCGATTCAAAACTTAGCAGGGAAATGGGAACAATAGAGCGGCTGATAGGTTCCGGTCAGTTTCGCCAACAGATAATAGATGGCGTATCGGAAAAGGAAATAAGGACCAGTTGGGAACCGGGATTGAGTGCATATAAAGTAATGCGAAAAAAATACCTGATTTATAAATAGGTATTTTATTAAAAAATACTGGAATCTCTAAAATTTAAATAGCCCGGCAAAACCGGGCTATTTAAATAACTTATAATAATATAATAAGCAACAGTATAATAATAATTATTGCGCCCACTGATAAAAATACTCCCCTACGATGACCTTCATTCACTTCTTTCTGCATTGATTTCACTTCTTTCTTCAGGTCTTTTCTTTCTGAAGTAGTAAGATTACTTCTGTCCATATCCCTTATTTCTGTAAGCCTTGTCATAATTGCTTGCAGTCGGGCTGTGGCAGCGGGTGTTTCTGTAGGTACTGTTGCAGGCAGATCGTTAGATGCTGTTGCAGGCAAAGCCATGCTAATGCTTAATACCATAAATAATACGGGAACAATTTTTTTAAAATTCATTGTTTTGATGTTTTAAGTGTTATTAAAGTAAGATGAAGAACAATTTTACAATGCAAATGATATGCCTATGTGTAATGTAGCTATTTAAAAGAAGCATTGGCACATGAGAAAGTCTATTTAATCAATGTTTAATTGGGTATTTTTATAAAATGGACTGATTATATAAAAGAGAAAATAAAATGAAGAAAATATTATTAGTACTTTTTTTTGCATGTGAAGCTCTCGTAATATTTGCCCAGCAAAACATTTTTCCGAAAGCCGGTAATCCTGTCTTTAAGGGTTGGTATGCAGATCCGGAGGGAATTATTTTTAATAAAAACTATTGGATATATCCAACTTACTCTGCGCCATATGGCAAACAGGTTTTCTTTGATGCATTTTCTTCGCCAGACCTGGTACATTGGGCAAAACATTCGCACGTAATGGACACTGCAAATGTAAGATGGGCAAAGCGTGCGGTATGGGCTCCATCCATTGTGAAAATACACAAAAAGTATTTTCTTTTTTTTGCAGCAAATGATATTCAGAATAATCAGCAGTACGGTGGCATGGGTGTAGCTGTTAGCGATAAACCTGGTGGCCCTTTTAAAGATCATCTTGGCAAGCCATTGATAGATAAATTTTATAATGGTGCACAACCGATAGACCCTTATGTTTTTACAGATAAAGATGGAACCCATTATCTTATTTACGGAGGGTGGCAGCATTGTAATATTGCAAAACTAAATAATGACTTAACGGGCTTTATTCCTTTTAAGGATAGTACTATTTTTAAAGAGATAACGCCGGAAGGTTATGTAGAAGGGCCTTTCATGTTTTTGAGAAATGGTAAATATTATTTTATGTGGTCAGAAGGCGGCTGGACAGGCCCTGACTATTGTGTTGCTTATGCCATTGGAAATTCACCGATAGGACCATTCAAACGTATTGGAAAAATTCTGCAGGAGGATCCTAAAATTGCAACAGGTGCCGGACATCATTCTGTCATTCATATTGCTTCGCAGGATAAATGGTACATCGTTTATCACCGCCGCCCTTTAACAGAAACGGATGGTAACTCAAGAGAGACCTGTATAGATGAAATGTTTTTTGATGAACAGGGGTTTATAAAACCCGTTATCATTACCAAAGAAGGTGTAAGTGAAAATAAGCTTCGCTAAAATATTTCTTATTTAGATAACCTTATCAAAATACAGGTATACAGTTTGTGCTATTACTTATTAAAAACAAATGGCACATAACGTAAAAATAAAATCTATAAAAAAAGTAACACATGATGTGTTGCAGATACAAACAGAAAAACCTGCAGAGTTACAATATCATCCGGGGCAGGCAGTAGATATGTCTATAAATAAAGATGGATGGCAGGAAGAGAAAAGACCCTTTACTTTTACATCTTTACCCAACGAAAATTATTTGGAGTTTACCATTAAAACTTATCCATCGCATAATGGCGTAACCAATGAATTGTTGCAACTGGCAGCAGGCGACGAACTTATTTTAGATGAAGTATTCGGTGACATCTCTTATAAAGGACAGGGCATCTTTATTGCCGGTGGTGCTGGCATTACACCCTTCATATCAATCTTTAAACACCTGCAGCAAAAAAATGAAGCCGTTGGTAACAAAATTATTTTTGCCAATAAAACCAAAGCAGATATTATACATGACAAGGAATTTACCGAAATGCTGAACAAGGATTTCATCAACATTTTATCTGATGAAAAAATTGAAGGCTATGCAAATGGTTATATCAGTGAAGATTTTCTAAAACAAAATATTGGCGATAACAACGAATATTTTTATCTATGCGGTCCCCCACCAATGATGGATGCAGTGGAAAAACAATTAAAGCATATCGGTATTAATGATGATAAAATTGTGAAAGAAGCATTCTCCTGATCCATAAATTATAATAACAGGGAATAGACAAGCTTCCTATGTAGGCAGGTATCATCTCATCAAAATATTATTTATGATTATGAAATGCAGATTTTTTTCTATATTTTTAGTACAACTAAAAAAATTCTGTATGAAAGTTTCTGATATCTTAACTGCCAAGGGAAATAAAGTATTTCATGTAGAAGAATCCATAACCGTTTATGATGCCTTAAGAGTAATGGGTGAAAAGAATATTGGTGCACTGCTTGTAATGCATGGAGAAGAATTACGAGGAATTATTTCAGAAAGAGATTATGCCCGTAAGATCGTCTTGAAAGGAAAAAAATCTACTGATACTTTAGTTAAGGATATTATGACAGAAAAAGTGTTGAGCGTATCTCCCCAGGATAGTATAGAAAAATGTATGGAAATGATGAGTGAGAAGCATATCCGCCATTTACCTGTGGTAAACAATGACCAGGTTGTTGGTGTAATATCCATCACCGATGTAGTTACTGCCATTATAGCTTCGCAAAAAGAAACGATTAACCATTTGCAGAATTATATCTCTCAATAGTTTTTTAAAATAATTTGTACTTGTAAAAGCCTGGTGTCTGCCGGGCTTTTATATTACATGGTTTGATATTTGTCTCAAGAAAATATTATCTCAATTCCTTCTTTCATCTTTAAAACAAAAACCAATGAATATTATTCATCTCCAGGAAATATATTTAACAGGCTTGGCAATGCCTTCCAAAACAAGCAATGAAAATGGACAATCCAGTATCGATTGTGAAAACCTCTGGCATGAGTTCCACAAACAAAAATATACAGATAAAATAGGTGATAAACTAAGTGATGATATCTACGGTGTCTATTTCGACTACGATGGTGACAGTACCAGGCCGTTTAATTATTTTATAGGTTACAAAGTATCAAAAGACGCCGTTGTGCCAACGGGCCTGCAGTCTTTAATTATTCCTGAAGGTAGATTTGAAAAAGTAACTGCCCAAGGAAAAATGCCCGGCTGTGTGACAGCAGCCTGGAAACAAATATGGGAATCGCCATTGGCAAGAGCTTACAAGTATGACTTTGAAATTTATGATGAACGCAGTAAAAACTGGGATGATGCCGAAGTAGAAGTTTTTGTTTCAATAAAGTAATCGGGTATAGAATTACCATTGTATCCTCTTTATTTAATGGCTCCATAATTGATTTATATATTCAAATGCTAACATGGATCCATCAAGCAAAAAATTGAAAATAATACTGGTAGATGATGATAAAGACTACTTATTCCTCTTCAGTAGTAAACTATCTAATGCAGGATATGAGGTTAAGATTTCTCACAACGGGATAAACCTCGATAAGATTATCAGCAGTGAACATCCCGATATGATCTTACTCGACCTGCATATGGATAATATTAACGGTGAAGATATTTGCAAAGCATTGAAATCAAAACAAGAGACTGCTGATATTCCCGTAATGATATTATCCTCCAACAATGATATAAAGAATGTAGCAACTGATTGCGGTGCAGATGCCTACTTTGAAAAACCGCTTGAAATAGTTGATCTTGAAAAGATACTTGAGCAGTTCAAAGTAGCTTAGCCACTCCCCCCTCTTCCTTCCAAAACTTAATAAAAAGAATCACTTTTTTTTCCTATTTTTAAATGAATGAGAAAACAAAAGCTTAACATCTTAAATATACTTTTCAACTTTAAAAAAAACGGAGATGGCTCTCCACACTATAGTAATGCAAAAAAAATAATTGAGTTCAAAATAGAACTTAAGAGGCTGCTTGGAGATATTTTTATGGTTTCTATTGGTATTTTATCCGCTGGGTTTGGACTAAAAAGTTTTTTATTACCCAATGGTTTTTTAGATGGCGGCGCTACAGGTATTTCCCTTTTGATCAGTGAACTGTCCGGGATCAATCTTGCCATTCTACTGGTATTGGTCAATCTTCCTTTTGTTATAATAGGTTATTATGCCATCGGCAAAACTTTTGCTATCAAAACTGCAATGGCCATTACAGGTCTTGCGCTTTGCGTAGCCGTAGTAAATTTCCCTGAAATAACACATGACAAATTATTAGTAGCAGTTTTTGGTGGCTTTTTTCTTGGTGCCGGAATAGGGATGGCTGTACGTGGCGGCGCCGTAATTGATGGCACAGAAGTATTGGCAATTGCATTAAGCAAAAAATTAAGTCTAACCATCGGCGATGTCATCATGCTGGTAAATATTATTATCTTCTCCGTCTCAGCAGCACTGCTTTCTATGGAAACAGCTTTGTATGCAATGCTTACTTATTTATCAGCCTCAAAAACGGTAGATTTTATTTTAGAAGGCATTGAAGAATATACCGGCGTTACCATTATATCTGTTAAAGCAGATAAGATCCGTAACATGATCACCAGCAAACTTGGCCGTGGTATCACTGTTTACAAAGGCGAAAGAGGCTTTGGGAAAAGTGGCGAAAAATTATACGATATGAAAATTATTTATACCATCATCACCAGGCTGGAAGTTGGAAAATTAAAAGTTGAGATTGAAAAAATTGATCCCAACGCATTTGTGGTAATGAGTAGTGTAAAAGATATGAAAGGCGGCATGATCAAAAAAAGAGCAATGTCACATTAAAATATTCCAATGAGATTAACTAAACTGTTCAATGAGTTTTTCAACAGCGAAAAGGCTGGTGGTTTACTATTAATCTTTTGTACTATCATTTCTTTAATTATAGCGAACAGTAGTTTTCAGCATGGCTATATTAATTTTTGGGAAACTTCTTTCAATGATCACAGCATTACGCATTGGATCAATGATGGATTAATGAGCATTTTTTTTTTACTCATCGGGCTGGAACTGGAAAGAGAAATATATGTGGGTGAGCTTGCTGAAATGAGAAATGCGTTGTTGCCCATTGTCGCTGCAATTGGCGGTGTGCTGGTACCTGCCGGCATCTATCTGTATTTTAATTATGGTACTCCCACACAGAGCGGCGCAGGTATTCCCATGGCAACAGATATTGCATTTGCAATTGGCATGCTGGCTTTATTGGGCAGCAGAGTTCCTTCTTCTCTAAAAATATTTTTGACAGCACTTGCAGTTATTGACGATATCTGCGCCATCATCATCATTGCAATATTTTATTCCAATGGAATTTCATGGGCTTACCTGGGAGTGGCATTAGGAATATTTGGATTGCTTTTATTATGCAACCGGCTAAAAGTTTACAATCTAATCCCATATTTAATTGGTGGAGTTATAATGTGGTATTGCATGTTACACTCCGGCATTCACGCTACCATTGCAGGGGTATTGCTTGCGTTTACCATTCCCTTTGGTAAAGGAGATGAAAGATCGCCCTCTTACATTTTGCAACATGCATTACACAAACCGGTGGCATTTATTATTCTGCCCGTTTTTGCTTTGGCAAATACATGTATTACATTTCATCCTGGCTGGGCCGCTGCGCTGCACTCAAAAGAAGCTATAGGTATTATAACCGGATTGGTAGTTGGCAAGCCATTGGGGATTTTTATATTCGCAGGTATTGCAGTATTGACAGGCATTTGCAGCCTTCCTCCTGATCTGAAATGGAAACACATTATTGGCGCAGGAATGTTAGCTGGCATTGGTTTTACAATGAGCATTTTTGTAACCTTACTTGCTTTTACCAATGCAGATGATATTGCTACCGCAAAAATTTCTGTCATACTGGCTTCCGTAGCCGCTGCAATTTTAGGTTTATCAATGCTGTATTTTATTTTAAGAAAGAAATAAAAATATCAAAATGACTGCATATCAAAAAATAACAACAGCAATAAAAGCAGGGCTTGTAGCAGCACTCCTGGATATCAGCGGAGCAATTATTGTTTTTACATTTATATTAAAATTATCTACTCCTGTAAAAATTTTGCAATCAGTTGCTGCCGGTGCATTTGGTAAAGAAGCTTATGATGGTGGCTGGAAAATGGCTCTTGCTGGGCTCGGCTTCCATGCATTCATTGCATTATCATTTGCTTTTTTTTATATGTTGATCTATCCGGCTTATAAAAAAATTATAAGTAATCCAGTTGTTGCCGGTATTATTTATGGTTGTTTTGTATGGACGGTAATGAATGTGGGTATTTTAAAAATGATCCTTGGTAAAACAATTTCTACAAAATATATTTTACCCAATTTAATTGTGCTGATCATAATGGTCGGTATTCCTATTGCACTAATTACAGATAGAAGCTTCAGGAAACAAGGATGACCTCCTCTTCTCTTTTTAAAAAATTCTTTGACACGACATCATCAAAAGTTGCGTCATACTCTTTGTGCAATGTGCCCATCATCCTGTCCCAATAAGTAAAGTATAACCCATAGTTCCCTTTAAAATACTGGTGATGCATATTATGATTTACAGAAGTATTAAACCATTTACCAATAAAATTGCGATTGAAATTTTTAGGATATAACTCAAATCCCAAATGACCGTACACATTATAAGCCGTCATAAAAAAGAGGAAGGAGAAAAGATGTATCGGCATCACCGGAATGGTAAATACAAACACATACACAATAGAAGATTCCACAATTGCTTCTGCAGGATTGAATGAAAATGCAGCCCATGGCGATGGATTGGTGCTTTTATGATGTACCAGGTGAAAGGTCTTAAAAAGCCTTGGGTGATGCATCATGCGATGTGTCCAGTAAAAATAGGTATCATGAATGATCATCATTAATGGAAACGCCAGCCAGAAATAGAGCAAGCCGTGCTGATGAATATTTTTATAAATATTTGTATGTGGTTTTACAAAAGAAAGATTTAAAACCAATGGCACCATTGCAAAAAATAAAAAGTTATCAGTGAATAAGTAACTTCTCTCTGATAATCTTTATTGGAAGGCCAGCGCTTTTGTA
Organism: Ferruginibacter sp.; assembly: GCA_039918155.1. Lineage (GTDB taxonomy): Bacteria > Bacteroidota > Bacteroidia > Chitinophagales > Chitinophagaceae > Ferruginibacter. Next base: position 36,592 of record JBDSIB010000033.1, read on the forward strand.
TTTTATAAAATATATTTTTCCGTTTTAGTAAAATATAAAAAATACAAAATGCAATACCACCGAATAGTACATAACGGAACAAGGAAAAAATAAAAATAAAAACTACCTGTGCCCAGGCTGAAGCTGGTAAAATCATTTTTGTATTTTATTTATAAGCAAAATAAATTTCCGTAGCGCCATAACCATACAAAGGATGAAACTGGTTTACAAAACTCTTTACTTCTTTTTTAAGCCGAAGGCTTTCATGTATCTCATCCCTCAGCTTCCCCTCGCCCACTCCATGTATTACAATTAGCTGCGGTTGGCGATGTGCTACAGACAATTCATAATATTTTTCAAACTCATCTAATTGCATGGTCAGTATTTCAAAATTCGTCAGATGCTTCCAGCTATCAGTCAGTTTTTCAATATGCAGATCGACTACACTCCTTGCTGGTGGAAGGTTCTGACGAACTTTACCTGCATCGTAAATGCGGTAGCCTGCATTTCCTAACTTACTCATATCTACTTTCTCTTCGTCTACCCTATCAGGATAAGATGTAAAAAGTTCATACGCAAAAGAAGGTTCATTCTTTAGCTGGGTTTCTTCTATCTTCTTAAAAAGTTGCTTGGCTTTTAATTTTAAAGTGGCTTCATAAAACAAAGCTTTCCTTTTATTTTCATTCGCCAAAGAAAACTCAAAATCAAATTTTGGATTGTCGCTCATATCCTCAAAACTTACATCATGCAGATAAAAATCTGCCAGGCCTTCAATTGTATTTTTTAGCTGAAAATTACTTTCCCCGGAAAAAAATAAATTATAATTAAAATTATAAGCTTCCTCATTTTGATTGACGAGATAAATTTTTAATTTTTCCACCACATCATCATCAAAAACATCCTTATCAAATACCGGTATAAAATTCAGAAAAACACCATCACCGGTTTTCTTTTTAGCAGCCGGTTTTTCTTGTCTTATGTCATCTACGTAGATCTTCTTTTTTACAACTTCCTTCTTCTGCGAAAACATTTTAAAATAAGGAAAATCGATCTGGTCCATATACGCCGGAAACTTAACTCCACGTACTTCTATCATTACCATTTTTTCATCCATTATCTCAATTACTTTTCCCTCCTCATCAGAATGCAGCACTATTATCTTGTCGCCAATTTCGTATTTCATACTACAAAAATACGGAAGCTTTTGGCTTCCGTAAAATGTAGAATAATTCAATGATGTTAAACTTTGTGTTCTGCCAGTTTACTGTTTTTGTATCCGTATAAAAAATAAATGATTATACCCAACACAAGCCAGCCGATAAACCATAACCAGTTGCTTTTGCTCATCCCTGTAAGCAGGTACATGCAGGTAATAACACCCATCAGCGGAATAAGCGAATACTTTTTAATAAAGGCAAACAAAGCCAGCAGAATAGCACTGAGCCAGAAAACGATCAACGATATATTTGGAGTGGCCACATCCATAAAAGTTTGGGCACCACTTGTATAATCTTTATCAGCGCTAAAGTCAAAGTTGAACATATCTGTAAAATATGTTTTTGACAAAAGCCTTGCAACAAAAAATGATATTATTACAATGACAGGAAAGATAAACTGCCCATTGATGTACGGCAAATGAAAACGCCCGGCAATTTTCTCTTTTGGCGGAATAAGCAAAACACCGCCGCAGACCAACACAAATGCAAATAAAGTAGCAATACTTGTAAAATCCAGTACAAAAGTTTTATCTGTAAATAAAATTGGAATACCCACTACAAGGCCGGTTACAATTGTAGAGAAAGAAGGTGTCTTATATTTCGGATGTATCTTCTTAAATACTTTTGGTAAAAGGCCATCACGGCTCATGCTCATCCAGATACGGGGCTGTCCCATCTGGAACACAAGCAGCACACTCGTCATTGCAATTACAGCAATCACTGCCACCAGGAACTGCATCCAGCCTACGTTTAAATTATCGGGCTCAAAAATAAATGCCAGCGGATCGCCAACACCATCAAACTTTCTATAATTTACTGCCCCGGTAAGTACCAGTGTAAGTAAAATATAAATCACGGTACAGATCACCAGCGAATAAAGCATTCCTCTCGGAAGATCCCGTTGCGGATTTTTACTTTCTTCCGCCAGTACGCTTACTGCATCAAACCCAATATAGGCAAAGAATACACTGGCAACGGCCAGCATTACTCCACCAAAACCGTTTGGCATAAAAGAATGTACCCCTTCGTCGTTTGGCGGCGTCCAGTTATGTGTAAGACCGGTTGTAAAAACCAAATATCCACCCACAATAATAATAAGTGTTACCACCGCTATCTTCAGCATCACCATAACATTGCTGAAATTCTTACTTTCTTTAATACCTCTAAAAACGAGATAAGTAATCAGAAAATTAATAACAACAGCCGGCACATCTAAAATAATACGAAGACTTCCGATCACCGGCGCATTATTCCATGCTGCCAGTTCATCTGCGTTTGTGCTTCCCCGTTCTATGGCATGTTTTGCTTCCATGTAACTGGTGCATAGGTATTCAGGAATATGAATGTGCATCTTATCCATCAGCGAAGTAAAATAATCGCTCCAGCTGTATGCAACATAAATATTACCAATAGAATATTCCATTATAAGTGCCCATCCAATAACCCAGGCGAATAATTCTCCAAAACTGGCATACGCATAAGTATAAGCGCTGCCGGCAACAGGGATGCGGCTGGCAAATTCAGAATAGCAAAGTGCAGTAAATGCACAGGCTATACCTGTTATCACAAATAATAAAATAACGCCAGGCCCACCGTGAAAAACAGCGAAGCCGAGGCTACTGAAACTACCGGCACCTAAAATAGCTGCAATACCAAAAAACGTAAGATCCTTTACTGTCAGCACACGTTTTAATCCTGCACCACCATGCACATCATCTGCGCCTTCTGCTAAAATGTTAGAGATATTTTTTCTTCTGAATAAAGAATTAGACATATAAGCTGGTTATTTTGTAAAGGAAAAATAGCAAAATATTTCTTTATGAGGATAATTTTTATTGTCCGGGCTTCAAATCATTGGTCAGCATCGTTGTGTCACTCACTTGTACAGCATATCATCTGGCATCAGGTTTTCCCGGTTAGACAATTCGTCTAATTAGCAATAATTCGTGTAATAAAAATTCCAACAATGCTTAACTTAGCACTAACTTTCTCTCTGCAACAAGTAGTCAGCTAAAATTCGCAACTCTGCTTTCCTGGTTTCCTGTACGGCAAGTGCTTCCAGGTGTTCCATAGCAGTAGCATAATATTTTTCTTTCAATGCAGTAGCCCATTCAGCAACTTTACAATCTTTAAAAAGTTGTAAAACCCTTTCTACTTTATCAGGTGCATTTGTATTAAGTAATTGTTCCAGTTCTTCTTTTTGCGAAGCCGTTGCAACTTCCATTGTATGTATCAGCAGAAAAGTTTTTTTATTAGCCAGTATATCACCACCAATCTGTTTTCCAAATTTTTCCGGGTTACCAAACGCATCTAAATAATCATCCTGCACCTGGAAAGCAATACCAAGATTTTTTCCAAAATCATATAAATGTTGCTGGCTGCCAAGTCCTGCGCCGCCCAATATTGCACCGGTCTTCAGGCTGGATCCTAATAGCACAGACGTTTTCAGCGATATCATTTCTACATACTCATCTAAACTTACAGTAGATTTTTTTTCAAAATCCATGTCAAGTTGTTGCCCTTCACAAACTTCCTTGGCAGTTTTATTAAATATGGCTACCACCTTTGGGAGATAAAGTGGTTTTATTTTACTCAGGTATTCATAAGCCTGTACAAACATCACATCGCCTGCAAGCAAAGCGGTGCTTTCTCCAAATTTTTCATGCACGGTTTGTTGCCCACGACGCAGTGGCGCTTTATCCATTATGTCATCATGTATCAAACTAAAATTGTGAAAAAGTTCAATAGCGCAGGCGGCATTATAAGTATCTTCATCAATTACACTGAATAATTCATTGGCCATGTACACTGCAGCAGGTCGTATTCTTTTTCCACCAATACCTAAAATGTATTGAGCAGGATCGTACAACGTTTTTGTATGCTCAGGAAAATGCCGCACATTAAATTTTTCTTCAAAAAGCGCCGACAATTCAGTGAAAGAATGCATGAAAGATTTATGATTTGTGATTTAAGATATTTGATTTTAAAGCATCTTCAATTTACGTTCGATACTTTATTTACCTATTTACTCTTTATACCTTATTTACCTTTTTTTACTTTACTTACTTTCTTAGTTTTCACACCCTCGTCCTTCACCCACTCATAATCTAACTGGCGTTTGGTAAGGTTAGCAGCTACTACTTTTATCCGTATTTTATCACCCATGTTGAATATTTTACCTGTCCGCACTCCTACTAAAGCATACGCCGCTTCGTCATGTCGGAATTCATCATAGTCAGCAAGGTCACGCACACTTACCAGGCCTTCACACTTATGCTCAACCGTTTCTACCCAAAAGCCAAAGGACGCAACACCACTGATGATACCGTCAAATTCATCACCAATAAACTGTTGCATGTATTCGACCTGCTTGTATTTATTTCCTGCTCTTTCCGCTTCCATGGCACTGCGTTCTCTGTCGCTGCAATGCTTGCATTTCTCATCCATTTTTTTGTCCAGCTTCAGGTCTTTTTCCAGGCACTGCTGTAAAATGCGATGTACCATTACATCAGGGTAACGCCGTATCGGTGAGGTAAAATGACAATAATTTTCAAAGCCTAAACCATAGTGGCCAATATTCTGCGAAGTATAAACTGCTTTTGCCATTGTACGGATGCCCAATTGCTCCAACACATGCTGTTCTGGTTTTCCTTCCACATCTTTTAAAAGTTGATTAAAGGATGTTGCAATGGCCTTTTCATCTTTCATGTCAAACTTATACCCGAACTTTCTTGCGAAAGCAACAAATGGTTTTAGCTTTTCTTCATCCGGTGTAGCGTGTATGCGGTACGGAAAGGGTATCGGTTCTTTATTTACTTTTATTTTAGAAACATATTCAGCCACTGTTCTGTTAGCAAGCAACATGAATTCTTCTACCAGCTTATGTGCATCCTTACTTTCTTTTATCATGATGCCAATGGGCTTACCTTTTTCATCCAGTTGAAATTTTACTTCCTGCGATGAAAAATTAATGGCTCCATTTTCAAAACGCTCTTTACGAAAATTTTTCGCCAGGCCATCCAGCAACAGTATTGGCTTAAAGTGAAGTCCATCGCTGGTTTCGATTGTTTGTTGTACTTCTTCGTACGTAAAACGATGATTACTGTGGATGATGGTACGGCCGATCCATTTATGTTTTATTTCTGCCCGGTTGCTGATCTGGAATATTACCGAGAAGGTATATTTATCTTCATTAGGCCGCAAAGAACAAAGCTCATTGGATATTTTTTCAGGTAACATCGGGTTCACCCTGTCTGGTAAATAAACACTCGTTGCTCTTTCATAAGCAGCTTTATCTAAAATACTATCAGGTGTTACAAAATGACTTACATCTGCAATGTGAACACCAATTTCATAATTGCCATTATCCAGGTTGCGGATTGAAATGGCATCATCAAAATCTTTTGCGTCCGCAGGATCAATTGTAAAAGTTAATATATCCCTGCAATCCTTTCTCTTCTTGGTTTCTTCTCTTGTGATCTTTCCGGAAAGCTTTGCAACTTCCGCCATTACTTTTTCATCAAATACCAAGGGAAATCCTGCATTGATCAATATTTCTTTCATCGCCAGGTCGCCTTCATCTTCTGCTTTTAAAACGGAGATTACTTCCCCCTGTGGTTTTTTATCTGCCTTATCCCATTTTACAAATTTTGCTACCACTCTATCGCCATCAACTGCGCCATTCAGTTTCTCGATAGGAATATAAAAATCCGGCACTGGCTTTTCACCACCCGCCACAAAGAAAGCAATGGTTTTATTTACCTGCACATTACCAATAAATTCAGTTTGTTTTCTCTCTGCTACATCAATTATTTTTCCTTCTACTCTCCGGCCTGGTGCTGCATGCGCATCAACCTGCACTCTTACTGTATCGCCATGAAAAGCCTTTCCAAAATCGTTTGGCTTTACAATGATGTCTTTTTCCTGACCCTCTACCATTACAAATCCCATTCCGCTGCGGCTGATATCCAGCTTCCCTTTCAGTATTTCTGATTGGGAAGATTTTTTTCCGGAGCCGGCTTTCTGCTGTTTACTCATATATATTTTTGTGGTATAAATAAAAATCTGCCATAGGCAAATTTTTGACTGCAAGATATGCATTCTATTGCTTTTTAAGCTTTTGAAAGAAGCATTTTAGCAATCTTAGTTATAACGGTAGCGAAAATTAATTTATCAGAACACCCCCGATGCGAAGCAATTCTTTATGGTAACCAAATCTCGCCCGCCTGTAATCTTTACTTTTTTACTAACCAAACAATAAAAATAAATACCACTAACTTTATACAACACAAATTGTTTGAAAATTTATGATCGGGTTGTTGGTGCTATAAACGGTTTAAAAACGAAAAGTAAAACACTATATCTTGACTTTGCTTTCCACAAACGCTCCTTCAACAAAATGACCAGGAAATTAACGATGAATACGAATTAAAAATCAGCCAAGAATGAACCGCAAAAATTTCCTCAAAATAAGTTCGTTAGGACTTTCAGCACTATCTTTTAAAACCATCCCTACTGTAACCAAAAAACCAATCGTAATTTCTACCTGGGATAGTGGTATGGCTGTAAATGCAGAAGCCTGGAAAATACTCAGTGCTAATGGCAAAGCAATAGACGCAGTAGAAAAAGGCGCTAACCAGATTGAAGATATCATTAATTGCTGTGTAGGCCTTGGTGGTTATCCTGATAGGGATGGCAAAGTAACATTAGATGCCTGCATTATGGACGAACATGCTAATTGCGGTGCCGTGGGTGCAATCGAGCAGATAAAACATGCTATTTCTGTAGCAAGAAAAGTGATGGAAAAAACACCACACATTCTATTAGTTGGTGACGGTGCCCAGCAATTTGCCATTGAAAATGGTTTTACAAAAGAACCTGCCGTACTTTTTCATGAAGCAAAAGATGCTTATAAAAAATGGCTGGAGAAAAGCGAATACAAGCCCGTAATTAATATTGAAAATAAAAAAGGGAATGGCCCTTTTGCACCAAATTTCTTTGAGGACGGCAGTGCAAATCATGATACAATGGGATTGCTTGCATTGGACAATCATGGAGACCTTTCAGGCGGCGTCACTACAAGCGGCATGGCTTTTAAAGTTCATGGTCGTGTGGGTGATTCTCCCTTGATTGGTGCAGGTTTATTTGTAGATAATGAAGTTGGAGCTGCCACCAGCAGCGGTGTTGGTGAAGAAGTAATAAGAATCTGTGGAACACACCTTGTAGTAGAATTTATGAGGCAGGGCTACGGCCCGGAAATGGCTTGTAAAAAAGCAGTGGAAAGAATTGTGAAAAGGGACAGAAAAAAAGCAATGACTACCCAAGTTGGTTTTTTAGCCATCAATAAAAAAGGTGAATATGGTGCTTACTCCATTTTGAACGGCTTTGTTTTTTCCGTAAAAAGTGCGACGGAGAATCAAATTCATAAATCGAAATTTTTGCTTGGCACTTAAGAAAAGTCATTGGTGAATAGTCAATGGGCTATGGTGAAATTCTAAAGTATATTTAACTTGCGAAACTCTTTATAATTCAACAATTCAACAATTCAACAATTC